>DAORNP010000256.1:0-1550 GCA_035441065.1 Flavobacteriales bacterium | reverse complement strand
CCAGTCCTCGCCGTACTCGCCGCCGCCACGCAGGTTGGCCAGCGCGAACACGCCACCTTGCTCCAGGAGCAGCATGCGGCTGGTGCTGAAGCTCGGCGAGAGGCTGATGTTGAATCCGCCGTAGGCATAGAGCAGGGTGGGGTTCTTGCCATCGCGCTTCACGCCCTTCCTGCTCACGATGAACATCGGGACCTTCGTGCCATCCTTGCTGGGATAGAATACCTGTTCCGTGACGAACTGCGCGGGATCGAACTTCAGCTCGGGGCGGAACCACACTTCGCTCTGGCCAGTGGCGTAGTCGTACTTGTAGATGCTGCCGGGATCGGTGAAGCTGGTGAAGCTGTAGAAGCTGAAGGTGTCGTTGCGCTTGCCGCCGAAGCCGCCTGCGCTGCCGATATCGGGCAAGGCGATCTCCTGCTTTCCGCTGCCATCGAGCTTCATGCGATAGAAGCGGCTGGTAGCGTCCTTCAGGTATTCGGCGAAGAGGTTGCCGCCGCCGGTGCTTACCCCCTGCAACAGCTCTTTCGCTTCGGGGATGATGTCTCTCCAGTTGGATTGCGCAGGATTCGCGGGATCCACCTCCACCAGCCGATAGTTGGGCGCGTCCACTTCGGTCATCACCAGGAATTTGCCCGTGGCAGGAACGAAGTCAACGATGCTGGTCTTGTGATCGAAGCCGGTCTGCAAGGCCACCCATTGGGTCGAAGGGGTTGGGATGCCGCCCTTCCGCAGGTCGTGGAAATGCATCTCGTAGCCGTTCGTTCCAGTGCTGATGTAAAGCGTGGCGAATTCCTCTTCCTCCGTTACGCCTACGCCAACGTAGAGGTCGCCGTTCGCCTTGTTCTCCCACACGAGCACATCCTTCTCTTGCGGATCGCCCAGCTTGTGGTAATACACCTTCTGGAATTTGCTGGCTGCGCTGAGTTCGGTGCCCTTGGCCGGAGTAGGGTAGCGGCTGTAGAAGAAGCCGTCCTTGTAGAACGATGCGCCGCTGAACTTGCTCCACTTGATGAGGTCGGGAGTAGGCTGAAGCGTAGTGAGGTCATACACCATGATCTCCTGCCAATCACTGCCTGCCTTCTGCACGCTCACGGCCATGTACCGGTCGTCTTTACTGGTGCCGATGGGGTTATTGGTGGTGGTGCCCGCTGGATCCAACTGGTTCGGGTCGATGAAGACCTTGTCCTCGCCATTGAGGCCTTCGCGCACATGGATCACGGCTTGGTTCTGCAGGCCGCTGTTCTTCCAGACGAAGTAGAGGTTGCCCACACGCATAGGGCCATACACCTTCGGGAAGTTGTAGAGCTCCTCATAACGCTTGGCCAACGCGCTGCGGAAGGGGATCTTCTCCAAGTAGGCGTTGGTGACCGCGTTCTGGCGCTTCACCCAATCGGCTGTTTCGGCACTCGTATCGTTCTCGAGCCAGCGGTAGGGGTCGGCCACCCAGGTGCCGTGCAGGTCGTCGCCTGCTGTTGAGTCTTGGCGGGTCTCTGGATAGGTGATTCGCTCCACGGGCTGCTCGGTTGTGCCGCAGGCGCAGAGAAGTGCCA
>DAORNP010000255.1:0-1658 GCA_035441065.1 Flavobacteriales bacterium | reverse complement strand
ATGCACGACGGGCGATTCAACACGCTGGAAGAAGTGATTGAGCATTACAACAGTGGAGGGCATCCATCCCCGACCATCAGTCCGTTCATGAAATACACGGTGGGCGGTCTTCAGCTGACAGCGGAGAAGAAGGCCCAATTGCTGGCCTTCCTGAACATGCTCACGGATGATGAGTTCCTGAACAATCCGGAGTTCAGTGATCCCGGCCCTCCATAGCTCAAGGGATGATTTGAGCTTGCGCTGTTGATTTTGGCTTCGCGCAGGTTGATTGACGGTGGGCATACGCAGTCCTTGCAATCGCTTATCAGGTAATGGTACTGCCTGCTGTCTGCTGTCTGCCGTAGACTGCCCGCTACCAGCTTATTCAGAATACTAGCATCATAGGTCCTAAGCAGCCCTTACGCTTGGCAACTCCGGTGCCCACGCCACGCAGCGCAGCTTGTCGCCGAAGATCTCCGGTTTGAAGAGGCTTGAGCCGAGCAGCAGCCGTGCGCATTCCTGCACGCCTTCGGTGATGCTGGGGTGCGGATGAATCAGGTTCGCGAGCTCATGCACGGGAATGCCCAGCTTTATCATCAGGCTCACGGCCTCGATGGCGCTGCTCGCATGCTCACCCACGGCGCGCATGCCCAGGATGCGCATGTCGGCATCATCGCTTACGATCACCTTGAAGAACCCCTTGGTGCGCCGCATGGCGATGGCCCTTGCCAGGCAGGCGTAATCAACGCGTGCCATGCGGTAAGCGATGCCGCGCCTCTGGCATTCCTGCTCATTCAGCCCCACGCCCGCCACTTCGGGATCGAGGAACATGATGGTGCTGATGTTGTCGTAGATGAGGGAGTCGGGCGAGCTGCCAGCGATGCACTCTGCCGCATGTCGTCCTTCCATCTCGCCGAGGTTAACGAGCATGTTCGCGCCAGTGGCATCACCTACGGCGTGGATGTGCGGAGCGCTTGTGCGCGTTCCGTCCACCACGATGTTGCCGGTCTTGGGCTCGGTTCGCACGCCGGCAGCGACGAGGTCGAGCTTATCTGTGTTCGGTATGCGGCCCACGGAGAGGAGCGCCTTCTGCACGCGAACGGTCTCCAGGCGACCGTCGGGGTAGGAGAGGCGGTACTCCACTTCGTTGCCCTCGCGATCGGGACTGATGGCCGCGATGCTTTCGAGCTTCGCTTGGCGGTGGATGACGACTCCGCGGCGCTCCAGGCTCTGCGCCACCACTTCGCTCACATCGGCATCCTCGAAGGGCAGGATGCGCTCAGCGCGGTCGATGAGGTGAACGCGCGTATTCCCCAGTAAGGAGAATATGGTAGCGAACTCGCAGCCGATCACTCCAGCACCGATGATCACGATGCTTTGGGGATACTCCTCCAGGCCGAAGATGCCATCGCTGGTGAGGATGCGCCGCTCATCGGCGTCGATGCCGGGCAAATGGCGGGGCCTGCTTCCGGTTGCGATGATGACATGGTTGGCGCGGACATCGAGCACATGGCCGGGCCGTTGGATACGGATCACGTTGGGGTCGAGGAAATGGGCCTCGCCGCGTTCATGCCGGAAGCGGCCTTCGGCGCCTTGCGATGCCAGCAATTGCATGTGGCAGGCAAAGAGGTATTTGCGCTCGAAGGCGGCTTCGTTCACCGCTTTCATCACCTCATTCC
>DAORNP010000254.1:392-1783 GCA_035441065.1 Flavobacteriales bacterium | reverse complement strand
CAGCAACACACCTTAAACTTGGCCTATGACTGTCCAGATCGGGTCGACCAGCTCACCCCATTGGTGTAGAACTGGTCCACATCGGGGCATAAGAGCAACGCGCCGTTCTTCACCTGGCCGTTGAACTGGCCAATGCCGTAGGTGGCTGTTTCTTGCAGCATCATCCGCTGAATAGCGTCAGTGAACCACTGGATCGGGTAGTTCGCATCGTGGCGGACCTGCAGCGGCACCGTGCTGCCGCCATCCGCGCCGAACCACTCACCGCCGTTAATGGTATTTCCAGATGTCAACCACTGTGCGCTCGTTTGGAGCGTCATTGCCAAGGCTGCCAGGCAGCCCAAGATCTTTCTCTGTTTCATGGTCTTCGTTGTTGTTGTTCAACTTCGAAGACCGGACCGATGCTACCGCATCACTACAAAACGAACGTGCCTCCTTGCTTCGCCTTGCAACCGCAGGACATACTCCCCGGGCGCCCACCGATGTACGGGTAACTCAAGCAACTCCGTTGCGCTCACCCCGTCTGCCATCAGCCTGCCCGAGGCATCGAACACCTGCCAGCGCGTGCCTACGCCCGCGCGAACCTGTATGACCTCCGAAGTAGGGTTCGGCCACAGGTAAGGGCCTGGCATTTCTGGTTCAGAAATGCCGATGGTGAACTCACAGGGCTGTCCGGTCTTCCGCACACACACGCCATCCACGAAGAAATAGGCTCCAAGCGAAGGCCCTGGCACCAAGTGCAAGGTATCGGTGAGTGCATTGCTGAAGAAGTTGCCAAGCACCAAGTACTGGTAGGCGCTATCCGCCACGAAGCTGCCGCTCACCACGGTCCAATTGGCCGTATCACTGAAGATTGCCGGGCTGTACAAGTGCGCATGGTTGGGCAATGGCAATGCTATCCCACCATTCCCGGTCCATGTGCGCTGCTCCATGGTAAAGAGCATGCCCATGTTGTTGCAGGCCCAGGTCATTGGCCAATAGTTGCCACCGAACGCAACATTGGTGAAGAAGCTCAGGTCGTAGCTCTCCCCCACTTCCAACGGCTCCAAGAGCTGGCAACCCGCATACTCCCGGTAATTCACACCACCACCAGTAGTTCCATAGGCATACATGCCAACGTAGGCATCGCCATGCATGGAGTACTGGAAACCAAAGCCGTTCAGCGGCACCCTGATCAAGGTATCCACCCCGCCTAGAGAACCAGCGCAGGTGTGGAAGTAATCCGGTGATTGGTTCCACTTCTCCCAATGCAGCGGCTTGGAAAAGCCTTGGAAGCCGATGGTCACGGGGCAGGCGGTGTTCTCCTCGAAAGATGGGTTGGGCACGAGGTTTTGAGCAGAAGCAAGGAAAGGCGCAACGAACAGCGGGCAGCAGCACAAGATCCTTGTGGCCCT
>DAORNP010000254.1:0-214 GCA_035441065.1 Flavobacteriales bacterium | reverse complement strand
CGCCCTACCTTTGCCTAGCTCGTTTCCATTTTCATTCGCGTGTTAGTGGGACATGGAGCAACCGGCCCCTGGTGTTAGCGCACCGGGGGCTTTTTCGTGAAGGTGGGCCATGGGCCAACCGTGCAGGGCTGGGAGAATACGCGAGGCGCACAGCGCACGGCTGCGAAGGCCTCGTGCTGATCGTGGATGCTGAAGACTAGAGGTCAAAGCGGCC
>DAORNP010000253.1:0-1822 GCA_035441065.1 Flavobacteriales bacterium | reverse complement strand
TCAGCCCCACGTCGGGAGGCACTTGCAGGCGCACGTTCACGTCCTTGTGCTCGAAGGCGGTGTACATGTTGAACCATGGTGCGGTCCAGGTGATCACGTTTCCTGCAACGCTCGTGGGCTGTGGAATGGCCGAAATGAACGAGAGCACCGGATCGAAGGTCATGGTCAAGGTCACAGTGCCCGTGGTGGCCGGGGTCAGGTTGTCGATATCAATGGCGTAGTGCACCTCGAAGCCGGGCCTTGCCGGACCATTGGCCATGGTGAGCTGTACATCGAGCGGTTCACCGCCGGCACAAGCCACGTCGGCATTGTTCAACGTGGGCCCGGTGAGCACCGCCGTGGCCGGGCAGCTCTGTTCCAGCACCGGATGCTGCTCCGCAAGGCTGTACGTGCCCAGCGGCACCTGCAGGGAGAACTGGCCGTAGCTGTTCGTCGTGGTGTAGTAGGGGCCGGGCGTCACTTCCACGATGGTGTTCGGCACCAGGTTCTCCCCACCGGTAAGGGCGCAGTTGGCGTTGTTGTCCACGTACACCCTGCCGCTGATCAGTCCACAGGTGGTGCCCAGGTCGGGTATCACCAGTTCGGTGGAGTCGCGGCAAATGAGGTTGTAGTACGCACCGGATGTATACTGGTTGAACTCGTCGTGGTCCACGATCACCCAATAGGAGCCGGGTGCCAGCGACGTGAATTGCACCGTGCCATCCGCATTCACGGGATATCCAGAGCAGTAGTTGCCGAGACCCACGTACTGACCGAGGCTGTTCTTCAAGCGTACGGTCTGTCCACCCGTCCCGACCGAAACCCATGCACTGCCCAAGTTGCCATTGGTACAGGAGCCTGTGATGCTCAACGGTTGCGGCTGCTGAAGGACAATGGCCTGTGGCACATCGAAACCAAAGCTGCCCGGGCAACCCGTGCCATCGGTGTAGCTGATGGTGATGAAGGTGTTGGGCTGCGCATCGTTCACCGAGATGTCGTAGTAGGAGAACCAAGCACAGGCATCGGGCAGTTCCATCCATTCCAGGAAATAGCCCGCGGCCGTGAATGTGTATGGGCCGGGACCGTGTTGCGACCCTGTGGAGAGATCAGGTGGCATGCCGTTCTCCGTGCCTGCATAGAAGCTGACGCGCGGTGCCTCACCGGGGCAATGGAACGCAGGTGCGGTGGTGCTGTACGGATAGCTGTTCAGCGTGTTCACTGTGCCTTGGGCCGTGGCCTGTTCCATGGTGGCATCGGTCACCGTAACGCTGTACGTGCCTGCGGGCAGGCCCAGCGCATATTGTGTGGTGGCCCCATTGCTCCATTCGTAAGTGTAGGGCGGTACGCCAGAGTTCACGTTCACGCTGAGGCCTCCGGTCGGATTGGTGCAGATGGCGTGTGAGATCACTGACACGGTGATGTCAATCGCCAGCGATGGCACAGCAACGAGCATGCAAACGACAACAAGTAGTTGCTGCATGGTCCGGGTCATCATGGTCTTGTTGGTTTCAGGGTCTTCATCATTCTGGAGCGCTGTTCAGCTACTGCTTGATGAACCGTGCTGTGCGGTCGTCCACGCGCAGTTGATACACACCACTGGACAATGTCCGAACATCTATCTGTGCCCCGGTCGCGGTCATCCGTACAGGCACGTTGAGGGTGCGCCCATCGGAGGAGATCACCATGATCGGTCCCGACGTGCTGGCCGGTAAGCGCACATTCAACAAGTCAGCGGTGGGGTTCGGCGATACGTGAAGGTCCGTGTCTCGAATGGCCCCCACCCCCGTGCTGAACTCCGCCACCAGCACGCTCGGCTCGGTGATCACCGGCGGGTTGAAGTCGA
>DAORNP010000252.1:1583-1832 GCA_035441065.1 Flavobacteriales bacterium | reverse complement strand
GCTCATGGATGAACAAGGCCTCACGCGTGCCGTGCTCTGCGGCTTGAGCATGGGCGGCTATGTGGCCATGGCCTTCGCTGAGCGTTGGCCCGAGCGCTTGCAGGGCCTGGTGCTTTGCAACACGCGCGCAACGGCCGACAGTGGAGAAGGACGTGCCGCCCGCGAGCAAACGGCCCGCGATGCGCTGGCCAAAGGCGCGGAGGTGATCGCTCGTGCCATGATCCCGAAGGTGCTCTCTGAGCGCACACG
>DAORNP010000252.1:0-1434 GCA_035441065.1 Flavobacteriales bacterium | reverse complement strand
ATGATGAGCTGATGCCGATGCCCACCAGTGAAGCCATGCACGCCGCGCTGCCCGATAGCCGCATGTTGGTGATCGACGGCGCAGCGCACCTCAGTAGCGCGGAAGGACCGGTTCGCTTCAACCGGGAGCTGGAGCAATTCCTCGATAGCCTCCAGTAGCGGTTCCGTCGGCATCAAGCAGCATTCCAAGGACTGCCGGGCGGTACTCGCCGAGAAGCTGCCGATAGTGGGGTGCCGCAGCTAGATTCACGCCCCAACATTCCATCCATGCGCGCTCTTTCCGCTCTTCTCCTGGCAGCTTCGCCCTTGCTGCCGGCATTCAGTCAATGCACTAACGGCCAATTGGAGGTCACCATCGATGTGCTCACCGACGACTACGGCAACGAGACCTACTGGCAACTGGTGCCCTTCGGCAACACCTGCGGGCAATCACCCATCTTCATCGGCGGCAATACAGGCGCGCTCAACTGCAACAGCGGCGGCACTCAGACCTCGCCTCCCGGCGGGTACGGGAACAACACCAGCATCGCCACGGGCCCATGGTGCCTCACCGAGGGCGCGCAGTACAACATCGTGAGCATCGATAGCTGGGGCGATGGGCAGGCCACTTACCGTGTACGCGTGAGTGGATCGGTGATCGGTGAGTTCAACCAGCCCGGAGGCTTCCACATCTTCACCTTCACCGTGCAGGAGGCGCTCGATCTCGACATGGGCGTCACCGCGCTCACCACCCCGCTTTACAACCGTGTTGGCTTGGGCACGCCTTTCAGCGGCACCCTGCGGAACTTCGGATCATCAGCCATCAACAGCTTCACACTGAACGCGGCGTTGAATGGCAACCTGGTCTTCTCGGAGGATTTCAGTGGTTTGAACATCGCATAGGGCAACAACTTCGAGTTCAACACAACCGATTCATGGGTTCCGACTGATGCGGGTGGAGCCGTGCTCACGGTTTGGGCCAGCAACCTGAATGGGGAGGCCGATGAGGATGAGAGCAATGACATGGGAACCGCGAACCTGTGGGTGAACGCGCCGATCCCCGATCTGGTACCACAATATCTGCAAGGGCAGCCCACCGTTGTGGTAGTCGGCGACGACGATGAGGACCTGCTCACGCCCCGCGACCTGTCGTGGCATCCTGATCCTGCCAGGAATGAGATCTGGGTGATCAACAAGGATGTGTCACAGACCGGCGGCAGCACAGTGCGCTTCTTCAATCCCGGCGAACCGAACCAGACGCAGCTGTGGCAGCGCGACCCAAATGCCGGGCACTTCATGAGCCTGCCCACCGCCATCGCCATGGGCGACAACGGCAACTTCGCCACGAGTCCGGGCATCTTCGATGCGAACCAGAACGGCGGTGATCCCTTCACCGGTCCCTCGCTCTGGAGCGCCGATCCCGCCATCTACGCCTTCCCCGGCCAGGGCCCCTTGG
>DAORNP010000251.1:0-2029 GCA_035441065.1 Flavobacteriales bacterium | reverse complement strand
GAATGCGCGCTCCTCACCGTTCTGGTTGGTATCGGGCGCGTACTTCTTGCCCGGCATCAGCCAAGTGGGGAAGCTGCGGTTGGCGCTGAAGGTGTTGAAGCCCGGCGTGGCCCATCCATCGGTGATGAAGAACTTGGGCTCATCGCCTTCGGGCAGCAGGGTCACCTGGCTGTGGTAGAAGCCGAGGTAGCCATCGGCGCCCACGTTGTCGCCGGTGAGGGGATTGCCGCTCACCACGCGCACTTTGCCCTCGATGCTGCCGATGAGGTCCTTCATGGGCGCGCCGATCACGGTGCGCACGTACTTCGGGTTACGCGCCGCGCTGCCGGTGATGGCGATGGTGCGCGAGGCATCGAAGCGGCCTTGGCGGAACAAGCGGCCGATGAGGATGACATCCTGCACGCCCACGGTCCAGATCACATCGCCCTTGTTGATGGGGCTGATGGCGTGGATCTGCACGCCCACGTTGCCCGCCGGGTGCGGACCGCTGAAGCTGTGGCGCATCACGCCCTTGGCATCAAGGAACTCGCGTGCGGCGGTCTTGTCGCTCACGCCCAGGTGAACCTTGCCTTTGGTGAGCTTGGCCAGCGCATCCAATCCGGTCTGGAAATCGGCGCCGTGGTTGCGCACCACCAGGTCCATGTCGGGAGCGAGGGGGGCACTGTCGAAGGCGCTCACGAAGATGGCCTTGGGTTCTTGCGCGGGATTGGCCACCACATCGAAGGGGCGCTGCTTGATTACCGGCCAGGTACCGCTCTTAAGCAGCTTCTGGATGATGGTCTCACGGTTCATGGTGCTGGGCTCGCCAGCACCGAAGTCCTCGAAGTCCGTTTGGGCATCGGCGAGGATGCGCACCTCGAGCACCTTGCGCTTCTCGCCGCGGATCACGTCGGCCACCTCTCCGCTCACGGGGCTGGTCCACAGCACGCGCTCGTTGTACTTATCGGCGATGAGCGGCGAACCGGCCTTCACCTTGTCGCCGGCCTTCACCAGCACCTTGGGCACGAGGCCATGGAAATCGGTCGGTTTGATCGCGACGACTTTCGCGGGATCGGCCTGAACAAGGACTTTCTCTGCTTCGCCCTTCAGGCGGATGTCGAGTCCTTTGCGGATCCGGATCGTGTTGGACATGGTGCGCTGATGCCCTTTCCGGAAGGGCGGCGGCAAATGTAGTCGGAGGCATTTCCCATGCAATCAAATGGCGAGGAGTTGCCAACAAGTGGAACGATTTTTCTGGGAGTGCCGTTCGCCTTCGTGGCGGATTCACCCCCTACAACCTCCCCTACATTCGCCGCTCACCTTCAGCCCTGTCGATGCGCCCTTTGATCCTTTCTGTTTGCGTGCTGCTGGGCTGTGGTGGCTCGGCGCCAGCGACCACCGGCGCCAGCTCTCCGGATTACGCCAAGCCGAGCGCAGTCCTTGCGGCCGATAAAGTTTACAGCACCACGATCCGCACCGTGCAATGCTTCAAGGCCGGATTCGAGCTGGCCGCGCCTGTGATCGAACTGGGCGGCAATGAGCAAGTGGTGCTGCGCTTCGACGACCTCGCGCCCGATATCGAGGACCTGAGCTACACCTTGGTGCATTGCGATCATGCCTGGAATCCCAGCGATCTGCCCGTGGGCGTTTACCTCGAAGGAGCCAGCAACGCCTATCTGCCGCCGGGACGCCAGAGCTATAACACGCTGCAGAACTTCATCCAGTATGAATTGGTGGTACCCAACATGGACATGCGGCCCATCCGGAGCGGCAATTACCTCATCAAGGTTTACCGTGGCGGCGATGAAGAGGACCTCGTTCTCACGCGCCGCTTCCTGGTGGTGGAGCCGCTCGCGGCCATCAATGCGCGCGTGGCTCCCACCCGGCAGGTTGATCTGCGCGATGCTGCGCAGCAGGTCGATCTCACGATCAACACCAACAACCTGCCGGTGCAGGATCCCTTCGGCGAGCTGCATGTCACCATTCTGCAGAACATGCGATGGGACGATGCCCGTACCGGCGCCAAGCCCCGTTTCGTGCGCGGCACCGA
>DAORNP010000250.1:781-2066 GCA_035441065.1 Flavobacteriales bacterium | reverse complement strand
ATGGCGGCAATGCCACCTACGATTCGCAATTGACCCTGTACACGGATTTGGACGCGATTCTTTGCTACAGCGACGATCTCTGTGGCGATGATGCGAAGATTCGCTGGACAGCAACCTTCACTGGTTTCGTGAAGACCCGTGTGATGCAGTATAACTGCGTAACGAACAGCACAAATACCACGCTGGTATGGCGTTGTGAGAGCTGCGGTCCTCCTCCAGCGGGAAGCAATTGCGCGAACCCCATCGCGATCAGCAGCTACCCCCATGCCAGCAGCAACACTACCTGCGGCAAGGGCAACACCTACGGCATCCAATGCGGTGGCAACTACGGCGGCGGTGAGGACATCGTTTACCAGCTCAACGTAACCACCACAGGTAATTACAACATCACCGTTACCGCTACGGGCGGTGGCAGCTATATCGGTTGGTTCCTGAAGAGCGGCGCCAATTGCGCTGTGCCAGCCTCATGCTTGGCGAATGCGACGAGCAACTCTGGTACCGTGGCGACAGGAAGCTACAATATCACCTCTGCGGGCACCTACTTCCTCATCATCGATACCTGGCCTTCACCAGCCTGCTCGGCATTCAACCTCAGCATTGCTGCCCCGGCTCCCCCCCCGCCCCCGGGTCCTTGTTTCACGGCGCCTAATGGTGAATACCCATCAGGTGCGGTCACCCCGATCTGCGATGGTATAGCCAATGATGTGGCTTTGGGTTGTGGTTTCAATGGTGAGTACACCACCCTCAACCTTACGGCGGGCACCAACTACACCTTCACCAGCAGCGTGGGCACCGATTGGATCACCATCAGCAATAACACCGGTACCATCGGTTACGCCTTCGGCCTCGGACCTCAGTCCTACACGCCCACAACCTCTGGCACCTATCGTTTCTACACGCACACGAGCGTCGCTTGCGAGGCTCTTAGTTCGTGCCGTCAGCGCCGCGTGCAGTGCGCGCCTCCTCCTCCGGTCGATCCCTGCACCGTGATCACCGCTGCTGCTGCTTGCGGCAACACGCAGGTTACTACCCTGGCTGGCACACCGTTCTGGTCCATGCAAACGCTTTGCAGCTTCGATCGCACGGGCGTTGAGCGGATCTACAGCTACGTGGCTCCTGAGACGGGCACCTACTCGCTCTCGATCACGGCAAACTCCCTCAGTGATTACCAAGCTTGGGTGTGGGCGACCTCCTGCGGCGAATTCGCGACCTGGAACTGCTTCAGTGATGTGGCACCTGCAAGCACCGGCACCTTCTCCGCTGGCGCTCCATGGACCGCAGGCAA
>DAORNP010000250.1:0-771 GCA_035441065.1 Flavobacteriales bacterium | reverse complement strand
GCGCGGCGAAGTGCCCGGCATCACGGGCAATGCGACTTGGCGCGTGAACTGCCTGCCGCCTGCCAACGATGCTTGCGCGACTCCCATCGTGGTTTCGAGCTACCCCTACACGAGCCCTGTGATCAACAACAGCGCCGCTACGGACGACTTCACCACCTCGACCTGCTCCGGCCCATTCAAGAACGTTTGGTGGCGCGTTAGCGGTGTTTGCGGCACCATGACGGTGAGCACCTGCAACACGGGCACCAACTTCGACACGGAGCTCACCGTGTTCGAGGGCGCCTGCGGAACGTTGACCCAGGTGGCGTGCAACGATGACGCCACTTGCGTATTCAGCGGGCTTTACAGCACGGTCACCTGGACCGCCACACAAGGCACGGACTACTACATCTCGGTTGGCAGCTATTCCGCTACCAGCTCCACGGGCGACATGGTTGTTTCCGTTACGGTGACCGATGGCGATGGCGATGGCATCGGCGATTCGTGCGATCCCTGCCCCGTGCTTGCTAACGTGAACCCCGGCGATGCCTGCGATGATGGCAACAACCAGACGGTGCTCGACGTGGTCGGCGCCGGCCCCGGTTGCGCTTGCGCTGGCGTGGCCTGCACCACCGACCTCGACTTCGTGTACCAGGCCGATGGCGCTGACGACCTCGACTGGCAGCTCTTCGAGCAAGGCACCAACATCCTGGTGCAGACCGGCGGCGGCTCCTTGATCGGCAATGGCTCTGAGGCCACCTGCCTGCCCGACGGCTGCTTCTACCTGGTGGT
>DAORNP010000249.1:1945-2225 GCA_035441065.1 Flavobacteriales bacterium | reverse complement strand
GCCTGGATATGCGTGAGGAGTTCTGGATCCTGCTGCTGGACCGGGGCAACCGCGCGAAGGGCATCTACCAGGTGAGCATAGGCGGGCTGCACGGCACGGTGGCCGACCCGAAGCTGATCTACGCCTGCGCTCTGAAGAGCCTGGCGAGCGCGATCATTCTGGCGCACAACCACCCGAGCGGGCAGCTGCGGCCGAGCGAGGAGGACCTGAAGCTGACGAATAAGCTGGTGGAGGCCGGGCGATTCCTGGACCTGCCGGTGCACGATCACCTGATCCTAAC
>DAORNP010000249.1:1018-1935 GCA_035441065.1 Flavobacteriales bacterium | reverse complement strand
GAGGGGCACTACAGCTTCGCCGATAGCGGGAGGCTGTGATGCAATCCGTTCGTAATTGCTCCGGAGGCATGGCGGGAGCTTCGTCCCCATGCTTCTGGAGCAGGCCTTCCGCATCATGGACAAGGTGGACGCCCGCGGCGCAGCCGTGCCATTCAGCGCCAGCTGGGTGACGGCGGACAAGAACCGCAGGACCGGCGGCAAGGTGATGCGGATGAACAACCTGGTGCGGTGCGGCGCGCAGCACCACCTGCAGCGCAACCGGCAGATAGCGGTGAAGCGCGCCGATGGCAAGGGGCACCCGTACCCCATACACCTGCGCCTGCTGATGCGCGTGAACAACGAAGTGGTGCTATGAGCAAGTTCGTTGACATCGCCGGCGACGGAACCTTCATGATCAGCCAGGAAGCTGGCGTGCTCTTCAACATGGAGGCGAAGGTGCGCGGCAAGTACGGCCCGAGCAGCACCGAGAAGCACGACCCCGCGCTGGGTACCGGCGAGATCGCCTACTGGGGCGCGGACAACCTGTGGCCGCAGGAGGTGATCGAAGAGGTGCGCAACAGCGACGTGCTGCGGCCGCTGATCCACATGCGCGCGAAGCTCATGATCGGCCAGGGCATCGTGTACGGCACCACGGAGATCGATCCCGTTACCGGCGAGGAGAAGATGAAGGTGATGCGCGTGCTGGAGATAGACCGCATGCTGAAGCGCACCAACGCGGTGCTCTTCCTCTTCGAGAGCCTGGTGGACTACATCATGCACGGCAACACGTTCCCGGAGCTGCAGACGGACCTTGACGGCAAGGTGGTGGGCCTCTTCAGCCAGGACGCGGCGCGCTGCCGACTGACGCGCAAGAACAAGAAGAACGGCCGCATCGAGCACTGCGTGATCAGCGGCAAGTGGGCAACTACCGCCGCCGC
>DAORNP010000249.1:364-911 GCA_035441065.1 Flavobacteriales bacterium | reverse complement strand
GCGACAACGACTACTACGCCGAGGGCGAGTGGCACGGCCTGATCAAGGGCGGCTACATCAAGCTGGCGAAGGCCATCATCACCACCAAGCTGTGGCTGACGGTGAACCTCTCACTGATCCGCTACCAGGTGGAGGTGGGTGAGGAGTTCTGGCCGCTGGCCTACCCCGGCTGGAAGGACAAGAAGCCCGAGGACAAGAAGAAGATCAAGGAGGACCTGCGCGATGCGGTGACCGAATGGCTCACGGGCCAGGAGAAGGCCGGCCGCGTGCTGATCAGCGACATGCTCATCGGCGACCTGCACGGTGCAGCTGGCGCCAAGCTCACCGAGTACCGTTCGCTCTGGAAGATCACGCCCTTCAAGCTCGACATACCCACCGGCGCCTACGTGGAGGACAGCGCCGAAGTGGACGCCAAGATCATTCGCGCGTTCATGGACCCGAGCCTGTTCGGGCAGACGCCGAGCAAGGATCGCAACAGCAGCGGCAGCGGTTCCGACAAGCGCGTGGCGCACACGCACGAGGTCCTGGACAACACCGTGGACATGGA
>DAORNP010000249.1:0-328 GCA_035441065.1 Flavobacteriales bacterium | reverse complement strand
CGAGACCAACGGCTGGCACGAAAAGCACGGCGGCGGCCAGCTGCTGAAGTTCTGGACCAAGACCTACCACGCCGCCACGCTCGATCGCACGCTGAGCGCCGTGGCCAAGGACCAGGGCAAACCGAAACCACCCAGCGAGTAGCCATGGCCCTGTTCAAGACCACCGAAGACCTGCGCGACTACTACCCGGCCCGCATGACCTTCCTCATCGACGACCTGCTGCCCGTGCTGAACGAAGTGGAGCAGGAGTACCTGAGCGAGCAGGTGCTGGGCGCCGCCGAGTACGAGAGCCTGGAAGCCGCCTTCCAGGACGATGCGATGGACGCCG
>DAORNP010000248.1:0-2257 GCA_035441065.1 Flavobacteriales bacterium | reverse complement strand
GGGCAGGTAATCGGCACCGGATGGAACATCACCGTGCCCGTCTTCACCACGACGCCGTACTTCATCACGGCTAACGATCAATGCGGCTATCAGGGCACCACCTCCGTGAACGGCGTGATGCCGATCTACGACCCCTTCGTGCTCTCCATGGTGCCGGACCACATCCTTTGCGCCGGTGATAGCACCATCATCCATTCGTTGGTGGCTGGCGGCAGCGGCTACTATCACATCCTGTGGGCCGGACAAGACAGCCTCACGGACCCGCTTTATTGGGTGAAACCCGATGAAACAACCACCTACCGCGTCATGGTGCGCGATCAGTGCGGCGAAACCCGCTTCGGCCAGACCAAAGTCGAAGTGGAACATGTGAGCGTCGATATTGTCGAAGTGAATGAGGGGCAGGACGACTGGTACCTATTGGCTGCGACATTGCCGTATGCGAAAACATGGGTATGGGACATGGGAGATGGCACACGCTACCGTGGCGATGAGGTGCGGCACAGCTACTTGGACCTTGAGGAGCATTGGGTGACCTTGCGGATCGTGACCCCGAACGGCTGCCATGGCATGGATTCATTGCTGCTCAAGCCACCAGCGCACATTTACTTCCCCAATGCCTTCAGTCCCGACGGCGATGGCTGGAACGAGTTCTTCGGAGCTGTTGGCCATGACATCTTCAGTTTCGAGATGCAGGTCTTCAACCGCTGGGGAGAGCTGATATACTCCACCAAGGATATCCTTGCACCTTGGGATGGCACCTACGGAGGTTCACCGGCACCAACAGGTGTGTATGTGTACAAGTACCGTGCAGAGGGGCATTACTTCCCGCCGGTGGATGGCATGGGGCATTTCACATTGCTGCGAGGCAGCCAGAACTGAACAACAACCGAACGTGATGAAGCGCATTTCTTTGATCGGCCTCATGGTGCTGGGCAGCGCCTCGATGCAGGCACAACTTGTGGTCAACGACCAGCTGACACCGACTCAGCTTGTTCAGGATGTGCTCCTGGGCACCGGTGTGGTTGTGAGTAACATCAGTTACAACGGGGTCTTGAATCCGGCCACACCGCAGGCCGGAAGTGCAAGCTTCACGGAATCGGGAACCAATTTGGGCCTGCCTGCCGGCGTTCTATTGACCAGTGGTGTCACGCAGGGGGTTGCTGGTGCTGCTTCATTCTTCGCCAGTGGAACCAATAGCACCGGCAGTGACCCGGATCTTGCCCTATTGGCCAACCAGACCATCAACGACCGCGCAGTGCTCGAGTTCGATTTCGTTCCGGAAGGTGATACCGTGAAGTTCAGGTACGTCTTCGGATCAGAGGAGTATCCCGAGTACGTATGCACGAATTTCAATGATGCTTTCGGTTTCTTCCTCAGTGGGCCAGGCATAGCCGGTCCTTATCAGAATGGCGCCATCAACATCGCGCTCGTGCCAGGAAGCACCACGATTCCCATTGCTATCAACACGGTGAATCCAGGAGTACCCGGCACTTCCGGCGGCACTGCAGCCACGTGCGCCGCAGCCGACCCCAATTGGACCAACAACAGCGTGTATTACGTGAACAACGGAGCCGGCACTACCATCTGCTACGACGGCTTCACGGTGGTGCTCACCGCTCGCTGGCCCGTGCAATGCGGACAGACCTATCACATCAAGATGGCCATTGGCGATGGTTCGGATAGTTCTTTCGACAGCGGCGTGTTCCTGGAGGCAGGCAGCTTCACCAGCACGCCCTTCGTGCCCACGCTCTCTCCCGGCCCCGGCATCATCGGTACCAATACCATCATGGAGAGCTGCTACCCGGTCACGATCAACTTCGCTCAGACCGGGGCCGGCAGCGATACCAGCGTGGTGTACATCATCACTGGCGGTACTGCTACCGCAGGCGTCGATTACGTGCCTGCTTTCCCTGATTCGCTGGTGTTCCTGCCCGGCGACAGCCTGCAGACCTTCACCTTCAATTGCCCGATTGATGATGACGGTGACGAAACGATCATTCTCACCCTCATCAGCCCGAGCCCATGCGCTGGCATCACCATCACCAATGAATTCGTCTTCACCATCGTGCAATCCCCGCCGGTTGTGATCGTCGGTGGCTACGCGCAGATTCCCTGCGGTGGATCCACAACGCTCACGCCCACCTTCTCAGGAGGCTATCCACCCTATACGGTCTCCTGGTCGAATGGGCAGACGGGCAACAGCATCACGGTGAGCCCGGAAGACAGTGAGGTATTCACAGCGACCGTAATGGATGAT
>DAORNP010000247.1:385-2313 GCA_035441065.1 Flavobacteriales bacterium | reverse complement strand
ACGACCGCGACCCCATCCTGCAGAACATCGGCGGCAGCGTGCCCACGAATACGCGTTCGCAGCAACTGCCCTAGCCAGCACGATCAACCTGGATTCCATCTGAGCGGCGATCAGGTCATGGTCGCCGCTCTGACCATCGCCCCCGAAGCTTCGACAATCGGGTCGGTGCTGGCGCTCGATGGGCAATGCCCATGCGGCGTGCGATCGATCGCTAACTTCCTGCCGCCCCTTTGGGCGGCCATACCGTAATGCACACTTTCCGCAAGCTCCTCTTGATCGCCGTTCACATCATGAACGGAATGCTCCTGATCGCGCAAGGCCCCGTATTCACCGCTGCGCGGATAGATCAGGGCTCTTCGCGCCTGAGCTCCGCTGAGGTTGAGTCGCTCAATGCCACATTCACCGCGTGGGAAACGTACGCCCTTAGCGCATCGCCCGTGCAAGCGCACATGCGCGACTCAGGCAGCCCCTTCACGTTGATGCTTGGCAACGAGCGCGCTTGGCCGCTTGCACTCGAGCTGCACGATCTGCGATCCTCCGATTTCGTGGCGCGCAAGGCTACCAGTGATGGCGATGCGGCGCTTCCGCCTGTTCAGGCTTCCACCTACAAGGGCAACGTGCTCGTCCATGGCGGTGGGCGGGCACGCTTCTCCATCCGCCCCGATGCGCTCCTGGGCAACTTGGTGATCGGCGATGAGGAGTACTTCCTGGAGCCGCTCTGGCAGGTGATCGGCGGAGAAGCCGATGACCGCTACGTGGTTTACCGCTTGAGCGATGTGATCGCCGATGCCGATGCGCACTGCGGCGTTACGGATATGCACCTGATCAATGTGCCGCAGGAAGAGGAAGGCATGCGTGGCGGCAATCCCTGCCGATTGGCCCGGATCGCATTAGCCGCCGATGGCTCCATGGTGACATTCCTTGGCAGCGCCGCCGCTGTTCAAACCCGCATGCTCGACATCCTCAACTGGGTGGACGGAAAATACCAGGAGCCAGCCATCAACATCGCGTACCAGGTGGTGTCCATCTACATCTCAACCGCCACGGCGCAGGATCCATGGAGCGCTTCGCAGGATGCCATCACGCTGCTCAATTCCTTCGCTTCCTGGGGCAATGGCGGTGGCTTCGGCGCAGGGATCAGCTATGCCGTTGCCTCACTGTGGACGCGCCGCGACATCCAGAGCGATGGGAGCTCGGGCACCATCGGATTGGCCTACGTGAGCGTGGTTTGCACGAGCAACCGCTACAACCTGTGCGAGCATTACACCACATCGATGGCGGGACCGACCATCGTGCAAACGCACGAGCTCGGCCACAACTGGAGCGCGCAGCATACCACCACGGCAGGGCAGTGGATCATGGCACCAACGGCCAGCACGGCCAACGTCAATTGGGATGCGACCACGATCAACTCCATTATAGCGCACAAGAACACGCGCACCTGCTTGGTGAATTCGTGCCTGCTATCGCCGGTGGTGGACTTCATGGCCGATGCCACCGCCACATGCAGCGGCACCGTGGCCTTCACCGACCAGAGCACCAACCAGCCCGTGAGCTGGATCTGGAACTTCGGCGATGGCAACAGCAGCACCTTGCAAAACCCTGTACACACTTACACCGCGAACGGCAACTACACCGTGCAGCTCACGGCCACCAATGCCACCGGGTCGGGCGTTGAAACGAAGGCCTCGTACATCAGCGTTGACCTGCTCGCGATGCCGAACGTGGTCAGCGGCGTGGTATGCGAGCCTGGCGGCGTCGTGGAACTGAGCGCCAGCGGCACCGGGAATCTGCTGTGGTACACCGGCCCATTCGGCGGAGAACCCGTTAACACCGGCGGCTCATTCGCTCCCGACATCACCACCACCACGACGTGGTATGTGGAGAACAGCACACAAGGTCCCATCCTGAATGCTGGGCCAGTGAGC
>DAORNP010000247.1:0-345 GCA_035441065.1 Flavobacteriales bacterium | reverse complement strand
AGCTGGGGCTTGTACTTCGATGTGCTAGCGCCGATGCAGCTGAACAGCGCGAAGGTGTACGCTTCAGGTGCTGGTTCACGCACGGTTCAGGTGCTCAACAGTAGTGGCGCATTGGTTGAATCCCGCACGGTGAATGTGCCCGCCGGAGAGAGCCGCATCACGTTGGATATCGAACTGCCCGTGGGCACGCAATACCTGATCAAGATCTCCGGAACGGTGAACCTCTACCGCAACGATGCGGGCGCGGTGTATCCCTATTCCTTGCCAGGGCTGGTCTCCATCACCGGCACCAACGCCACAGGTGCAGCAGCCACCACGTACTACTATTTCTTCTATGATTGGGAG
>DAORNP010000246.1:1531-2395 GCA_035441065.1 Flavobacteriales bacterium | reverse complement strand
CGGCGCGTCCGCTGTCTACGGCCCGCAGAAAGGAGCATCGCCAGAGCAGGTCACAATGCTCGACGCCGGGCTTGCCAATCTGGCCGCCGTGATCAAGCGCGATCTCGGCGTGCGCCATGGCGTGTACCTCTACAACGGCACCGTTACCAGCCCCATCCTCGGCGAGGCTTTCAAGCTGCCCTACAAGGACCTCGACATCCTGCTGGCCGCGTTCTAAGAGCCAGCATGGAAATCGCACTCGATTCCCTCGCGAAGACCTTTGGCCGCGACCGCGTGATCCGCGATGCGAGCTTCACCCTCGCCGCTGGCAGCCGCACCGCGATCCTCGGCCCCAACGGCAGCGGCAAGAGCACCTTGCTGCAACTCCTGGCCGGTGCGCTCGTGCCATCGAGCGGCAGCATCACGCACACGCTCGGCGGCAAGGTGGTCCCGGTGGACCAGGCCTATCGCCACTTGAGCATCGCAGCGCCCTACCTCGGGCTGTACGAGGACCTCAGCCTGCACCAAGCCATCACCTTCCATGCCCGCTTCAAGCCGCTGCGCCCCGGCATCAGCGAGGCCGACCTGGCGCGCATCGCACTGCTGGAACAAGCGCTCGAAAAACCCGTGCGCAACTTCAGCAGCGGCATGAAACAGCGGCTCAAGCTCGCCCTGGCCATCCTCAGCGATACCCCGCTCCTCTTGCTCGACGAGCCCGCCAGCAACCTCGACGCCGAGGTGACCGCGTGGTTCCGCGACCTGCTGCGCCAGCATAGCGATGGCCGTACCCTGGTGGTGGCCAGCAACCGCCAGCCCGCCGAGCACGACCTCTGCGACCGGGCCCTGGAGCTGCGCGATGGCGTGCCGGTGCTGCTGTGAGGGCTC
>DAORNP010000246.1:0-1467 GCA_035441065.1 Flavobacteriales bacterium | reverse complement strand
TCAATCCTGGCAGGAATCCGAATCCGCTGTGCTACCCATATGTCGCCCCTACGGGGCTACCCATATCTCGTCCCTACGGGACTGAATCCCTAGCGGAATCCGAATCCGCTGTGCTACCCAATGCATGTCCCTGCGGGACTGAATTGCTCCAGCGATCGGTATCCGATCACCGGCGGTGAGCGGGAATCCTGAGCACGGCCCCAGCGCACCTACTTTCGCGCCCCCGCTCAGCGGGCCATAACCCCAACACGCCCCCATGACCATGCGCCTCGTCACCGTCATCGCCGCCACCGCCTTCATCACCGCCTGCTCGCAGGGACAGAAAGGCCGCGTGAGCCTCGCCACCGAGATCGATTCGGTGAGCTACGCCATCGGCGCCGACATCGGATCCAACTTCAAGCGCAACAAGCTCGAGGACGTGAACGTGCAGGCCCTGGCCATGGGCCTCGGCGATGCCCTCGACAGCTCGAGCATGATGAGCGAGGACCTGGTGAACAAGGTGGTGCAGGGCTACATGATGAAATTGCAGGAGGCCAAGATGGCCGAGCAGCGCGTGGCTGGCGAAGAGAACCGCATCAAGGGCGAGAAGTACCTCGCGGACAACGGCAAGCGCAAGGAAGTGGTGACCACCAGCACCGGCCTCCAATACGAAGTGATCAAGATGGGATCGGGCCCCAAGCCCACCGCCAACGACCAGGTGAAGGTGCACTACACGGGCAAACTGATCGATGGCACCACCTTCGACAGCTCGGTTGACCGCGGCGAGCCCATCGTATTCCCTGTCACGGGCGTGATCCCCGGCTGGGTGGAGGGCCTGCAGATGATGCCCGTGGGCAGCAAGTGGAAGCTCTTCATCCCCAGCGATCTCGCCTACGGCGCGCAAGGCGCACCCGGCGGACAGATCCCTGCGAACAGCACCCTCGTCTTCGACGTGGAGCTGCTCGATATCGTGAAGTAAGCCTCGGCTCACGGCCGCTCGGGCAGCGGCATCCAGTGGCTCACTTCATTGAAGAAGCGGTTGCTCGAGCCCTCGCCCAGCCAGAAGTGCGGCGGGCCATCGTAGCCCGTCTTGCTCACGTTCTTCACGAAGAAGTCGTGCGCGAAGCGCATCACCACCACATGGCGCTCTTCCGTTGCGCCGCTCTTACCGGGCAGGTAAATGGTGTTCTGCGGCAAATAGCACAGCACGCGCTGGCCATCGGCAGGCAGGCTCTCTGATACGGGGATCCAGGCACTCACGCGGCCAAGGTAGAAGCAGCGTGCTCATGGGTAGTGCTCAGGTCAAAGCGAAGTCATCCTACGCATGCGGAGTGCTCGATTCGACTCGCACTACGTGTATCGCCAAGGCGCTTAATTGGCAGGAAGTGAGTGCGGGGGCATCCACGATCCGCGCGGGACAGGCGGTCGGCGTGCCCGTGTGTAGAGCCGGTGTGGTAGCCGAGCCGCCTGGACTTGGAAAGCCTGCCC
>DAORNP010000245.1:1187-2400 GCA_035441065.1 Flavobacteriales bacterium | reverse complement strand
GCGGGTGCGGGCCACGGCCTGCTGGTGCCGCCACGTATCGATGTTGGCCTGGTGCCCGCTCAAGAGCACATCGGGCACTTTCCAGCCTTTGTATTCGGCGGGTCGGGTGTAGGCTGGCGGGGCTACAAGGCCATCCTGGTAGCTATCGCTCAGGGCCGAGGTCTCGTCGCCGATTACGCCGGGTATGAGCCGGATTACCGCATCGCAGACCACCGCCGCAGCCAGTTCGCCTCCTGTGAGCACATAGTTGCCGATGCTGATCTCGCGGGTGATCAGGTGCTGCCGCACGCGCTCATCAACGCCCTTGTAATGCCCGCAGAGCAGGATCAGGTTGCCTTTGGTGCTCAGGAGGTTGGTCAAGGGTTGGTCCAGCAATTCACCATCGGGGCTCATGTAAATGACCTCGTCGTAGTGGCGCTGGCTCCTCAATTCCCCGATCGCACGGTCGATGGGCTCCACCTGCATCACCATGCCCGCACCACCTCCGAAGGGGTAATCATCGACCCGGCGGTGCTTGTCAGTGCTCCATTTCCGAAGGTCATGCACATGCACTTCAACCAGGCCCTTCTTGCGCGCGCGGTCCAGGATGCTCTCGCCGAACCAACTGGTGAAGAGGTCTGGCAGCACGGTGATCAGGTCGATGCGCATGTCTTGGATGCTCTGGCGGGCAGCGAAGGCGGGGGCAAATGAAGCGCTCTTCGGGCCACTTCCGGCGCATCGCGCTACCTTCGGCACATCGGTTGCCATGCGGACGCCGATCCAAGCACCATGAAGAAGTTCTTGACCCTCACGGCCTTCGCATTGGCCTTTTCAGCCCAGGCACAGAAACACGTTTACGAGGACCTGCTCGTGCTCTTCGTCGATGAGAAGTACGAGAAGTGCATCTTCAAGGCTGAGGGCTACACGCAGAACGATGCCACCAAGAAGGATGCATTGCCTTTCCTGTACGTGAGCATGTGCCTGTTCGAGATGAGCAAGCAGGAGAAGTACAACGCCGATTATCCCAAGGCCTCGCGCGATGCGATCAAATGGGCCGAGAAGTACCGCAAGAAGGATAAGGACAAGGAGTTCTTCAGCAACTACGAGGATTTCTGGGCCGAGCTGAACACGGTGTCCTTCACCGCGGGTGAGAACCTGCTCGACGACCCCAAGGGCGTGAGCAAAGCCAAGCAGATCTTCGACGGCATGACCGGATACTACCCGGAGAATCCCG
>DAORNP010000245.1:0-1044 GCA_035441065.1 Flavobacteriales bacterium | reverse complement strand
CGCGCTGATCCGCTATGCTGATTACCTCGTGAGCAAAGGCCAACGCGAGCGCGCCAAGCAGTACGCTGCACTAGGCAAGGACCACTTCATGGATCAGCCCGACTTCAAAGGACTCTGGGAGAGCCTCTGATCCGCATCACCCATCAGCGCAGCCGCCTCGCAAGGGCGGCGGTCGCTCACGGCCGGACCGCGCGCCGCTTGATGAGCCCAAGCACGAGCAGGGGCAGCAAAAGCAGGTCGGCGGCCAGTGCGAAGGCCAGGGTGCAGCTCACCAGGAGCCCCATGTAGAAGACACTGGCGAAGCCGCTGGCCACCAATGAGATGAAGCCCGAGCAGAGCATGATGCTGGTGATGAGCACGGCCTTGCCGGAGGAGAGGAAGGAGCGCTTCACAGCAACAGGAACGGATCGTCCCTTCAGCAGTTCGATGCGCAGTTTGCCCAGCATGTGAATGGTGTCATCAACCGCGATGCCGAAGGCGATGGTGAAGATGATGGCCGTGCTCACCTTGATGGCGATGCCGCTCACGGCCATCACCGCAGCCACCAGGAGCAGCGGCAGCACGTTGGGCAGGAGCGCAACCAAGGTCATGCGCGCATCGCGGAACACGAAGGCCATGATGCCCGCGATGAGCAGGAAGGCGATGGTGAGCCCCATGAGCAACTGCCCACTGAGCTTCTCGTTGTTGCGGTCGATGAGGTAGGCCATGCCCGTTTGCGCGAGCTTGGAGCTGAAGCCAGCCTCCGCAATGAACTGATCGAGCGAAGCATTCCGGCCACGGAACACATAACCGCCTTCATCGGTCACACGCCCGGCAATCCGCGCGTAGCGGCCCGTGCTATCGACCATGGCGGCGAGCGGGCCGGCGCCCATCGCGGTCCGGGCCATGCGCACAAGGCGCTTCGCATCCGCTTCGTCATCGGGCAGTGCGAAGTAGCTGGCATCACCTCCGTTGGAAGCCTTGTTCAGCGCTTTCATCACCACTGCGGGCGACATCACCACGGACACGCCGTACTCCTTGCGCAAGTAGTCTTCCATGCGGTCC
>DAORNP010000244.1:0-2449 GCA_035441065.1 Flavobacteriales bacterium | reverse complement strand
CACCGCCGCAGGGGCTGAGCTTCCAGTCGCGCTTGTCGCAGCTGGTCACCACCAACCGGTCGGTGCCCAAGGGCAGGCAGAAGCCTTCGTTGCCAGCGACCTGGCTTACGGAGCCACTGGTGAAGCCTCCGGAGCCGAACACATCGCGACGGTTGTCGATCATGCGCGCGCCATCGGTGATGCGCAAGAGATAGCCGCCATTCACGATGCCATCTCCGCCATCATCTTCCACGCTCAGGTAATAGCAGCCGTTCGGCAGGCAAGTGCCCACCGTGATGTCCGCCTGACCTGGCAGGAACTCGACGCCGCTCTGCACAAGGATATTCGAGCCTTCTTCATATAGGAACCAGCTGATCGTGCTGATGCCGTCGAGTTGCACCTCCAAGGTGAGGTCGGTGGTGCAGGCCTGGCCGGCGCACACGCAGTTGGCATCGTAAACATCGAGCACGGTATTGGGGTTGCCATCGTTGCAGGCGGTGCCTGGCAACGCGCTGCCGCCGAATACGCCTGCGCAATCAGGCTCTTCGACGCAGATGGTGAATGCACCTGTGCCGCCGGCCCATCCGTAAACGCGCACCAAGTAGGTCTCACCGACGGTAAGTCCTCCTACAGTCAGCACTTCGGTCTGTCCGTTAACCGTAGCGTCAACACAGGCCACCGTGGTGCCGTTGCATGCGCCGCTGCGCAGGTCAACGATCGCATCGAATGCGCCTTGGCCCGCTACGGTTACACGATGCGAAGTGCGGGTAGCCGTGAAGCTGTACCATACATCGTTCGCTGCTGAGCTGGTGAATGTGGAGCACGTGCTGGGCGCTGCGGATTGCGTAGCGCCTACGCTGCTACCAGCCACTGGATTGCATGTGGCAGCGGGCGTGAGCGAGATGGCGTTCGCGCAAGCATCGTTTGAAGGTGCGGACACGGGGCAGATCACCTCGAAGCCCACCGTGCGGCCCGTCGTATTCTCCGTATCCCACATGATGTAGTAGGTATTGCCCGCCGTCAGGTTCAAGGCAACACCTCCGTTGAGCACGTCGGCAGCCACATTCCCAACTCCGCCCACATCGCTCAGGTAGCTCCATCCAGCATTGTTGCAAGTGCCCACCTGCTTCCAGTAGAAGTCGATGAAGTTGCCGCCGGTGTACTGGGTGACGTTGATGGTATGGACGCCGGTGACGGTGGCCGTGAAGGTGAAGATCCGCTCGATGCCCGGGGTCTGATAGGGTCCGCCAAGCGTGTTGTTGCTCCATGCACCTGTTCCAGCGGGAACCGCAACAGGTCCGGTGGAAACACCGCATCCGCTGATGTTCGCGATGGACGCGCAGGGGTCAGGCGGAGGCACGCCAGCCGAGATGCAGATGGTGAAGTTGCCGGTGCCAGTGCCAATCGATGCCATGCGCAGCCAATAATCCGTGTTCGGGGTGGCCACGAAGGAGTTGCTCAGGGCCGAACCGCCAGCGGCGCAGTGAACTGAAGGGCCGGCACAGCCGCCCTCGAACACCTCCACGACCAAGCTGGTGAAGGTGAATGAGGTGAAGCTGTAGGCAATGGCGCTGTTGCTGCCCGAGTTGAACCTGAACCACTTGTCAGCGAATGGGCCAACGCTTGCGATGCACGAGAACAGCCCGCCATCCTGGGTCGCTCCGATGTTGGTGCCGGGAGTTCCACCCGATGGACAGCCGCCCAGCGGGTTCACGTTGAGCTGGATCGCACTCACGCAGCTCTCGCCCGGCACGCAGGTATTCAGGTCGGTGAAGTTGCCGAAGTTGCGGTCGCAACCAGCGTCCGCACCGTGCAACAGGCGAACGTTGACCAGGTCGTTGATCGCGAAGGGTCCGAGCACCTCAATGTCATCCGCTTCCAATCCGGGAATGTCGATCGGCGAACCGCCGTTGACCGTGTAGCGGAGCGTGGCAGTGGGGGCATCGCCAGTGAAGATCACCTCCACATTGATCGTGAAGTTGTAGTCCACGCAGTTGTCGGTCACGCTGATGGCGGCGTCCGGATCAACGCAGCCCGGTGTGCATTCCACCTCGAAAACCCAAAGGTTCTGATCGCCCGAAGCGCAACTGTTGCTTCCATCGCTGTCGATCTCGAGATACAGTTCGCTGCCTTCCGAAGAACCGGTGACCTGCGGGGCGCCCAGGTTCGCGAAGCTGCCCGTGATGCCTCCGATGGGGTTGCCACTGTCGTCGGTTCCGGTGTAGCCGCGAATCACGTCGTTGGCATCCATGGTGCCGCTGATGAATGTGAGGGTCAGCGTTTCATTGGGATTGCTCGCCAGGAAGGTGAAGGTGCGCGGGTCGTTGTTGCGGTAGCAGTGCTGCACGGTGACCACATCGCCGCAATTCACGGTGATGGGGCAGTTGCTGAAGTTGTCGCCCAGATCGAGTTCGCAAAGTGAGCCGTTGCTCACCGAGATGCTCACGGAGGCATTCGTTGGGAAAGCGGG
>DAORNP010000243.1:1350-2468 GCA_035441065.1 Flavobacteriales bacterium | reverse complement strand
CTTGCTGCCAGATGGCCTCGGCGAAGCCCACTGCCATGAAGCCGCCATCGGGCGTTGGCTGCATGTCGTAGAAGCCCGCGTTGCCCAGCGCCACCACGCTGTCGTGGTAGGCGTAGCTGCGCATCCAGATACTATCGCCCGTGGCGGTGGTGCGTAGGAGGGTGCCCATCAGGGGTTCGACGATCTCCGTTCGGTCATCGAAGCCGGCGGCAATCAGATCGGCGGAGCCAGGAACCTGATGCACAACGAACAAGGCTGCGCGCGTTACCGGACCATAGAGTTTCTGCCAAACGATCTCGCCAGCCTGATCAACTTCGTACAGCATCGCGCGACCATCCATGATACCGGTGCCCAAACTCATGGCGCCCGCAACGAGCACGTTGCCATTGCCTGCAAGCGTGAGCTGCGCTGCAGGCTCTTCATGAAATGAGGAGCCATAGTCCCCCTCGCCGATCACATTGCCTAGCTCATCCACGCGCACGATCCAGGGCTCCCACACCCACGTGCTGGTCTCCCGCGAACCACCGATGTAATACCCGCCCCATGGCGCGGGCACTATGGAGGTGAGCGATTCATAAAGCCCCGGCGAGCCATAGGTGCGGCACCATTCCACGTTGCCCTCGGCATCGGTCTTAGCGACGAAGGCATCAAGGTCGTTGCCGTTTGCCATATCCCCGACGATAACGAAGCCGCCATCGGCGGTTTGCTTCGCTCCTCGGCCAATCCAAGTGTTGCCGGGTAGTTCGAGCTCACGATACGCCACTACAATTCCACTCTCCGAAACCCAGAAAAGTGTTGCGCGATGTATGTCTCCAATAGCTTGTGTACCACCGCCGAGAATGAAGCCGCCCGTATCTAAAGGTGAAGAACAATTGACCCAACCAGGAAAGGTGTTCCGGCCCGGTGCATGTAAGCGGAAACCCTCCGTGAAGTCGCTGTTCACATCAACCTCGACGCTTGATACACCAGAGCCGAAGCTCGAGTCTTGCAGAGTATATGGCCCATTGAATAATACCAATGAGCTACCGTCAACCCTTACCTCCACTCCCCAAGCTGTTTGCGGCTTCAATTCGCCGAACAAATCGAACCGTCTGTTAAAGGTCTGAGCGCTGGCATGC
>DAORNP010000243.1:397-1330 GCA_035441065.1 Flavobacteriales bacterium | reverse complement strand
CGCTCATCACCATCGTTGCTGCGCTTCTCGCTCGCATGCTAACGTGTTACGTGTACTACTGCGGTGCCGATACGGATGCCATCGCAGTGCAAACTGGCCACATGCATGCCATTGGCCACATGCTTCAGCGTGATCTCGGCAATGCCGTTCTGCGGCGCCACACGCTGCCGATGCACCTCGCGCCCAGCAGCATCGTGCATGCGAAGCTCCGCTTGCTCGACACCTTCCGGCACGGTGTACACCAAGTAGAACGGCCCGTTGCTGGGGTTCGGGTAGGCCTGCAGCAGTACCGGAGCATGTCCTGTTGCGTTGCTCCATGGGTCCCGGTGCAGCATACGCTTGGTCGTATTGGGCAGTTCCATCTCGTTGGGCAGGCTGTCGCCAAGGTACAGCAACCAGGCCTGCGCTTCGGGCCGTCCGGGGTTCTTGGCATCGGCGGCGATGGCCTCGAGCATGGCGCGGTCGGAGCCGCTCACGGTGCTCAACGGAGTGTTGTCCTTCACCAAGCGCAAGTGCATGTCCATGATGTGCCAATAGCCGTTGGTGGAGTCGCTTGCGCGCTGTGCATCCACCAGCACGCGGGCGCTATCCACTTGGCCCACCGCTAGCTGAAGGGCCAGCTTGCGCTGCGCGCTGCTCACGGTGGGCAGGCTGTCCAACGCGGCCAGCAGCGCCTCAGCCTTGTTCGGCTCCAAGCCATGCAGCACTTGGCCCATGGCATGCGTGACCAACCCGGCCTTGCGGCCATAGAATTGCTCGATGTCGCCCTGGTAGAGCGTGTGCATGCTCATGCCGCCGGTTTGGCCGTTCAGCACCAACTCCTTGTAGAACGGGTTCACATCCAACGTGTCGAGCCAGGCCAGCACTTGGGGCTCCAGAGGGCTGTTGGCCAGCAGGGCCTGGGCCAGGTGCCAGGGGTTCAGGGCTGGCTGT
>DAORNP010000243.1:0-201 GCA_035441065.1 Flavobacteriales bacterium | reverse complement strand
CCATCACCACCAATCCAGCATTAGGACTGGTTGGGCAGGCCAGCGGTTTACTGTACTGCGAAGATGCCGCACTGGTTGACAGCGTAATATCACGGCAAGCAGGGACAAGCTGAACGACACCTGGCTGTTCTGCGTGATGCCAGTATGTGATGGAGTTCACATTGGCATCGGCGTTCACGTGCATGTGCCGCGCGGCGTTCA
>DAORNP010000242.1:0-2498 GCA_035441065.1 Flavobacteriales bacterium | reverse complement strand
TGCACCTTCTTGAACTTCTCGTTGGCGGCCTTCTGAACATCGTCGCCGAGCTGGGTGAGCCATGTGCGCATCGCAAGTCCCGAAAGAACAAGACCGGCCTTCCACCCTCCCTTCCGCGCTTACACGCGGAACTAGGCAACATTCAAAGGCCCCTATAAACCCGGACGTAATCCACCTCCATGGTTGCTGGCAGGTCGGGGATATCGAGGTCCTGACCAGCAACGGAATTGAAGAGTCTCCCACGCACACCTAGGCTGAGAATGATGGAGACCTCCGCTTCTTGTGCCGGAAACGCTTGGTTCTGGATGTACACGCCCTTGGGCGCATAGCACGCTGTGACAGGCCTATTGAGCAAATCACTGATACGCGATGACCGCGCTACGAGCACATCATCGATGTACCAATCAACGAACCAGATGCTCCAATCCAGCCGGAAGACATGGAAGTCATCGGAAAGGTCGCGCAGTGTCCGGTTGCCGTCCTCGCTGGCAACCTTGCCATCGCAGGGCCCATTGTACCGATGAAGCGCATAGTGGTAGTCAGTAGAAGGCTTGGCCATGATCTCAAGAATGTCGATCTCCACGCATTCCGGCCCGCCGCCAAAAAGCCAGAAGGCCGGCCACAGGTGCTTGCCCTCGCTCCGAGGAACTTTCAATCTGCACTCGAATCGGCCACGCGGGAATTTCATGCGGCTATGCAGCACACCGCCCGTGTACACGGAGAACGCACCATGCCAAAAAGCCATATCACCTTTTCGGGCTAGAATGCGGAGCAACCCGTCGCCCGTCATCATAACATTGCTATCCGCGTTGATGGTGAGCATCTCCGGCCAACCATGCGCACGGCTTTCGAAGCAATCGTCCCAATTCACACAATAGGGATAGTGCGTCAGCCACTTCGCTTCATCGAGCGCATCGCCATTGAAGTCCTCAGCGAACACAAGCTCCCAACCAGCCGGGGGGCATAAGCTGCCATCCTCTATGACTATTCGACGGTGCCTCAAGGGATCCGCATAAGGCTGAGCCTGTGCTGAATGATCCTCGAGCATCCAGAGCGCGATGACTGCTTTGTATGCTGCTCGGCACATGCTCAATCCTTGGATCCGGTCCTTGGTCGCATTGGAACGAGCAGCACCAAAGCCGCAAAAGGGATGGCCCATGCCGTCTTTATCGCGAAGCGGTCGGCAACCATCACCAGGCTTGCATTCAATGCAGAATTCAGGAAGTGGAAGAAGATGAGGCAGGCAACGAGCCACCCTGCTACCGACGTGATCCCTCCCCGACGTGCGATCAACAGGACGATGATGCCAAACACGCTTGTGATCATGACCAACTCATGCATCGCACCAAGGAATGGCATGACGGCAATAAAGGGAGTGTGCTGCATCTGCTTCGCGGCCATGAACATTCCAACATCGAGCGGAACGAAGCGCATCAATCGCTCGTGCAACAGCGTGCCTTCTCCGAACGGGCCATTCCCATCGCCAGGTCGAAAGCGCAGGAGTTGAAGACCCACTCCTTTGACCGTTCCCAAGCAGAGTTGCATTGCCAAGTCCGGATCGGCAAGAACGCCTGCACGTATCCGGGCGAATTCCGCTTCCATCGCTGATCGATCGGCATAGAGCAGCTGCGGCGAATCATCGGCCCAGAGGAAAGAATCGGCGCTTGTCGGAATGACGCCCATGCGTGCACAGAGCACCAGCTCTTCCGTGGCGCAATTCTTCTCCAAATAGCGCTGGAGCACACCATGCTCTGCCATGCGCGCCGCGAAGAACGTGTTCTTGGCCTTCGCGAGCGCAGAGCCCATGGCGAGGACGCCCACCGCCCCCAATGCTGCAACAAGCGCCAACGACGACCAACGCATGCCAGCACGATTTCGCAGGATGAGCTTCATCGCAGCGGAAACAACCAGCACCGCCACCGTAATGCCAATATGCGATAGATGCATGGCATAGCTCAGAATGAAAACCACCGAATAGCCGATCCATTCACGCCGAGATAGCCAACCAGGTGCCAACAACAGGAACAAGGACGCACCCATAATTGGTGTGAAAATGTCGGTGATGAGCTGACTCGAGCTGAACGGCAATCCAGTGAGCAAAGCCACCGCCACGAGCACCAGGAGCCGGCGCCAGGCATCCGACAATCCAATGCCAATGAGCAAACGGCCAAGGAGATGTGCCATCAACCATGATTGCACGAGCACTGTGCTCCACAGGGTCAGGCCATTGAGGCTCGTTATCCGCAGGATGATTCCGTACGTGATAGGCCGATCAATGGGCGTATCGAGCACGAAGCCCGAGCTCAGGTAGGTGGAGGTATCAGAATAGACCAGTGGATAACCGTTCCAGAGTGCCGGCCAAAGCAGCGCCAAGACAGCAATCAAGGTTGGTGCGGCCTGCCGTGCTGCGTTGCTCAGATCCAACCTCATGCCTCGAAGATAGCCGCCCCCTCGCTACTTCATCCCCCGCTCCTTCTGGATGGCCTCGTAGGCCTCTT
>DAORNP010000241.1:1001-2529 GCA_035441065.1 Flavobacteriales bacterium | reverse complement strand
CCCGTGAGCGAGCGGGCGGATTCCTGGAGGAAATGAAGAAGCAGCCCGGAATCATGATCATCGAAGGCGACGAGTACCGCATCCGCATGAACGGCCGTGTTTACCACTGCGCGCTGGATGTCACCATGGAATTGGTGGGCGGCAAGTGGAAGACCATCGTACTGTGGTACCTCCGCAAGGACAAGAAGCGCTTCAGCGAGTTGCGCAGGCTGATCCCCGGCATCACCGAGAAGATGCTCTCGCTGCAGTTGCGCCAATTGGAGAAGGACGGCTTCGTGAGTCGCACCATCTACCCCGAAGTGCCTCCGCGTGTGGAGTACGAACTCACCGCGCACGGCCGCACGCTGCTCCCGCTATTGGAAGAGATCGCCAAATGGGGGCGCATGATGGGCGAGCAGCATGGCAGCATCGAGAAGGTGGTGCGCGTAACGAAGAAGAAGCCGGTGCGGAAATCAAAGGCGGCCTGATCTCACCGCCTACATTGGTCGCACTGATCACCATCTCATGTCCCGACACGTCACCGGCATCGGCGGACTCTTCTTCCGCGCGGACGACCACAAGGCGCTAGCCAAGTGGTACAACGACCACTTCGGCATCAACGACCAGGACAACGGCTGGATCTGGCAGCAGGATGCCGGGCCAACCGTGTTCTCGCCCTTCAAACGCGACAGCGACTACTTCGACAGCAAGCAGCAGTTCATGCTGAACCTGCGCGTGAGCGACATGGACGGCCTGCTGAAGAAGCTGGAGGCCGCCGGCGTGCGCATCGACCCCAAGCGCCAGGACGAGGACTACGGCCGCTTCGCGTGGGTGTATGATCCGGAGGGGAACAAGATCGAGCTGTGGGAGCCGAAGGGTTGAGCTGTTGTTCAATGATCTCCCTGTGTTGTCAACTGCACACGAAGCGATGAAGGCGTCATGGATCATCGCCCTATTCGTAGCGGTCTCTTGTTGTGGGACCAGCAGAACCCACCGGGATCCGAACGCCTATCGCGGTATCGTCCTGCGGACCGACGGACCCAGAGGGGGCGTTCTGCCCGAACCGAACGGGATTGAGCTTGAGTATCGGATCTTCCGTGTCCACGTGAAGAACGACTCGACCGTCCCGGCCGAGTTGACCATGAACTTGCCGGGCGGACCTGTTACGCTCCTACCAGACACAGACAAGTCCATCAGCGTGTTCCTGTTCCCGGCCGAGATGTGCCCGGATACCGTACAGGATGTGATCAACTTCGGGATCAACGAGGCAGAGGCCCATATCAGGGCGCGACCAAGTGCGCCAACTTCGCTGAATACGACCGTACAACCCGGCGAAGACCATCTCCTTTACATCGGAGTGACCTTCCCGCCCCATGACCTGGGTGGTCTCGGACGTGCAGAGCTCTTCATGAATGGACGCACGCCCAGTGCGTCCTTCTTTCCGAAAGGATCCGCACCGGCTGGCACAAGGAGCACTGAGGACCTTGACCTCATCCTCGGCGTCGCCATTTATCCACCCCGGCATTACGCCATGGTGCCCTGCGGGCGG
>DAORNP010000241.1:0-991 GCA_035441065.1 Flavobacteriales bacterium | reverse complement strand
ATCGTCTTCACGAAGTAGAGGACCCGCACCGTTCAGGACCTCAGGGTCTTCTCCATCGCCCGGCCCTTCGCCAGCTCATCCACCAACTTGTCCGGGTATCCGGACTTTTGCAAATGATCGCCTCCAGGCCCTCACCTCGAAAGCCGCAGGATCCGCACCGCCCCACGAAGGACCAAGGTGAACACCACAGCGCCGATGACCAGGTCCGGGATCGCGGAACCGCTGAGCAGCACCAACCCGCCCGCGAGGATCACGCCGATGTTCATGATCACATCGTTGTTGGTGAAGATGACGCTCGCGCGGATGTGCACTTCATCGCTCTTAATGCGCTGCAACAGGAACAGGGATATCGCGTTGCCCGCCAGCGCCGCTAGTGAAACGAGGATCATTGTCCCGAAGTCGGGGGCTTCCGTGGCACTGATCGAGCGCCGCACCACTTCGAAAAAGCCCGCCACGGCCAGCACCAGCTGAAGGTATCCGCTCATGCGCGCGACCTGCGCCTTGCGTTGCCCATCCTGCGCATGCACGGCCAACGCCGCGCCGTACACGATCGCATCGGCCAGCATGTCCAGGCTGTCCGCCACCAGCCCCATGGACGATGCCAGCAGTCCGGTGACGATCTCCACCAGGAAGAACCCGGCATTGATCGCGAACACCCACCACAGGAGCTTGCGCGTGTTGCTCACGTTCGCAGGATCTTCTCCATGGCCTTGCCCTTGGCCAGTTCGTCCACCAGCTTGTCCAAGTAGCGGATCTTCTGCATGAGTGGATCTTCGATGTCCTCCACGCGGTAGCCGCAGATGACGCCGGTGATCAGACCAACGTTCGGGTTCAATCTCGGCGCCTGCTCGAAGAAGGTGCGGAAGTCCACCTGCGTATCGAGGACCTTCTGCAGGCCCTTCTCCGTGTAGCCCGTGAGCCAGTGGATGATGGTGTGCAGCTCCTCCTTCGTGCGGCCCTTCTTCTCCACCTTGGTCACGTAGTGCGGGTA
>DAORNP010000240.1:2389-2613 GCA_035441065.1 Flavobacteriales bacterium | reverse complement strand
GGTTGCCGACGATCACGTAGTCGGTCGGTGCGCCGAAATTGAAGGTGGAGACCTGGCTACCGTTGCGTCCGTCGAAGATGCGGAAGCTCGCGACGCCGCTGCCGGCATTGGCCTGGATCGCCATGTCGGCGATGCCGTCGCCCGTGTAGTCGATGCCGCCGGCGGCGAAGCTGCCGTTCTCGCCGGTCGTCAGGACGCGTTCGGCGCCGCCGCGGCTCGGCAGG
>DAORNP010000240.1:0-2232 GCA_035441065.1 Flavobacteriales bacterium | reverse complement strand
AGGGTCGGATGATGAACTGGCCCGATGCTCCGGCTCGCCACACGGCGGCGTCGTCGATGCCGTCGCCATCCCAGTCGCCACTCAGGAAATAGTCGCTCGCGATGCCGAGCACGAAACTCGATTGCGCACCGCTGACCGTGCCGTCGTTGCTGCGCTGCTCCTCGGCGAGCACGAGCGGCCGCAGCACCGTGCGCTCAGCCAGCGCCGCGCGGAAGGCCTTGGGCAGATCGCTCATGTCGTCCCACGCGTGGGCCTTCTTCTTCCAGAGCCATTCCCAGAGCTGCTTGGCGCGGTAGGGTTTCTCGCCCAGCTCCGCAACAAGGGTCTTGACCTCATTGAGGGTGAGGGAGCGGATATCGGGGGTGTTGGCCATGCTCGTTGTTTCTCGGCTCAGTGAAGCAGCACTTCAACCACCCGCATATCCATTGCGTTCGTCACCTTGATGTTGTTCTCCTCGCCCTCTACCAGCGCCACCTTCACACCAAGGCGCTCAACAAGCGTGGCCTCATCGGTGAAGGTGGGGTCAAAGGGCTGCTCGAAAGCCTTGCGCAAGAGATCGGTGTGGAAGCATTGCGGGGTTTGCACGGCCAGCAGCTTCGAGCGGTCGAGCGCGCGTGATCCTTCGGCGGTTGTCTCCCGGATGCTGGGCACCACGGGCACTACCGGAATCGCTGCAGCGCTCTTGTGGGCCGCATCGAAGCAGCGCGCGATCATATCGCTGCTCGCCAGCGGGCGCACGCCGTCATGCACGGCCACGAGGCCATCGCCTTCCACCTTCTCCAGGCCCGCCTTCACGCTGTGCCACCGCTGTTCACCACCGGCCACCACCTCATGCTTGATGAAGAAGCGATGACCCATGCAGAGCGCTTTCCAGATGTCGAAGTGCTCTTTGGGCAGCACCACGATCAGATCCATGCCGGGATCGAAGCGATGGAAGGCCTCGATCGTCCACATCAGCAGCGGACGGCCCTTCACCGTTTGGAATTGCTTGGGCACAGGGCCGCCGAGGCGCTTGCCGGAACCGCCGGCGACGATGATGGTTGAGCGATTCATGAGAAAGGCCGCACAGGCCCAGAGTAGCGGAGAACCACGGTTCCATCGCAAAGAAAAGAGGCGCAGGGCTTGTCTGCTCTGCGCCTCGGCGTCTCTGCGACGGAATCCTCAGATGATCAGCATCGCATCTCCATAGCTGAAGAAGCGGTACTTGTCCTTGATGGCCACCTTGTAGGCGTTCCACACATGCTCGTATCCGCCGAAGGCGCACACCTGCATGAGCAAGGTGCTCTCGGGCATGTGGAAGTTGGTGACCATACTGTCGGCGATGCTGAATTCGTAGGGCGGGTAGATGAACTTGTTGGTCCATCCGTTCATCGCTTTCAGGTGATTGTTGGTGCTCACGCTGCTCTCGATGCCGCGCATGGTGGTGGTGCCCACGCAGCACACGCGCTTCTTCGCATCCTTGGCCTTGTTGATGATCTCGCAGGCCTCGCGGGTGATGATCACCTGCTCACTGTCCATCTTGTGCTTGGTGAGGTCCTCCACCTCTACCGGGCGGAAGCTGCCCAGGCCCACGTGCAGGGTGACCTCGGCGAAGTTCATGCCCTTGAGCTCCATGCGCTTCATGAGCTCGCGGCTGAAGTGCAGGCCTGCCGTGGGCGCGGCCACTGCGCCTTCGTGCTTGGCGTAGATGGTCTGGTAGCGCTCGGCATCGCTGGCCTCGGTCTCGCGCTTGATGTAGCGCGGAAGCGGGGTCTCGCCCATCTCGGTGATGGTGCGCTTGAACTCCTCGTAAGGGCCATCGAAGAGGAACCGCAGGGTGCGGCCGCGGCTGGTGGTGTTGTCGATCACTTCTGCCACCAGCTCGTCGTCCTTGCCGAAGTAGAGCTTGTTGCCGATGCGGATCTTACGCGCGGGGTCGACCACCACATCCCACAAGAGGCTGTCGCGGTTCAATTCGCGCAGCATGAACACCTCGATCTTGGCGCCGGTCTTCTCCTTGTTGCCCCACATGCGCGCGGGAAACACCTTCGTGTTGTTCAGGATGAAGGTGTCGCCCTCGTCGAAGTAGTCGAGGAGGTTCTTGAACTTCTTGTGCTCGATCTTCCCATCCTTGCGGTGCAGGACCATCAGCTTGCTGCCGTCGCGGTCCTTGGTGGGGTAGAGGGCGATCTGCTCCTTGGGGAGGTTGAACTTGAATGCGTTGAGCTTCATGGGTTTGGGCGGGGTCTTACG
>DAORNP010000239.1:1920-2660 GCA_035441065.1 Flavobacteriales bacterium | reverse complement strand
GTTCTCGATCTGCGTTCCTGGTAACAGCGGGAGATGCGGCCGGATGCGGAAGCCCACGAAGCCGTGGCTGGCCGGTTCGTTCACGTTGCTGTCCGGCAGCAGGATGTTGGGGAACATCCAGCGCAGCACACCATGGCCTTGCATGCTCAAGCCGTGTGCATGGGAGGAGGCGCCTTCCTCGAAGGTCGCAGGGTCAAGGTTCGGAGGGAGCGTGTCGGTGATCACCACGAAGAAGGCCGTATCCGTGCCGGTGTTCTGGAAACGGATCGTGTAGTCGATCCATTCGTCCTCGCCCGACTGCCACACGCTGGTGTTGCCCATGCTGGTGCGCGCGAGCTTGTCGTTCGGGTCGTACGCACCGGTGATGGTGACCACATGTTCGGCCGTGTTATTGCCCGTGTTGTCCTCATTGTTCAGCATCGTCAAGGTTCCGCTGGAGACCAGGTCCATCCCGAGGAGGTTGATGTCGGGTGGTACTTGGAACCGGGGCCGGAAGTGCCGATCACCGAACGCGCCCAGGTTCGACAAACTCCATGTCAGTGAATTGCCCGCGATGCCGGTGGGCGCCGGGTTCGAACCGAGGTAGGTCAGCGTAGGGTCGTAGGTATAGCTCACCGTACCGTTCCCACCGTTCACACCGGTCAGGTTCCGCACACGGATGGCATACTGCACTTCGAATCCGGGACGCGCAGCGCCGCTGCTGATGCTCAGCAGCACATCCAGTCCTGTGAGACTGGTGT
>DAORNP010000239.1:473-1910 GCA_035441065.1 Flavobacteriales bacterium | reverse complement strand
AAGGTCCCGCGTCACGTTCGGGATGCCTGCGCTGATGGTGAAGGGCGTGCCTTCCACACCACAATGCTCCTGGTAGAGCGGGTTTTGGTCGGCCACAGTGTAGGTGCCGTTCGGCAGGTTGATGCTGTACTGGCCCGAGCCATCCGTGAGCGTATAGTAGTTGCCAGGCTGAACTTCGATCACGGTGCCCGGCAGATTGGGGTCGGTGCCGTTCTGGAAGCAGTTCTCGTTCACATCGATGTAGGCCTTTCCGCTCAACGTGCCACATACGAATCCGAGATCGGGCACCTCGAAGGTGGCGAGGGTGTCCGGGCACTCATCGGCGATCATGTCGAACCACTCCTCCTCCAGGTTGGCTACGCTGTACAGGTCCCAGTTGGTGTGCTGCACCAGTTGATAGGTGCCCGGTGACAGACCCTGCCGGATGAATTCCCTGGGGCTGTCCCCGGCATTCCAGCCGTTGGGGCCAGCGAAGGTGCTTGAACTGGTCCATGGGATGTAGCCGCTGGGACCGAAAATCTTGAATGCGCTTGACCATCCCGAGGCCTCCGCTGGAACGAACACGCGCACGCGTCCATTGGCTCCTCCACTGCATGAGCCTTCCACATCAAGCACCTGTGGTTGTAGATAAGTAGGTGGCGGCGGCACCACCGTGCTGAAGTCGGATGTGCAACCATTGCCATCCGTTATGGTGAACTCCAAGGGTTCGCCGGGAGCGCCCGGGTACGGAAGCATGATATGCCCTCCGTACTGATCGATGGGCAGGTAGTAGATGGGGCCGGCATCTGTCGTGAAGGGCTCGACACCGGTGGAGAACATGCTGGCCACCCCGAACAGGTTGTACTGTGGCCACACGCCATCCCACTCGATCGGGCACCGAGGCAGCCAGAGGGCCGAGGTGCCGGGCATGGGCTCGCTTTGTACGGTCACCTGGTCAGTCGCCACTGCTCCCAAGCCGTCGGTCACGGTAACGCTGTACGTGCCTGCCGTGAGTTCGTAGATACACGTTGAGGTGCTGCCGGTGCTCCATTCGTAGGTGTATGGCCCTACGCCTCCGTTGGCTTCAGCGCAGAGGCTGCCGGTGGCATACACGCAATATGCATTCGAATTCACGGTGATGGAGACCGTGACCGCATGGGATGACAGGAAGCAGGCTGCAGCGATGAGCGTGGAGAGCGTTCGTGCCATGGGTTCATTGTTTGAAGAAGCGACCGTGATGTTCGCCACCATTGGCGTCGATCACACGGATGCCATACGGGCCGGAGGCGAGGCCGGTGAGGTTCAGGTCCATGATCGGCCTTGACACGCGATGCACCGCTACCAAGCGACCGTCTATAGTAAGCACTTCAAGGGCGTATGGCTGGACCGCATCGGGCAGCACGACGGTCAGCAACTGTTCGGCGGGGTTGGGGAAGATTTGGAGCGCTTGTCCGGTCC
>DAORNP010000239.1:0-288 GCA_035441065.1 Flavobacteriales bacterium | reverse complement strand
ATCGGACTGACTATCCGGCAGGTTGATGTCGTCGAAGATGAAGTGAAGCACACCGTTGTTCAGGAACCAGTTGAACGGGTGGCTGGCATCCAGCATCGCCACGCTGTTCCACTGCAGGCCATCGGGCAGCGTATCGGTGATCACCACCCGATCGGCCAGGAAGGTGCCTGTGTTCTGGAAACGGATGGTGTATGCGATGGGTGTTTCGCCCAAGGTTACTTCATCAGGCGTGAGCACAGCAGGTGAGAGCAGTTTGTCGTTGGGGTCGTAGCTGCCCACCACGCTGTC
>DAORNP010000238.1:2489-2706 GCA_035441065.1 Flavobacteriales bacterium | reverse complement strand
AGAAGGCCCAGCCTCAAAGCAGGTCTTCCGATTCAACAGGGCCACAGCCCGCCCCATCACCCTCAGTGTGCCGCCCAACGAGCGCTACAACGAGGGCGGCGCCTTCACCTTGGTCGATGGCATCTCCGCGCAGGAGAAGCGCGTGAGCACCGAATGGCTGGGGTGGAAGGAAGGCGTCACCATCACGGTGGACGTGGGCAGCGTGCAGGACATCAGC
>DAORNP010000238.1:1968-2342 GCA_035441065.1 Flavobacteriales bacterium | reverse complement strand
GGTCCACCATGATGGCCAGGGTCCAAGGACGGAACGTGTTCGCGGTGGAAAAGCCGGCACAAGCGCGTTACGTGCGGATGGAAGTGCTGCACATCGGAACCATACCTCCTGGCGATCCCGGTGCTGGCAACCCCGCATGGCTGTTCCTGGATGAGATCGAGGTGCGATGAGCACCATCTTTGTTCGGCCATGACCATGCGCATCACCCTCCTATTCGCCCTGCTGCTGGGAGCATTCGCCGCGAATGCCCAGAACACCATCTACAGCTTCGCCATCGGCAACTGGCGCAATGGGCCAACGGTGTACATCACACCGCTCATCGAGACCACCGAGGCCGCCACCAAGCCCAAGCTGAAAGAGCAGTTCCGCGCGAA
>DAORNP010000238.1:1620-1958 GCA_035441065.1 Flavobacteriales bacterium | reverse complement strand
CTCAAGGACATCGCCGACTTGGACCTCGACGTGCTGCTCTTCGGCTCGCGTGAAGAGGGCGAGGAGCACCGGGCCAGCCTGCAGCACAAGTATGGCTACCGTCAATTCAAGGTAGTGATGCTGGATCCGCCCAAGCGCGGCGAATAGCATCCGTTTGCCGCTCGCCGCGCCGCAGCCATACCTTGAGCACCGCATGGCCAACCTGCTCGACTTCAATCCAGAGAACCGCTTGCTCCCAGCACGCGGTCGCTTGCTGGTGAGTGAGCCGTACCTGCCGGACCCCTACTTCCGGCGCACGGTGGTACTGCTCTGCGACCACAACGACGAAGGCTCCTTCG
>DAORNP010000238.1:0-1452 GCA_035441065.1 Flavobacteriales bacterium | reverse complement strand
GCGGCGACTATGAGCAATTGCGGTCAATGCTGGCCACCGACCCCAAGCTCTCCAAGCATGTGCGCTTCTTCGTGGGCTACAGCGGCTGGGGCCCCGACCAGTTGGGCAAGGAGCTGAGCGATCGCTCATGGCTCATCGCCCCCGCTGACCGCCGCCGTGTCATGGATCTGCGCGTGGATGCGCTCTGGGGCAATACCCTGCGTGGCATGGGCCGCGCCTTTGCGCCGCTCGCCAACTTCCCGGAGCACCCCTCCCTTAACTGATGGTGGCCTTCACCAGCAGATCGGTGAGCGCGCCCGCCATCTTGTGGGTATAGCGCTTGGTGCGGTAGCCGCCCGCCCAGCTGATGCCTTGGATCGCATTCGTGAAGAAGAGCTCGTCGGCCGCCAGCAGGTTCTGCGGGTTCAAGGAGCACTCGTACACCTTGATGCCGTTGCCGATGGCCAGGTTGATCACCTGCGCGCGCATCACGCCGCCCAGGCAGCCATCGGTGAGCGATGGCGTGTAGAGCACGCCGTTGCTCACGATGAAGAGATTGCCCGCGCTGCTCTCGATGATGTTGCCGCGGTCATTCTGCAGCAGGCAATCGTCCAAGCCGCGCGCACGGCTCCAGAGCGCCGCCATGATGTAGTACTGGCAATTGAGGGTCTTGTGCCGCGAGAGCTCGTTCACCGGCTTGCGCATCTCGGGCCAGATATCCACCAGCAGCCCATTGGGATTGAGCACATGGTGCGCATCGGCCAGCGCCTTCAGTTCGATGGTGTAGGCGCCCTGATCGGTCTCGGGCCGATAATAGCCACTGCCGCTTCGGTACAGGGTGAAGCGCATACGGCCGCTCATGATCCCCGATTTCTGGATGATGGCCTGTACGGATTCGCCGAAGCGCTGTCGATCGAAGCCTTGCGGAAGCATGATGCGCAGCAGGTCGGCACCGGTGCTCATGCGCGCCCAATGCGCATCGAGGAAGCAAGGCTTGCCCCCTACCACGCGGATGCTCTCGAAAAGGCCATCGCCGAAATGGAAGGCGCGGTTGTCCAGGCGGAGCACGGGCTCGTTCGCCGGTTGCAGTTCGCCGTTATGGTCAACCCATTCAGTCATGCGGGGCGAAGTTCGCGCTTCACGGCCATCAACAACGAGCCATTGGGGGCCACCAGCACGCCTCGTACACCAGCCGCTTGGGCCGCCTGCACATCGCGGTCGCGGTCGCCGATCATCACCGAGGCCGATGGATCGATGCCCAGCCGGGCTATTGCGCGCTCCAGCAGCAAACCACCCGGCTTCCGGCACAGGCACTTGCCCTTCGTGGGGTGGTGCGGACAGTAGAGAACCTCATCCAGATGCGCACCCGCCTTGGCCAGTTGAGCCGCCAGATGCGCATGCAGCAAGGCCACATCGGAATGGCCGTAAAGCCCAAGGCCGATCCCGCTCTGATTAGTGATCACCACCACCGCA
>DAORNP010000237.1:0-2711 GCA_035441065.1 Flavobacteriales bacterium | reverse complement strand
GGGCTTGAAGGCACTTTCGTTCCTTTAGCCGTCGGAACGCATTCAAACGAACGTGATCCGCTCCTGGGCGATGAGTTCCCTGCCGGTGAGCCTGAGGTAAAGCTGCGCCGTGGCCACCACATCCTTCCGGCAGTATGCCGCGATTCGGTCAAGGTCCTTGTCCTCGTAGTACACACGGGCGATATCCTTGCCCTTAATATCATCTTTCGGCGATGGAATACCGAGGATGTGGCTAAGCAATTCGAGGGAACTGAAGTTCTTGCGATCACCGAATTTCCAGAGCTCCATGGTGTCGGCATGGGTCACTTCCCAGGGCTTCTTTCCAGGGGGATCCCATGCACCAAGCACCGGCGCGCGATCCACGGGAAGTCGAACTCCTTTCCATTGTGGCCGCACAGTGAGTGCCTGTCTGTGTCGAAATCGCTATCCAGCAGGTCCACGAGTTGGTTGAGTATATCGTATTCGTCGTCACCCTGAAAGGACGTCACACGCAGGTGCCAATTCCCGTCCTTCTGGTGCAAGAAGCCCAGCCCCACGCAGATGATTTTACCGAACTCGCTCAGGATGCCGCCTTTGTCTCGGTGCATTTCTTCTTCTGTCATCCCAGTTCGCTCTCGCTCGAATTTCGTCTTCTCGGAATAAAGCCTTCGCTCCACATCGGGCATTGCGCCCCATTCATAGTGTAACGGGACTGTTTCAATGTCTAGGAAGAGCATCTTGCTCAGGTCGCGGGATATTTCGTGACGCATCGTCGGCAGGTTGAGGTTAAAGGTTGGACTATATGCTGGTTGGGGATTGCGAGCTGCACGGGGGTTGCGCCGCCGATCCGCCCGAGTGGTCTCTGCAATAACGAAAATAGCAGCCAAGGTCCAAGCCGCAACCGGCTCAACCTGCAACGGCGACTATTCGATCATCACCCCCCGCGCATTCATCAGCGGCAGGTTGGTGAAGTTCTCCTCCTCGATGCTGCCCGCGAGGAAGATGTACTTCTTGTCGTGCAGCTCGCGGCCGATGTAAAAGCTCAGCCAGTACTGATTGCTCAAGGGGAACACATCCTCCACGATGCGCTCGATGCGGGCCCAGCTCTTGGGGCCGAGGTGCTCGAGGTGGTGGCGCATCTCGCTTGTGGCGCGCGCCTCGCCGGCGATCTCACCGTACCCGCGCGAGCTGATAAGCACGTTCTCCAGCGTCACCTCCCGCTGGTTGATCAGATAGACGTACCACGCATCGTCGCCCTCCTCATCCTTCTCGCGCACCACCGCCATGGCCACGCCTTCGACCTTGGGCGGCACGATGTCCTTGCGCATGCTCAGGCAGATTGCTGGCGCGCCAATTCGCGCGCGATCTCGATCCACTTGAATACGTCTTGCGGGTGGCCCGTGGCGTTCACCTCCTCGCGCTTCATGCCGGTGCGCACGAGGACCAACCGCTCATGCGGGATCACCACCACGTACTCGCCATGGAATCCGCGGCAATAATGGATGGGCATGCCATCGAGCTCGGCCAGCCACCAGAAGTAGCCGTAGCGTGCATTCGGCGCGCCCTTGTCAAGGAGCTTGGCCGGGGTGATGCTGGCTTCCCAGTACTCGCGCGGCACGATCTGCTTGCCGCGCCACATGCCGCTGTCGAGGTAGAGCTGACCGATGCGGCCGAAGTCGCGCGCGGTGGCGTACAGGCAGCAGAAGCCCTTGAAGTCGCCATCCTTGCGATCCTTGCCCCAGTAGGCCTCGTGCTCGCAGCCGAGCGGCCCCCAGACCTTCTCACGCATCAGCTCATCGAGCTCTTTTCCGTACGCGGCCTCCAGCACTTCGGTCATGATCTGCGTGGCCCCGCTGATGTAATCGAATTCAACGCCCGGCTGATCACGGCATGGCTGGTTCAGCGATAGCTCGCGCACATTGTAGCCATAGTAGCCCTTGGCATTGTCGCTGAAAGGGTCCTTGCCGCTCTCGCTCCAATCGAGGCCGGTGCTCATGGTGAGCACGTGCCACAGGTTAATCTTGGCATAGCAGCCTTCCTTGTATTCCGGCAGGAAATCGCCCACGGGCTGGAACACGCTCTTGATCTTGCCTTCGCCCATGGCGATGCCGGTGAGCACGCTGATGTAGCTCTTGGCCACACTGAAGCTGTTGCTCACGCTGTCGGCATCCCAGCCGTTCCAATACTGCTCGAAGATGAGGCTGTCGTGCTGCCAAACTGCGAAGCCCACGCTATGCAAGGCCTTCAGGTCGGCTTCCTGTTCCGCAGTGAGCGCGAGCTTGCCGTAACGACCGCCCTGTGGCCACGGCTGCGGATCGGTGGCTGGGATGGTGCTGTACGGGAAGAAGTTGCGGTCATCGATCTCCGGGCTGGTGCGGCCGATGAGATACGTGTAGCGCACGCCGCGTGGGATGTGGCCGTTGCCAGTAGCGTAGGCCAGAGCAACGAGAACGGCGATGAGGCCGATGGCCCAGAGGAGGATTTTCGTGAGGATGCGCATGAGATGGCTGCGTGAACCGGCCGTGAAAGTAGGATCGGTGGCGATTCGCTTGCGCGGCGAGCGCGACATCCGCCGCCCGAAGAAACTGGAAACGCATGACGAGAAGGGCGACTTCACGATCAAGGTGAAGAAGCAGAACCTGCTGCACGAGTTCGTGTACGCCAGCCACCCCTTCGATGTGGTGGGCTGGGACGGCTACAACTACCCTTACGCCTTCAGCATCCACGACTTC
>DAORNP010000236.1:924-2747 GCA_035441065.1 Flavobacteriales bacterium | reverse complement strand
CGCACGCGCTACCGCTTCCTGCGCAATGCCACGCGCTTCATGGTGGGCACGCTGGCCTTCACCGCCATCGTTTACAGCATCCCCTCGTTCAAGCATCTGGCCGTCACCCTCTTCGCTGGCGCGGGCATCCTGGTGGCCATCCTGGGCCTGGCCACCCAGCGCGCCTTCAGCAACATCATCAGCGGCATCTTCATCGTCAGCTTCAAGCCTTTCCGCGTGGGCGATGTGATCAAGGTGGCGGCGTGGTGGAGGATATCACCCTGCGGCACACGGTGATCGTCACCTTCGAGAACCGGCGGGTGATCATCCCGAACGCGGTGATCAGCGACGACGTGATCGTGAACAGCAGCATCACCGACGAAGCCACCTGCGAATTCGTGGAGGTGCGCGTGAGCTATGAGAGCGACCTGGACAAGGCCCTTTCCATCCTGCAGGAAGAGTGCGCCGCGCATCCGGATTGCATCGACAAGCGCACCCCGGAAGAAGTGAAGCGCGGACAGCACAAAGTGCTGGTGCGCGTGATCCGGCTGGATGAGAGCGCCGTGATCGCGCGCGCCTATGCCTGGGCCAATGAACCGGTTGCCGCGCGGATGATGCATTACGACCTGAACTGGAACATCAAGCTGCGCTTCGATCAGGAAGGCATCACCATCCCCTATCCCCAGCGCACCATTCACATGAAGGCAAGTCCCGAGCAGCCATGAAAAAGGTCCGCACGCGCGCTGAGAAGGCCGGCCTTCCCCCTGGCTCGCTCGTTCATGTGGGCGACGACGACCTGACGCGCCCGATGCTCATCGAGCTCTTCACCTACAGTGCGCAGGAGGTGAGCGAAAGGAGACTCAAGAGCATCGACGAATTCGCGGATGGTCAGCCGGGCTGCACGAGCTGGCTCAACATCGATGGGCTGAACAGCGAGCGCATGCTGGCGCACATCGGCGAGCGGTTCAACCTGCACCCGCTGCTGCTGGAGGACATCCTCAACACCGACCACCGGCCCAAGGTGGAGGAATACAACGACTGCCTCTTCGTGGTGAGCCGCATGCTCGGCCTCGATGAGGAAACCGGCGGAATCGAGCAGGAGCAGATCTGCTTCGTGCTGCGCAAAGGCCTGGTGATCTCCTTCCAGGAATCGCCCGGCGACGTGCTCGACCCCATCCGCGAGCGCCTGCGCAAGGACCTGGGCCGCGTGCGCCGCTGCGGCAGCGACTACCTCCTCTACGCCCTGCTCGACGTGATCGTGGACGAGTACTTCGCCATCGTGGAGCGCCTTGGCAAGCGCATCGAGCAACTGGAGCGCAAAGTGATCACGCGCCCCCGCAGCGATGACCTGCACACCATCCAGGAACTGCGCGGCCTGCTCATCACCGTGAACCGCTACGTGACGCCCATGCGCGAATTGGCCGGGCGCCTCAACACCATCCAGAGCGAGCTCATCGACAAGAGCACGCGCCGCTACATCAACGACCTGCAGGACCACACGGTGTACATCGCCGAGACCATCGGCACTTTCCGGGAGATGCTCTTGAGCGCCGAGAACACTTACCACGCTGGCCAGAACCTGCGCATGACGCAGGTGATGAAGCTGCTCACCATCATCAGCACCATCTTCATCCCGCTCACCTTCATCGTGGGCATCTACGGGATGAACTTCGACCATATGCCCGAGCTGCGCTGGCGATACGGCTACTTCGGGGTCATGGGCGTAATGGCGGTGATCGCACTGCTGATGCTGGCGTGGTTCAGGAGGAAAAGGTGGTTGTGAGCAGCCTTCGATGGGCGCTTGCAACCTACATTGGACCATTATTCCATATCATGGTTTACCA
>DAORNP010000236.1:0-908 GCA_035441065.1 Flavobacteriales bacterium | reverse complement strand
CAACCCCGGGCATTTTTGCCTCCGATGGTGACGCAACGATTCTCCTTGATCCTGGTGGACGACCAGAGCATGTTCCTCGATGGCATCGAGAGCCTCCTGGAACGGATGCCCGACGTGGCTGTCGTGGGCAAAGCCCACAATGGGCGCGCAGCGCTGGACCTGGTGGCCGCCCACAAGCCGGACCTGGTGCTCATGGACATCAACATGCCCGGCATGGATGGCATCGAGGCCAGCAAGCGCATGCGCCAGGCGAGCCCGGAGACCCGGGTCATCGTGCTGAGCATGTACGGCCATCGGGAATTCGTGCTGGAACTGCTCGATAGCGGCGTGGGCGGATACCTGCTGAAGACCACCGGCAAGGACGAGCTGATGGAAGCCATCCGCACCGTAGCCGACGGGAAGCAATACATCGCCCAGGAGCTGCGGGAACTTGCAGCGCGACCGGACAGGAACGGCGACCGCAATGGCGAGACCCAGTACGGGCCGCTTACCAAGCGCGAGGTGCAGATCGTCAAGCTCATCCTGAAGGAGCACACCACGCAGGAGATCGCCGAGAACCTCTTCCTGAGCGTGCCTACGGTGGAAACCCACCGTCGGAACATTTTCCATAAGTTGGACTGCCGCAACATCGCCGGCCTGGTGAAGTACGCCATGGAACGGGGTTGGGGCGAGTGACAATGAACAGAGCAAACTCCTAACCCCCAACGAATCATGCCATTCAACGTAGTGATCAACGAGGCAGCTGCAGGAAAGCATTACACTGCGGAGGTTACCATGGATGAACCCGGCTATTACAAGAATGGCATGGTAACAAGCGAGGATAAACGCGTTCATGTGCTCTTCTACAGGAAAGGGGAAGGAGACGCCCCGAACGAGCCATGGACACTCCCTACTGTCGCATCCGAATC
>DAORNP010000235.1:2462-2775 GCA_035441065.1 Flavobacteriales bacterium | reverse complement strand
CCCGGGAGGCCGACCGAGCGGACCCGCACGACCGGGACCTCGCCGTGGTGCTCCTTCCACACCAGCCGGTGCACGGCTTCCCAATCGTCTGGCGGGTAGCCCGTGTCCTGCGTCTTGCGGTCCAGGTAGCCATCAGCATTCACGCGGGTGGCGCCAATGGGCAGCGCGTTGTGCGGCTTCTGCCCCTTGCGGAACATGGTGCGCTGCGCGATCGCGTACTGCTCGGGCGGCATCTTCCTGCCCTTGTTCGCGGGCACATTGCCCTTCTTGAAGCCGTCGATGTCCTCCTGGGTGAAGCCCACGCGGGCCACGC
>DAORNP010000235.1:2136-2412 GCA_035441065.1 Flavobacteriales bacterium | reverse complement strand
CAAGCCGTACACCACGTGCGGCTTCACGCCCCAGCGCTTGGCCATGTCCACCGCGCTCTCCGTGGCGAAGTGCGCCTGCAGGTACGCCAGTTGCTCAGCGCTCCACGAGTGGGCCCTGCGCGGCCGCTTCAGCTCCAGCACACGCGCCCGGCTCTTGATCGCCCGGCGCGTGGCCTTCAGCAGGCGCTGCAGATCTGGCCACTCCATCGTGGCGTAGTGCGCGCGCAGCAGCGCATCGCGCTCCGGTGGCCACGGCGTCCAGGTGGTGTAGGTCTT
>DAORNP010000235.1:1747-1996 GCA_035441065.1 Flavobacteriales bacterium | reverse complement strand
CCCGCGCGGTTCGGTACTTCGAGATCTCGTGCTGCCATTGGTCGACTTTGAATATGGCCACCAGGCTGTGGCCATTCTCTTCTACGCCTTCGTTGACGACCTCGTAGTCGTCGGGCAACACGCGCTTCAGTAGCTCAAGTTCTTGGGTGTTCATGGTCGTTAGGGTTGGTTCGTCTTTGCACGCTGGTCCTTCTCCGCCCACAAGGCTTCTGCTGCGTCGTAGGCGCAACTGGACGCGCGGCGGTGATT
>DAORNP010000235.1:841-1714 GCA_035441065.1 Flavobacteriales bacterium | reverse complement strand
CACCTGCGTACCGGCCGCACCGCTGAATCGTTTGGCATCCAGGGCCAGCAATTGCGGCATGATGATGCGCGCAGCATCGTCGATCCAGCCGGTGCGCTTGGCTTCCTCCAGTTGCTTCTTGGTAGGTCCTTTCGAGCTCATCGGGGTTCAGGTTGTTAGGTTCGTGTGTCGCACCTCGTTCCGGTGCTCTTCGGTGGCCACCGGCATGGGCAGCGCTGCGCCGCACCCGGTGCACACCAGCTGCGGCTCTTCCCAGCCGCGCACCGTCCACGGCTCCACCACCTGGTGGCCGAGCAGCAGGCAGGTGTTGCTCCGCACGCATCCGCACAGGTCGCAGGGGCGGAACGGATAGTCCTCGCCATACTCTTCCAGCGGCTCGCTCACCACGCTAGTGCCGCGCAGCAGCTGCAGCAGACGGTCCTCGCGCAGGGTGCCGCGCTCAATGTTCACCGTGCCGCTGCCGTACACGGTAAGCATCAGGCACTCGTGTTCCTCGCCGGGCCAGCGCAGCTCCATGCGCTCCTTGCTCTGCCCGCGCCACAGGTTCACGCCCGGCACCCGGCGCAGCTCATCGGCCAGGGCATCGCGGTAGGCATCGCGGTCGCGCAGGTTCATGGTGCCCAGCAGCGACTTCTCCCAGGCGGGCAGGTACAGCGGCAGGAACCGCCGCAGGATGTCCTTGGCGGCTGCTTCAGGCTCGCGGCCGTAGCTCACGCTAACCGAGGGCGCGCCACTGTGAGGCCCGTTCTCGCGCCCATCGTACAGCGGCCACAGGCCGTGCACATTCACGCTCTGCGGCAGGCTGCGCCCGTAGCGGCTCGCGCTGAACCACAAGCCTTGCTGCTCACCGTCATCGCGGTGCACCAGCACGTT
>DAORNP010000235.1:506-818 GCA_035441065.1 Flavobacteriales bacterium | reverse complement strand
CCTGGGCGCGCAGCCGTTCGGCCACCTGGGTGGCCAGCATCATCACGTAGTTGTCCGGTACTGCTTCGAAAGTGTCCATGGTTGCGGGGGAATTGGTTTCCCCCACCACTTGGGCTGCGCGCGCAAACGCGCAAGGGTTGGCCCGTCGCGGGCCAAGGCGGCTCTCGGCGCCGACCCTTGCACCACCGAAGGAGCACAGCAGCACCAGCACCGCCGTGCACAGCAGCGCTTTCCGCGCGCAGCCCCAACTTCGGGAAACCAATTGCCCCATCCTCATCGCATCGCATTCACGCGCACCGTCTCGCCGGTGCG
>DAORNP010000235.1:0-361 GCA_035441065.1 Flavobacteriales bacterium | reverse complement strand
CAGCGGCAGCAGGGCTATCACCACGAAGTCGCCCATGTCGGGCCCGCCGCGCTCTTGGCTCGGCAGCGGCAGGTTCAGTGGGCCGGGGCCCGGCTTCGGTGTCTTGTGCATCACTTGCCGTGGTATCCGTTATCGTAGCGCGTGTCCGCCTTCAGGTCCGTGGGGTGCTCCGCGCTGATCAGCTGGTGGTCGTGCAGTTCCATCTCCGCGTGCTTGCCCCACACGGGGTTCCAGAACCAGCCCACCAGGCGCTTCACGCGCACCTTGGCGGCAGCGCGCCGCTCCCACACTTCCGCTTCGCGCACCAGCACCAGGTAGCCGCTCAGCGCATCGCGGTAGATGAAGCCCGCGTGGAGCTCCT
>DAORNP010000234.1:0-2778 GCA_035441065.1 Flavobacteriales bacterium | reverse complement strand
CGGGTGATGAACTCGCGCCAGAGGATGAGCCGGATCTTCTTCATGCGTTCATTCGGTCATGCCAGGTGTGACGCCCTCTGGTGCCTTCTCGCTCACCACCTTGATGAAGATGTCGTGCATCCTCGGCACTTCCTCTTGCACGCCATGCACTTCAATGGATGAGAGCAGTTGCCGCAGCACATCGTTCAGCTTGGCATCCTTGGCCAGACGCACACGGGCATGGTTGTACTCGCCGTTCTCCTGTACATCGATCAGCTCCCCGGTGAAGGCCAGCGCGTTCGCGAGCGCCACTTTATTGCCTTTGTATTCGATGCGGTAGGTGTTGTCGGCGTACTGCCTGCGGATCTCGCGCACGTTGCCGTTCAGCATCAGCTTCGCCTTGTCGATGAGGCCGATGTGGTCGCAGAGTTCCTCCACGCTGGGCATGCTGTGGGTGCTCAGCATCACGGTCACGCCGGCATCGCGCATGCGCAGGATCTCGCTGCGGATCAGTTCGGCATTGATTGGATCGAAGCCGCTGAAGGGCTCATCGAGGATCAGCAGTTTCGGCTCATGCAGCACGGTGGTGATGAATTGCACCTTCTGCGCCATGCCCTTGCTCAGCTCCTCCACCTTCTTGTTCCACCAGCCCATCATGTCCCACCGATCGAACCACTGCTTCAGCCGCTTCTGGGCCTCGGCCTTCTTCATGCCCTTGAGCTGCGCGAGGTAGAGGGCCTGCTCGCCCACCTTCATCTTTTTATAGAGGCCGCGCTCTTCGGGCAGGTAACCGAGCTGGATCACATCATCGGGCCCCATTTCCCGGCCATCGAGCAGCACGCGCCCTTCATCCGGACCGGTGATGCGCGTGATGATGCGGATCAGCGTGGTCTTCCCGGCGCCATTGGGGCCGAGCAATCCGAAGACCTGCCCCGTGGGCACCTCCATGGTGATGCCATCGAGGGCGGTGAAGGCGCCGAAGCGCTTGGTGATGCCTTCCAGATGCAGCATGAGCGCGGCGAAGGTATCCGCGCGCGTTGCAGCCAACGCTCCGCCCACCTCACGATTATGCCGTCGGTGTAGCGGAGGGTGACCGAATGCAGCGCTGCCCTGTGCGCCGGTGGGTACATTGCCCCCATGCCCCGTGGACCCGCCGCCTTCATGAACGACCTGCTGCGCGATGTGGGCGAGCTCACCGCTTTCACCGGCCGTTTCTTCCGGCAGGCCGTGCATGCGCGCTTCGAGTGGCGCGAGTTCTTCCGGCAGTGCTTCATCAACGGCACGCTCACCCTGCCGCTGGTGGGCATCACCGCCTTCATCATGGGCCTGGTCCTCACCGTGCAGAGCCGGCCGACGGTGGAGCGCTTCGGAGCAACGAGCATGCTGCCGGCCATGGTGGCCATCAGCGTGGTGCGCGAGATCGCCCCGGTGATCACCGCCATCATCGGCGCGGGCAAGATCGGCAGCAGCATGGGCGCTGAATTGGGCAGCATGAAGGTGACCGAGCAGATCGATGCCATGGAGGTGAGCGGCACCAACCCGTTCCGCTATCTGGTGGTGACGCGCGTGTGGAGCACGACGTTGATGCTTCCCGTGCTCGTGGTGCTGAGTGATGCCATCGCCATCTGGGCCACCTGGATCGGCGTGAACATCAAGGACGACGTGAGCTGGAGCCTCTTTTACCGCCAGGTGTTCGAGTCGTTGGAATTCTCCGACTTCCTGCCCGCCTTCATCAAGTGCTACTTCTTCGGCTTCGCCATCGGCATCGTGGGCTGCTATCGCGGCTATGCCACGGAGAAGGGCACCGCTGGCGTTGGGCAGGCGGCGCACTCAGCGGTGGTCACCGCCTCCCTGCTGATCTTCATCCTGGACCTGATCGCGGTGCAGGTCACAGACATCCTGGGGCTCAACTGAGATGGAAGCGCAGCCATTGGCCGACGCGCCGCCAACCGCCATCGCCGATGAGCGCGTGGTGGAAGTGCAGGGCCTGGTGAAGGCCTTCGGCGCGAACGCCGTGCTCAACGGCTTCAACCTGGACCTGCGGCGCGGCGAGAACCTCATGGTGCTGGGCAAGAGCGGCAGCGGCAAGAGCGTGCTCATTAAGTGCATCGTGCGGCTCCTTCAAGCCGATGCCGGAGCGATCAAGGTGCTCGGCCAGGATGTGCTCGCGCTCGATCAGGATGCACTCGACCACCTGCGCGTGCGCATCGGCTTCCTCTTCCAGAGCAGCGCGCTCTACGACAGCATGACCGTGGAGGAGAACCTCGAGTTCCCGCTGCGGCGCCATTGGATCGCGCGCGATCCGAAGCACACCGACGCGCTCGTGGAAGAAGTGCTGAATGCGGTTGGCCTGCCGCATACGCGGCACATGTATCCCAGCGAGCTCAGTGGCGGCATGAAGCGGCGCATCGGCCTGGCGCGCACGCTCATCCTCAAACCCGAGATCGTGCTCTACGACGAGCCCACCACCGGCCTCGACCCTGTGACGGGCAAGGAGATCGTGGAGCTCATCCTGCAGCTGCAGCGCGCCTACAACACCTCGTCGATCATCATCTCGCACGACCTGAACGTGGCCAAGCTCGCCGCCAACCGCATCATCGTGCTGCACGAAGGGCGCAACCATGTGGAGGGCAGCTACGACGATCTTCGCGCCTCAACGGATCCCGTGGTGCGCTCATTCTTCATCTTCATGTAATGGCCAAGGAAGGGAACGTCGCCGTGCGCCTAGGCGTCTTCGTGTTGGCAGGCACCTTGGTGCTCGTGCTCGGGCTGTACTTGCTGGGAAGCAAGCGGGGCTTG
>DAORNP010000233.1:2330-2794 GCA_035441065.1 Flavobacteriales bacterium | reverse complement strand
CGCGACGCTCTTCGGCCTGCGCCTGCGCGACGTCAACTGGATCCACGCCTACCGGCGCAGCCTGTTCAACCGCATCACCCTCACCCAGCGCGGCATCCCGGTCATGGGCCATTTGGGCCTTACACCTCAGAGCATCTACAAGTTCGGCACTTACGTGGTCAGGGCAAAGGAGGAAGCGGAAGCGATCCGGTTGCGCGAGGATGCCAAACTGCTTGAGCAGGCCGGCTGCTTCGCGCTCGTGCTGGAGAAGATCCCCGCCAAGCTCGCGGAAGAGGTGGCCAGGAGCGTGAGTATTCCCGTGATCGGAATCGGCGCAGGTGGCGGCGTGGATGGACAAGTGCTGGTGCTGCACGACATGCTCGGCATCAACAAGGAATTCAATCCGCGCTTTCTGCGGCGCTATGCCGACCTGCACACGGTGATCTCCGATGCGGTGGGCGGCTACGTGCGTGATGTGCGCTCGA
>DAORNP010000233.1:807-2317 GCA_035441065.1 Flavobacteriales bacterium | reverse complement strand
ATGCGAAGGAGCAGTATTGATGGCCGCGCCTGTCGTGCTGTTGGAGGATGCGCATCTGCTCGTGGTGAGCAAGCCCGCAGGCATGCCCGTGCAGGGCGACCTCACCAGCGATGAGGACCTGCTTTCATTGTTGCGCCGTGAGCGCAATGAGGCTTCGCTCGAACTCGCGCACCGCATCGATCGGCCGGTAAGCGGCGTGGTGCTCTTGGCGAAGACGACAGAAGCGAACAGCGCACTGCAAGCGCTCTTCCGTGAACGTCGCATGGAGAAGCGCTACTGGGCCATCGTGGAAGGAAAGGTTGATGCGTCATCCATTCTGCTGGAGCACCACTTAATGCATGATGAGCGGAATCGCAAAGCGCGAATCGCGAACCAAGGCGATGGGGAGCCTGCCCGCACGCACGTTAAGCTGCTTGCCAAAGGCAATCGGTACGCGCTGGTGGAGTGCATAACCGAGGGCGGAGCCTTCCACCAGATACGCGCCCAGCTGGCGGCGTGGGGCCATGCGATCATGGGCGATGTGAAGTACGGTGCGCGCCGTGCGATGAAGGACCGGGGCATCGGGCTGCATGCGCGATCGCTGAGGTTCGTGCATCCGTTCACGAACGCTGAAGTGTTTGTTGAGGCGCCTTCGCCGAGCATGACGCCATGGCCTGCGCTGGTATCATTGGCCCATCCTTCACCTGTCAATCAGCAAGGTTGATACATTGAGCGGCCAAACCCTGCCGCCAATGCTTCGATTCTTACTCAGCTGCACCGCCACTTTCTGCGCATTCGAACTCAGCGCGCAATACCTCATCAGCGATTCGCTCCTGATCGCCTACACGCCAGCGGAACTCGCCGCGCAGGGCATCCAGGGCGCCGATCACACCATCGAGGCGCATCGGCTCATCTACCACACCATCGATCCCTTCGGGCAGCCCACCATCGCCAGCGGCGCGGTGGTGATTCCGGTTGGCTCCACTTGCCAGCATGCCATAGGTGCCTACCATCACGGCACCATCCTCAACCGGCAGGATGTGCCCTCGCGCATCAGCGGCGAAATGGTGGTGGGCTATTACCTCGCTGCAGACGATTACGTGGCCGTGCTGCCTGACTATCTCGGCCTCGGCGACAGCCCCGGTCCGCACCCTTACATCCATGCAGCATCGGAAGCCACCGCCAGCCGCGACATGCTGCGCGCCGCGCGCGAGTTCTGCGCCCAGCGCGACGTGCAGCTGAATGGCCAGCTCTTCCTCATCGGATACTCGCAGGGCGGTCACGCCTGCGCGGCCACGCATCGCCTCTTGCAAGAAGAGCATGCCGATGAGTTCATCGTGACGGCAAGCGCGCCGTGCAGCAGCCCGTTCGATGTGAGCGGCGTGCAAGCGCAGGTGATGGTCTCACCGGATCCATATCCCGCGCCATACTACCTGCCGTACGTGATCCTCTCGTACCGCTACGTGTACCCTTGGCTCTTCGGCGAGGTGAACGAGATCATCGAAGAGCCTTGGGCCACCGTGCTGCCACC
>DAORNP010000233.1:0-796 GCA_035441065.1 Flavobacteriales bacterium | reverse complement strand
GCTCTCCCAAGGCAACAACGGATCTGGCGTGGTCGATGACATCATGCCCGCCGCGCCCAGCGAGATACTCATCGACTCCGTGCTGCAGGCCTTCATCGATGACCCCGACCATCCGTTCCGCCAGGCGCTGCGCGACAACGACCTCTACGACTGGGCGCCTGCGTGCCCCACGCGCATCATCTATTGCGAGGGCGATAACCATGTCTTCTCCCAGAACAGTTCCGTCGCCATCGCCGCCATGCAAGGGAACGGCGCGCCCTCCGTGCAAGGCCAGAGCGCCGGTGCCGCTCTCGATCACAGCGGCTGCGCCTTCCCAGCGTTGCTCAATGCGAAGATGTTCATCGACACCCATCGCACGCCGTGCTCGAGCATCGGCATCGCAGAGGTGGATGATGCTCAGTGGAGCATTGCCCCCAATCCCGCGCACGATCGATTGAGGGTCACGCGTGACAACAGTACAGGCAGCGCGCGATGGAAACTGCTTGCCGCGGATGGGCGTTTGGCGATGAATGGCCTCATCGCGGCGGGCGGCTCAGAGCAATGGCTCGATGTCTCCCTGTTGGCGACAGGACTCTACTTGATGGAGTTGGAAAGTGAGCGTGGCTGGACAGCCCGACGTATCGCGATTGAACGCTGAATCACACCGGATCCACATCCACCACCAATTGCACGGACCGGTGCTCGGGTTGTGCGAACACGCGGTCGATGGCCTCGCGCACAAACTCCTTCTCCTCCCGGTGGGCGCTGCGGCGCAGCTTCACGAGCAGATTCCGGATATGGCGGTCCTTCACGAACG
>DAORNP010000232.1:2614-2824 GCA_035441065.1 Flavobacteriales bacterium | reverse complement strand
CGGCTTCACGTGCCCCAATGGCTTCGAGGCGAGGCAAAGGCTTTACCAGCGCGTCTATCGGAAAGAGGGCAACACGATGACCTACACAGAGCAGTTGCGTGGCACCATGACCTACCACCCCACGCACAATCACTACCACGTGGATGATTGGACCACGATGACCTTGCGCATTCAGCAAGCCGGCGTGAGCGACCCCCGCCAATGGCCCAT
>DAORNP010000232.1:2272-2597 GCA_035441065.1 Flavobacteriales bacterium | reverse complement strand
AAGCTAGGCTTCTGCCTGATGGACCTGAGCACTTGCAGCGCCAGCCCCGGCCATTGCAGGACCAGTCAGGTTTACAATACAGGTACCGCGCTCTCAAACACGAACTTCCCGAATTATGGTTTGGGCCTGAACTATACGTGCTCAGAGAACTTCCAAGGCATCAGCTCAGGAAAGACCGACATCTACGATGAGGGCCTGGACGGCATGTGGATCAATTTGCTTCCCGGTGACCCAGGACTGCCAGTTCTCTGCAATGGGAATTACTGGATCGTTGCTGAGGTGGACCCCCGCAACGATTGGCTCGAAGACAACGAGGAGAACAATT
>DAORNP010000232.1:0-2262 GCA_035441065.1 Flavobacteriales bacterium | reverse complement strand
GTCACCATCAACACCCAGAAAGCGTCTGGCAGCGGTGGAAGCGGCAGCATCCTGACCAACAAGCGCGCATTGATCGCTGCGGGCCAGAACATTACGCTGACGGCCACTCCCGGATACAGCTACCTCTGGAGCAACGGCGCCACCACGCGTTCCATCACAGTCTCTGCTGCGGGCACATACTCCTGCACCGTGACCGCCCCGTGCGGATCCATCGCCACACCCAGCATTACGGTGAGCGTGCTTCAGCCTCCCGCTGCTCCAGCAGGAACGGGCACCACCGTGCTTACCGGCAACAGTGCGCAGATAAGTGCAACGGGATCGAATGTGCGCTGGTACGATGCGCCTTCTGGTGGCAACTTGGTCGGTACTGGCAACCAGTTCACCACTCCAACCCTCACGGCAAGCACCAATTATTGGGCTACCAATGCGAACGTTTCGAATGGCCAGACCCTTTCAGCCGGGAAGGCCGACAACTCCGGAGGCGGCGGTTACTTCAATGGCAAGCATTGGCTCTATTTTGATGCCTATGAGCCGTTCAAGCTTCAATCATTCAAGGTTTACGCTAACAGCTTCGGCAAGCGGCAATTCGTGTTGCGCGACCAGCTGGGCAACCTCATCCATGAGTTGTTCATCGAGCTTGCTCCAGGCATGACAGAGGTGCAAGTGAATTGGGACATTCCAGCTGGCACCAACCACGCCATCACCGCATTCGACGACAACAGCGACGTATACCAGGATCTATATCGGAACAACGCTGGAGTCTCCTATCCCTACACCATCGGCTCTTTGGGAGCGATCACGGGCTCTTCCGGAGGAAGCGGTGTGTATTACTTCCTTTACGATTGGCGCGTGAGCACGAACGAAGTGATTGCCGAAAGTGCGCGCACGATGGTGACAGCGAACGTTTCCCTTGGCGTCAGCGCCGATATGAAGCTCATGCTCGATGGTCCGTACAACACACAGACCGGGCTGATGAACGACGGTTTGCGTGCCGCTGGCCTCATTCCCTCCTCCGAGCCATTCTCCGGACTCGGATTCACGCACGCGGCGGGTGGTAGCGGAGAAACGGTCACCCCATTATTCCTGCAGACTACCGGCGCCAATGCGCCGGTGGATTGGGTCCTTTTGGAGCTTCGGAACGCCGCGAATCCCGCCCAGATCGTGGCCACGCGCAGTGCTTTGGTAACCCGCAATGGCACTGTGGTTAGCGGTGATGGCGGCGTGGTGCGATTCGGCGTGCTCGATGGCAACTTCCACCTTGCCGTGCGTCATAGGAACCACCACGGTTGCATGACCGCAGCCCCGGTCGCACTCACCCAAGGCCAAACCACCGTGGATTTCCGCTCACTTGCAACCAACACGCATGGAACAGATGCGCGCAAGAATAACGGCGGCACCATGACCCTATGGTCCGGCAATGTGGCACGTGACCTGTGGATCAAGTACGTGGGCGAGCAGAACGACCGAGACCCCATCCTTACGGCCATTGGTGGCACGGTGCCCACCAACACGACCAGCGGTTACATGATGCAGGATGCCAACCTGGATGGAATCGTGAAGTACGTCGGTGATGCCAACGACCGCGACCTTATCCTGCAGAACATTGGTGGCTCCGTACCCACGAACGTGCGTGTTGAGCAATTGCCCTAAATCACCATCTTGCCCCCTCAAAGGCCCCCCTCTTCCCAGCCCCAACCAAAACCACTTACATGAGATTCTTGAACACGTCCCTTTTGCGACGAGCCTGTAGCACCGTCGCTGCTGCCTTATTGCTCCTAGGGGCAGCTAAGGCCCAGCTCCCCACGAACGTCGATATCGATCTGGTGGCTGGCCCGGCGGCCAACCAAATCGACGTGCGGATGCGCGCCAATGGGGCCTCCTTCGGACAAGTGCTCTCCGCTCTCACATTCACCGTGCGTTACGCTGAGGCTTCTCCTGCGACCCTCACGGCTGGCACATCACCTTGGTGCACAGGGGCTGCCTTTCCCATCTCTCCCACTGCGGTGGTTATCGATGGCGGCTTTAAGTATCGCACCTACAACGCCATCGCTACGCTTTCTTTGGAAGACGAGGACAACGGTGGTTGCGGAGCTGTGCTGCCTGCCAATCAGTGGGTGGTGGTGCACCGCATCAACGTGAATAACAACACGGGTTGCACTGAATTCCGAATCATCAACGACGGCTTCACCGCTGCGAACAACAGGAACTTCTACATCTCCCTGAACGGTGAGCCCAAGACGGGCGCAGTGCAAGCCAATAGCG
>DAORNP010000231.1:1384-2970 GCA_035441065.1 Flavobacteriales bacterium | reverse complement strand
CAGCGATTGTGTCGGAGGCACCGCCATCTGCAATGCCCAACAGATCAATGACAACCCCAGCAACACGGGCTTATCGGCCGACCTTAACCTGCATACGCGCGGCTGCCTCTCCAACAACGAGCGCCAGGGCCTGTGGTACAGATTCACCGTTTCGTCTTCGGGCACATTAGGCTTCACCATCACCCCGCAGAACCTCGCCAACGATTACGACTTTGCCCTTTGGGGACCCTACTCGGCTTTCGCATGTCCGGTGGAACAGCTTCCGGTGCGCTGCAATTACAGCGGAACCACAGGCGCGACCGGCATGTCCTCCTCCGGCACCAACCCGAGCGAACCTGCTGGGGGCAGCAAGTGGTCGAGCCTGATGAACGTGACCGCTGGCGAGAACTACATGCTGTACATCAGCAACTGGTCTCAGAGCGGCCTGGCCTTCGACCTCTCTTGGCAGCTCACCAACGGCGCCAGCCTCGATTGCCAACTCTTGCCTGTGCAGCTCCTCAGCCTCAATGGCGCGCCAGTGCCATCGGGCATCCAGCTCGATTGGCAAACCGCCACCGAGAGCAACTCCGCCTTCTTCGCCGTGGAGCGCATGGATGAGACCGGCGCTTTCCAGCAGATCGGGCAAGTGGCAGCCGCAGGGAATTCTGCGAGCACCACGGCATACACCTTCCTCGACCCGCAGCCCCTGCCAGGCTTCAACTACTACCGCTTGAAGATGATTGATGCCGACGGCAGCAGCGAGCTGAGCGAGGTGGTCTCTGTGGCCAACCGCTATGGCTCATTCGTGGGAAGCCTGTTCCCGAACCCTGCGGTGGACCAGATCAACGTGGCCATCGCCGCAACGGAAGACATGGATGTGAACCTGCGCGTGTTCGACGCCAGTGGCAGGCTCATCCGCGAGCATCGTGCACACGCTGTTCCCGGACAACCTACGGTGACCATGCCCTTGCACGGCCTCGAGAGCGGTCAATACCTGCTGATGGCCACGCTGAGCAACGGCGAGAGCCATACCGCCGGGCGCTTCGTGGTCCGGTAACCGCAGCACTTATTGCGCATGCACGAGGCCGGGTTCACAGCCCGGCCTCGTGCATGATAGGCGTGCTTGTTTTGGCGCTCTCGCCGTAAGCGACTAACTTCGCTCTTGACGCACAGGGATTCGGGACAACTTCGGTGCGGGAGATGCGTCTTTCAATTGACTGAAGCTCATGCACACCATGCCGAATCGACCTGGACAAGTGAAATCCCATTGGTTCATCGCCTTCGCTGCGGTCGCTTTCATGGCGTTGTCCGAACGCGCTTGGGCACAGACCCAGGTCATCCATCTCCTCCGCGCCGATGGGCTTGTGGATGGGGCCACGCTGAAGCATGTGGCTGAGAACCTGAAGCGCTTGGATGAACGGGTCCTGGTATCGACCGATGCCGATTACCTGAAAGTGCGGATCGATGCCTCCATCGCCTACGAGGTCGTGCTGCGCGCATTGAATGCAGGCCCTCGTCAGTTCCAGGCCGCAGCAACCGCATCGGGCACCACGGCCTTCCCTGTTCGCATCGATACCGGCGACCCGATCGGCGATGACCTGCGCTAC
>DAORNP010000231.1:0-1315 GCA_035441065.1 Flavobacteriales bacterium | reverse complement strand
AGCGATTCACCGTCCCGTTAATCCGTGCCCGCATGATTCAACGCTACGCTCGCATCGCCCTCATCGCCGGCCTGCTGCCCTTCGCGCTATCGGCCCTTGGCCAATGCCCGAACAACAACACCTACTGGCAAACGACCACGCCGGCCTGCCCGGGATCCACCGTGGCGAGCACCTGCCTGTTCGGCGGGGAGTACCAGCTCATCAATGTGGTGGCGGGCAACACCTACACCTTCAGCACCTGCGGCACAACCACCTGGGACACGCAGATCACCCTTTACAACAATGCCGGGGGGGGCTCATTGGGGTATAACGACGATGCTTGCGGCGTGCAATCGAGCGTGACCTGGGTGGCCACCTTCACCGGTCAGTTGCGCGTGCTGATCGATGCGTTCCCTTGCGCGAACCTCGCATCATGCGCAACCCTCACCGTGACGTGCGCCACGCCTGTGGTGCCACCTCCCGGTGGTTGCATCTACATGCTCAACCTCTTCGATTCCTTCGGCGATGGCTGGGGCTCCTCCAATGTCGGGGTCAGCATCAACGGCGGGCCTTACCAGTACTACACGGTCACCGGCACGTCCAACTCGATCCCGTTGGCCATCATGCCCGGCAATACCATCGTGCTCTCCTACAACAACTCGGGGCCTTGGCAGGGCGAGAACAGCTACTCCCTCAGCTTGGGGGCAGGCGCCGTGTTCTCCTCCGGATCGCCCCCCGTGGCGGGCGTGGTTTACGCAGGAACGCTCAACTGCGTGCCCCCTCCGGCGCCACCAGAGGACTGCGTCGGCAGCGTGACCATTTGCGGCGGCCAGAGCTTCAACAATACCACCAACAACACGGGGCAGGTGGCCGACCTGAACCTGACCAGCGCCGGCTGCCTCGGCGCGCTGGAACGCCAGGGCACCTGGTACAATTTCACCCCCAGCGCCAGCGGCCAGATCGGCTTCACCATCAACCCGGCCAACCCGGCCGATGATTACGACTTCGCCATCTGGGGGCCATTCCCCCCGGGCAGCACCCCCGGCACCATCTGCCCTCCGCTCAGCGCCCCCTTGCGCTGCTCCTTTGCCGCCCCCAGCGGCGCCACTGGGCTCAACTTCACCGCCACCGACCTTTCCGAAAGCCCCGCCGGCGATAAGTGGGTGCGCTACCTGGATGTGACCGTTGGGCAGGTTTACCTGCTCTACATCAGCAACTTTTCCCAGAGCGGCCTGGCCTTCAGCCTGGATTGGAACCTGCAGGGCGGAGCATCGCTCGATTGCACCGTGCTCAGCGCTTCACTGCTCGGGCCTGATGCGCGCGACGAGGCCCACCG
>DAORNP010000230.1:2300-2976 GCA_035441065.1 Flavobacteriales bacterium | reverse complement strand
TGAGCATCACCGCCGGAGGCAGCACCTTCAACGAGCGACTGGTGATCCAGAAGTAACCGAAGGGCAGCAGGCCTGAACGAAAGCCGCCCCCCCGCGCAACCGGTCCTAGAACGGCAAGCGCGGGGGGGCGCTGCTTTCAACCAACCACCGTTCAGCGAACATTCCGCAGACAGTGGGCCTTTATGGGCGCCAAGTGCGATCTTCGCGACCGTCTTATGCGCATGTTCCGGTTCCTGGCTCTTTGCACCTGCGTGGCAACGCTAGCTGCTCATGGGCAATTCATGCCATGCGATGTGAGCGTTTCGGTGACGACGCCCAGTTGTCCCGGCATTGCCGATGGGGCCATAACGGTGAACACCGTGAGCGGGGGGCCATTCACGTACAGCTGGGACCACGATGCCCTGCTCATCACAGAAACCGCCGACAACCTCATTGCCGGGCTCTACACGGTGACCGTGGTGGGTTTCGAGTGCGATACCGTGATCGACGTGGTGGTAGAAGATCCCTTTGTGCCGCCCTTGGGCACCTTGAGCGTGACCAACCTGAGCTGCGAGGGAGAGGATGACGGCGCCATCACCCTGACGCTCAATCCAGGTGGTCCATTCGTCTGGTTCTGGACGCATGATCCAGCAGAGACCAATACCACGATCACGGATTTGCCCATCGGCATTTATGG
>DAORNP010000230.1:1807-2282 GCA_035441065.1 Flavobacteriales bacterium | reverse complement strand
TCCCCCGATCGGTTGCCCGTCGTACATCGAGGCCACCTTGGGCAATCCGGATGTGGTGATCACTGGCGGGCCGCTGTCTTACTGCCCCAATCAGGCTCCCTTGCTCGGAACTGCCCTGGAGTACGGTTTCCAGCCTCACGTGTATGCATGGAGCACTGGCACGGACGGAACGAGCTTTCAAGTAGAACCAGGGTTCAATGGCCAGATCACGGTTACCGCCACCGATACCATCATCGATTGCGTGGCCACCGCAACAGTTGACCTGGTGGAATTGGTGCCGCCCTTCGCCGTACCCATCATGGCGGATACCGCCTGCCAGAACGTGGCATTCATCGTGAATACCCTGGCCACCAATGCCGATTCGCTCGAGTGGACCTGGGGCGGCTTCGGCCTGAGCAATGCGCGCGATCCATTGATCACCTTCCCGGAGCCCGGCTGGCAGTACGTTACGCTGCAAAGCTTCAATGACAATGGC
>DAORNP010000230.1:0-1797 GCA_035441065.1 Flavobacteriales bacterium | reverse complement strand
GGGACCCTCCCGGTGCTCGATAGCATCTTCATCGTCGCGCAGACACCAGCCATCTTCACCGCACGGCAGATCCCTTGCACGCCCATGGTCGAGATTTCCTTGGGCAGCCTCACCGCCGATAGCTGCGCGTTCTACATCGGCGACAGCCTGGTCACGCACGATTGCACGGGCTTCCTCCGTTGGGACCATCGGCTCTACGACTTCTACCCGTACACGCTTTTCGCCACGCAGGCCAATGGCTGCAACGACACGCTGCTCACCATCGTGGATGTGCGCACCGAGCCCACGCTCTTCCTGGCCAATGCCTTCACCCCGAACGACGATGGCATCAACGACACATGGCCGGTTCGGGTGGATATACCGGAGCTTGGTTATGAGCTGCGCATGTTCAATCGTTGGGGCGAGAGCATCTGGGTGACCAACAACCCGCAGGAACAGTGGGATGCGAGCGGCATTCCGATGGGCGTGTACGTGTACACCATGAAGATGCGCGACCCATGCTCCACCACGAACGAGATCGTGAAGCAAGGGCACGTGACGCTCTTCCGATGAGGCCGCGCCAAGGCCTGCGAATCGCCCAGCCGACCAGTCCAAAGTGGGGGTGGGCGGCCATGCGCCGAAAGCACCGGTAGCTGCCATGCGGATAACCTTGTTAGCATCGCGCCCCATTTCCCCAAAGGGCAGGGCAGCCTCAAGGCGACCTTTGTTCGCAACCGCCGCTCGATGACGCAATTGAACCTCTTCAGGAGGCTGTTCTCTGCGCTGGTGCCCGCCTTGCTCGCCGCAGCGGCTTGGGCCCAAGTGCCCACCCAATGCCTCGAGATCGAGAGCATCCTGGTGGATGCCTGCATCGATCTGGCGCAATGCCCCGGTGGCGCCGAAGGCCAGAATGAGATGGTGCGCTTCCGCACGGGCCCGCAGCCTATAGCGCTCACCGAACTGGAGGCCGATTGGCCGAATAACAGCTGGAACGGTTTGGTGCAGAATGCCACAACCGCCGACCTCACGACAACGCTGAACGCCACCATTCAAGGATGCGGCTGGCTGCTGGAGCCTCCGGGCGGAATCATCCCGCCGGGCAGCGCTGTCCTGTTGGTAACCAGCACGCAGATGTGCACGGCCGCGAACTCTTTCGCGAACCTGAGCGATACGCTCTTCATCGTATTCCAAGCACCGGGCAATACCAGTGGGCACTTTGCCAATCACACCAACGGCGGCACCGTCAGTGAAACACCGACCGGAGCATCCAGCTTGCGCACCTTGGTCCTCACATACCTGCCAACAGGCTGCACCGATACCGCTACCTACGACCGCGCCCTGCTCGTGAACAACCTGGGCACCTATGGTGGCGGCTCTGTGCTGAATGATGGCGCCACAGCGGAGTTCACATGGCCGGGCGAGGCTGTCGTCACCTACGTGAACTACGGCTGCCAGGCGCCGTTCGTGCCCACATTGGTTGAAGTGGTGGATGCTGATGGAAGCATCTGCAATGGAACCGGCAGTGTGCAATTGGTGGGCAGCGTTTCCGGAACCGATGTGGTGAGCGTGCTCTGGCAGGGCGGCACGGGCTCTTTCGACGATCCGACTTCTATCACCGTCACCTACACGGCCGGAGCTGGTGATGTCGGTCCGGTGGTGGTGCAGTTCTGCGCCATCGGCTCATGCGGACTGCCCATCTGCATCGACTACACCTTGCCAAGCGCTTCTTCGCCTTTGATAACGATCACCCCCGATGGCCCAACAGCCTTGTGCCCCGGACAGAGCGTGACGCTGACGGCGAGCGGCGGCGATAGCTAC
>DAORNP010000229.1:262-2996 GCA_035441065.1 Flavobacteriales bacterium | reverse complement strand
TGCCCTTCTTCAAGGGTGTGAAGTGGGACGAGCTCGGCATCAACGGCAAGCAGTGGCCCGTGGCCGAGGACGGCAAAGGCACCGAGATCCTGCACACCGAGACCTTCAAGCGCGGCAAGGGCCTCTTCCATTTCAACGCCTGGGAGAAAAGCCCCGAAGTGCGCACCAACGAGCAGGACTACCCCTACATCATCACCACCAACCGCGAGCTGGAGCACTACAACTGCGGCGCCATGACGCGGCGCACCGGCAACGGCGAGATCCTCACCGAGGACGTGCTCCTCATCCACCCGGACGACGCGGCCCAACACGGCATCGCCGAGGGCGACATGGTGTGCGTGGAAAGCCCGCGCGGCAAGGTGGACATCAAGGCCCGCATCACCGACGAGGTGAAGCCCGGCATCCTCAGCAGCACCTTCCACTTCCCGGAGATCATGCTCAACATCATCACCAGCAGTGTGAGCGATTCACTGGCGATGTGCCCGGAGTACAAAGTGGTGAGTTGTAGGATCCGGAAGGCGAAGAAGGCGCATTTGCGGAAGGCGGGGGAGGTGGTGGAGAAGGGGTAGGCACGTGTCACATCGAGCATAAGCGAAGCGGCACTACGCAAGGCGCAAAGCGACTGAGTAGTCGAGATGTGGGCGTGCCCCCTCGCAAAAGCCTCGGGGTCCGGCTTTCCGCTGCAAGTCCGCACTCGTCGTTCCTCCTCGCTTGCGGGCTTTCCGCTCCAATCCGTCACGCAAACTCCAGCGCCCAAACCAATCAGGATGCACTTACTGAGTGGTCCGAATATCCCGCCTGTCTGCAAATCGCTACAATTCCTTTGTGTTGTGCTTGGCTTCCTTACTTTGGGTTTCTTATCCAGCCAATGACTACTGTCCCCCACCGCTACGAACTAATGGCCGCTACACTCAAGGCGCTCGCTGCCTTGGGCGGCTCTGGTTCCATTGAGGAGATACGCGAGAAGGTCATCGAAATTCTTGGCGTTCCTGATGAAGTAGCAAACCTCCCATACACGACGAAGCGTGGTAACGTGGATGGTCGCACTGCCTTGGAGTACAGCCTTGCTTGGGCACGAACGTACCTAGGCCAGATGGGCTACCTAGAGAATTCGTCACGCGGCATTTGGAGCTTGACAGCCCAGGGCGCAGATCCCAATGCAATGATCGATCTGCGGAGCAAGAAAGAGCCAAAAGAGGGAGCTGAACTTCCAGCAAAGAATGATTGGAAACAGGAGCTCTTGCTCATCTGCCAAACCATGGACCCTTCCGCATTCGAGCGGTTGGTGCAACGCATGCTTCGCGAGACCGGATTCGTTCAAGTGGAAGTCACCGGTCGTACTGGCGATGGTGGTATTGATGGAAAGGGCATTGCCAAGATCAATGGAATCCTGAGCTTCCACGTGGTCTTTCAATGCAAGCGTTATTCTGGTTCGGTCGGCTCTGCGGAGATTCGGAATTTCCGAGGTGCCATGCAAGGCAGAGCAGACAAAGGCCTTTTCATCACCACCGGATACTTCACCCGTGATGCTATACGTGAAGCCGTACGAGATGGAGCCAGCGCGATAGACCTCGTGGATGGCGACAAACTCGCCGAGAAGCTCAAGACACTTGGTCTCGGGGTCAAAGTCGAACATGTCGAATCTGTTTCGCTCGACCCAGAATGGTTCAGTTCTATATAACACCTGCCGCAATGGTTACCCTGAGATTCAGCTACTTCGAGATCATGGATACGGATCGGACTGCGGTCACGATCGAGGTCATTCAGGACGGTCAACTACTGCATGCGTTCCGGAACTTTTATCCTGATGAGTTGAACAAGGAGATCTATGGTAACCAGTCGGAGGCGTTCCAACTTCCTGATCTGCCATCCGCACTGGCGTTCGTACGCAGCAATCAAGCGTATAAAGAATGCAGTGTGGAAGTGCTCGAAAACTGAAAGCACACATGCAGCACGAGAAGACAATAGCCAGCCATATCTATATCGACTCTGATTCGACATGCAGCATGTGCGGTGCTACGTCCAGGGATGCATGGGAATCCGACCCGTCTCGCATCGTGCGCCTTTCATCGGGTTCTCGGTTTTGGGATATGCCTTCCTCGGCTCTGACCCCCTTGGATGAATGCGTGCTCTGCGACGAATGTCTTGAAGGTGTTGAGGGACTTCGTCGTTCGGGTATGAGAAGACAGTGAGGCTTATCCCTCTTAAAAGGTAGAGCACCCTGCCAGTCCTTGGGCTTGGAGCGTGCTGGCTTTGAGCACGAAGCCTTGGTGGAGATCGATGAAGCGTGCTGCGCTACGCTGCGCACCAATCGTCCGCAATGGAACGTGCTGCACGGCGATGTCACACGCTTCGATGGGCGGCCCTACCAAGGTGTGGACCTGCTGGCTGGCGGTGTTCCTTGTCCGCCCTTCTCCGTGGCCGGCAAGCAGCTTGGCGCCAAGGACGAGCGCGATCTGTTCCCCGAGGCCCTGCGCCTTACGGACGAGATCAGGCCACGCGCCGTGATGCTGGAGAACGTCCGCGGCTTCCTCGACCCCAGCTTCGAGGGTTACCGCAAGAACCTGTTCCAGAGCTTCCGCAAGCTGGGCTACAAGACGGACATCAAATTATTCCAGGCTTCGGACCATGGTGTCCCGCAATTGCGTCCGCGCATTGTGATCGTGGCCCTGCGTGCCGATGACGCCGACCACTTTGTTTGGCCCGAAAAGCTCAGCACACCTGCACCAACCGT
>DAORNP010000229.1:0-252 GCA_035441065.1 Flavobacteriales bacterium | reverse complement strand
CACCTTGTTGGATCTGATGGCGGCGAACGGCTGGCGGGGAGCCAAGAAATGGGCAGCAGGTGCGCAGGCCATTGCACCCACCATAGTTGGAGGCTCCAAGAAACACGGCGGCCCCGACCTGGGTCCTTCGCGTGCCCGCAAGGCATGGGCTGAACTAGGCGTGGAAGGCGGCACGATCGCCGAGCATGCTCCCGAGCCGGGCTTCACCGGCAATCCCCGCTTGACCGTGCGCATGGTGGCTCGCATCCAAGG
>DAORNP010000228.1:0-2997 GCA_035441065.1 Flavobacteriales bacterium | reverse complement strand
CAGGCGGAGCACATCAGGGCCAACGCTGTGGTGAGCATCGGGTCTGATGGCCTCATGGGCAACAAGCTCGTGAACATCGAGCCCGGTGATGGCACGGGTGAGCCGGTTGCGGAAGGGAGCCTGCTCGCCTCTTCAGTGCCGCTGGATACCGATGCCATGCTGCGCACGCTTGATATCACGAACGACAACCTCGCGGCCATCACCACTGATCTGCGGCTGCTGGCCGAACGGCTCAATCGGCCTGGCAGCGTGCTCGACCTCTTCAGTGATACGGTGCTCGCCATGCAGCTGCGCGGCTCGCTCTCTGAGTTGAATGCCACCGCACAAGCCGCGCGCGCCGCCACGGAGCAAGCCAACTCCCTCATCGCCGATGTGCGCGGCGGCAAAGGCGCGCTGGGCACGCTAGTGGGCGACCCGGTGGCGGAAAAGCAGGTGAAAGACCTCCTTCAACAACTGCAGCAGCTCAGCGATTCGCTCGCCCGCGCCGCTGGCGATGTGGAGCGGTTCAGCTCCGGCCTAAATGACCCGAAGGGCCTCGCGCATGCCCTCACGCAGGACACCGCCGTGGCCGGCGATGTGCGCCGATCCATCGCCAACCTGGAGAAGGGCAGCGAGACATTGAACGAGAACCTGAAGGCGCTGCAGCGCAACTGGCTCTTCCGCCGCTACTTCAAGGAGAAAGAGAAGGACGTGAAGCGTGACGGGCGTTCACGGCCCTAGGGGAGGAAGCGCTCCTGCTCTTCTGGCGTTGGCAACCTGCACGCCTCGCGCTTCCCGAACCACTTATACCGGTTGCGCGCTATCCATTCGTACACCGCATCGCGCAGCGCACGCGGGAACACGAACCACACGCGGTGCATCGCGCGCCAGCCACCAAGGTCGATGAGGGTGAGTAGCGCGGCATCGGATCGTGTGAGCACTTGGCCGTTGCGCAGATACACCACGCTGCTCAGCGCATCGGCCATGCCGCTTGGAAGGAGCTTCTGGGCTGTGGAGCCTTGCAGCGGTGCGAAGCGCAAGAGCCCGTCGCGATCGATGCGCAGCAATCGGTCCACGAAGCGATTGCAAAGACCGCAGACGCCATCGAAGAAGATGATGCGTTCAGGCACGCCCCGAATCTACCGGCCAGAACGCGTGAAGGCCCCCTCCGCAAGGAGGGGGCCTTCACGCATATCGTCCATCCGGCCTACCGCTGGATCACCAGCCTTTCGGTGTGCACCGTGCTTCCTGCGCCGATGCTCACCATGTACATGCCGTTGGCAAGTCCGTTGAGGTCCACCACGCTGTTCACGAAGGCATCCTGGGCTGCGATCGTGCGGGCGCTCACGCGCTTGCCGAAGGCATCGTAGATGTCGACGCTCACCGTCTCAACCCCCGCTTCGATGGCGCTGAGGCTCACGAAGAGCTGGTCGCCGCGGTTGGGGTTGGGGTACATCGCCATGCGGGCCGCACTGGCTTCCTGGCCATCGCCGCTCTCAACGGCCATGCTGCTGCCACCGCCAAGGATGGTGAGGGTGCAGACCTCGCCCCAGGGATCCACGCTGGGCTGGATGAAGTCCGTGCACCAGGTAGCGCCATTGTCGAAGCTGGCGCGCACGTCCACCAGGTAGGTGGTGCCGGGCACGAGCGGATTGGCGCTCCAGTTCAGCGGCAGGTGATAGGTGCTGGTGGTGCGCACGGCGACCAGGCTCTCATTGGGCAGGCGGAAGCGGAACTGGTAACGGTTCGCGTTCTGGGTTCCCGAACCGTTGGGGCCGGGGCGGCTCACCGGGCGGGCCGACACGATATTGCCCGGACCCCAGTTGCGGCTCTGGTTGCACGAGAGGTACTGGCTGCCAGGGACGTCGTTGAGCTTCGCCAGCGGGCATTGCGCGCGCTGCTCATTGAGCGTGAAGTTGCACGCAGGGCCCCAGGCCGAGTAGGTGCCATTCACGCGCGAGCGCACCTTCATGTTGTAGAGCACGCTCTGCTGCAGCTGGTTGCCGATCCACCCGTTGATCACGAAATGGGCCGCACGGGCCGGGTTGGCAGGCAGGCTGTTGGTGGTGTTGTGGCTCTGGAAGCGCTTGAAGCTGTACCCGCCGTTGGGGTTGTACCACCAGATCTGGTAGCCGCTGTTGGCGTTGTTCACGCCGTATTGCGCGCTGACCAGCGGGTTGGTCTCTGCGGCCACGACCTGGCCGAACCTCCAATCGAGCTTGTCGCAGCTGCTGAACTTGAAGCGGTCCGTGCCGATGGGCAGGCAGAAGCCCTCGTTGCCATCGATCTGGCTGGCGCCCACGGTCATGTTGCCCGTGTTGTCGATGATGCGCTCGCCAGTGGCCAGGCGCAGCACGTAGCCGCCGCCGACGATGCCGTCGCCGCCGTCATCGGTCACCACCAGGTAGTAGCAGCCATCGGGCAGGCAGATGTCCAGCGTGTAGCTTCCGGCGGGCGGGTTCACCGTGCCGTTGGCGGACAGGGTGTTGGTGCCCTGCTCGCGGATCTCGTAGGTCACGTTGCTCACGGCATCGTTCACCACGGTGATCTGCAGCTCGTTGAAGTCGCAGCCGGGGCCCACGGGCTGGCCGACGCAAATGCAGTTCGCGTTCAACTGATCGTTGATGGTGCTCGCATTGCCGTCATCGCAAGCCGATCCGATCTGGCCAGGCACGGTGGGGCAATTGTCGTTCGCGTCGCACACGCCATCGCTGTCGCTGTCCTGGAAGGTGCCGGCGCAGTTGCAGTTGGCATCGTACACGTCGTTGATCGTGCAGGCGTTGTTGTCGTTGCACGCGGTGCCGGGCTGGGCCGGGCCGCCGGGCACGCCCTCGCAGTCATCGTTGAGCAGGGTGCCGGCGCACACGCAGTTGGCGTTCACCAGGTCGTTGATCGTGTTCGCGTTGCCGTCATCGCAGGCATCGCCGGGGGCGAGGTTGGCCAGCAGCGGGCAGGGATCGTTGGCGTCGCACACGCCGTCACCATCGGTGTCCTGGATGGTGCCAGCGCAGTTGCAGT
>DAORNP010000227.1:0-3269 GCA_035441065.1 Flavobacteriales bacterium | reverse complement strand
GGCGTCTCGATCCGCGCGGACGTCCGGCCCGAAACGAGCGGGTCTCGGGCAGCGCCCCCGCCGCCCAGGCGGTCTTATGGGCATGCCACGCCGCAACCCCGCGCCGGTCGATGGCATTATGAGTGCGCGGGATTCCATCGGAACGAAGGCTTCCCCGGCCTCACTGATGGAACGCATGCTACGATCCGGTCGCAAAGGCCGGAAGACAAGTGAACGAAACCGCACGATGAACCGCCTGTGCCGATTAGCCCTAGTCGCCGCCATTGCCGGTTGCGCCGGAGCACCTGTTTGCGGACAGAACCTGGTGCCGAACCCAAGCTTCGAGGATTACACAATTTGCACACCCGACAGTGTAGGGACGTTTATTTCCGATGCTGTCGATTGGCTGAGTTACAGCCGCACGCCCGACTACCTGAGTGGATGCCGTGGTAACTCCTGTGCATTCTGCACGCCGGACAACACCATCGCGTGGCAAGAAGCCTCGCACGGCCAGGCTTATGCTGGCATCGTCTGCTACTTCGACCAAGAGTCCTATCGTGAGATGATCGGCGTACAGTTGCTTCAGCCATTGGTCGTTGGTGTGCAATACTTTGGGAGCATGAAGGTGAATTGCGGTGCTGAAAAGCCTGAACAAGGCACGGATGTGTTCATCAGCAACAAGCTCGGAATGTTGTTCACGAATCAAGACAGCGGTCTTCCAGACGGACCAGATGAGTGGTTCGAACTGAGGAATTCAGCGCAGATTGTTTCAGAAGACATCTTAAGCGATACGGCGACATGGGTGACTGTGAGCGGCAGTTTCACTGCGGATAGCGCTTACCAGTACTTGGTCATTGGGAATCATTTCGACAATGATCACACGGATGTGATTCAGTTGGTTCCTAAGGCTTCTGGCCACAGCTACTACTTCATCGACGAGGTGTGCGTATCGCCCGACCCGCAGGGCTGCCCGTTGGCCAATGGGATCGCAAGTCAGGCGCGTGAAGAGCGTTGGTTGTGGCCCAACCCGGCCAACGACCGCGTACGTGTAGGGTGCAGCGGGGCTAGCAAGCTGAGCGTGTTCGATGCCCAAGGGAAGCTGGTACATGATGCCATGACGGTAGGTGATGTGGAACTGTTCGTTGATGTGAGCAATTGGTCTCCGGGCTTATACACTGCGGTGTTTCGGCAGGATCAGGAGTTTCGTAGCATGCGTTTCATGGTGGTGCATTAGGGGAGAGTCATCGTTCCATAGTTCACACTTGAACCATGAGGACGAACAGAATTTTGGCATTCGCGGCCGCCATGGCCGCTGGATGCGGAGTGCTTGCACAATGGCAGAACTTCGGGAACCCATTTGTAGGAGGACAGTTTCTGGGCATAAATGCAGGTGGGGCTATTCCTCTGCGGCTGACCACGGTGCCGAACTTCCCGATAGAGCTGCGCACCTTCAATCTTCAGCGGGCGCGGCTGAACGGGAACGTTACAGGCCCCATCGGCCCACTTCCTGCCATTGAGTTCCCCAACATCAACCGCGATGGCTTCTTCCTGCTCAGCGGCACGGCCGACGCTTTCACAAATGCGTTGAGCCGCGCGCCCTTCACGCGGCTGCACTTGGTGGACAATGCGGTGAACCCCACCAATCCGGTGGTGTACGCGCAGCAGCACGGCTTCCGCCCCTGGCAACGCAACGGCGTCACTTTCACCGGCAATAGCGACCAGAGTTACATCGGGCATCGATACGCCGGGAACGACAACACGGACTTCGTGGTGCAGTGGAGCGATAACCCCAGCGGTAGCCCGTGGGGCACGGACAGGATGAAGTTCGTGTTCACCACTGAATACGACCCTGCAGCCTCGCGAGGTGCGGCCACCTTGGATGGCCTTGAGGCCATCAGGCTCTGGCCACGCGACAACATCGAGGTGAATGTCGGTATCGGGGACTTCGCCCAAGTGGGTGCAGGTGACCCTACGGAACGCGTGGACATGCTGGATGGGCGGCTACGTATTCGTCAGCTCCCAACGGACCCGCCTGCGAATTATCTCACCAAGGTTCTCGTGGTGGAGGATTTCCCTTTGATACCCGGCGAACATGGCGTCGTGAAGTGGCGTGACATCAGCACTATCATACCTCCTGCAGGGTGTGAATGGACGATGAATGCTTCCTCACCGAACCACGTATACACAGCCTTTGGCCCTGCCAACCCGGAGTGCCCAGATGAGGAAGAGGCCGTTGGGGTAGGCTTGGATCTTTCAAGTACAACTCCAGTGGCTAAGTTGAACGTGACCACGAGCAACTTCGGCACGGCGGCGTCGGTGGAGCAGTTGGCACCCCTAGCCAGCCAGCTTGGATTGGATGTGAGCCTGAGCGGAGGAACCTCTCAAACAACAGGGATTCGAGTCCTGTCTGAGCAGGGCGGCGCATCAGGCGCACAGAACCGCGGCATCGATATCAGCTCTTTCGGGAGCGGCGCTGGAGGCAATTCGTGGAACTACGGCCTGGTTGCGAATGTGTTTGGGTCTAGCAGCCGGTCACGGGGCATCACAGCGAATACAAATGGAGGCACCGTCACCGGTTACGCCGGTTGGTTCCAGGCATTCGACCCCGCGCCTTGGGTCTATGGGGTTTCGGGTCAGGCCAGAGGCGGTCAGCGGCGCATCGGCGTTGAGGGGCTCTCAGTTGGGGCAGACCTGAATCAAGTTGGTCTCATGGGCCTTTCGACCCCAGGGCTGGGAAGTTGGCCGATGCCCACAGATATGCCGTACATCGGTGTCATGGGAATTGTGCGCCGGGCGAATGAAACGCAACGCAAAGTGGCCATCTACGGCAGGACGATGGACGTGGATGCCAATACCTGGGCGGGCTACTTCGAGGGTCATGTGAACATCAACGGTTTGGCCTCTTGCACCGACATGGCCTGGACTTCAGATGCTGGATTGAAGGAGGACGTCCAGGATCTCACCGGCGGTCTCAGTGCAATCATGGAATTGCGGCCGACTACCTACCAGTTCAATGCGGCCGATGCGCAGGGTCTTTCGCTGCCAATAGGTTTGCAGCGGGGCTTCTTGGCGCAAGAGGTCGCCGAGGTGCTACCGGAGCTGGTGCGAGACATCACTTACATCGGCTCCGTGGATTCATTGGGCAATCAGTTATCAGAGGACCGGATTGTGAAAGGGCTCAACTACATCGGCATCATCCCGGTATTGGTCGCAGCCATGCAGGAGCAGCAAGCTCAGATTGCCTCCATGCAACAACAACTCGCTGCCTGCTGCACCGCCGCGCCCACCGA
>DAORNP010000226.1:0-3279 GCA_035441065.1 Flavobacteriales bacterium | reverse complement strand
TCAACCGCTGGAATTCCGCCGGGCGCATGTGGCAGGAACGCCCGCTCTTCGGATGGGGACCGGGCACCTACATGTTCCAGTACGCGCCGTTCCAGGCCTCGGAGGACCGCACGATCATCAGCACCAACTTCGGGTCAGGCGGCAACGCGCACAGCGAGTACTTGGGGCCATTGGCCGAGCAAGGCTTCATCGGCATGGGGCTCATGGTGGCGCTCGTGGTGCTCACGACCGTGCGCGCCATGCGCTTGTACCACCGCATGCCCGCTGGTGCCGACAAGCACCTGATGACCGCAGCGTTCCTTGGCCTTGTGACGTATTACCTGCACGGCGCGCTGAACAACTTCCTCGATATCGATAAGGCATCGGTTCCCTTCTGGGCCTTCACGGCCATCATCGTGCTCTTCGATCTGAAGTACGCGCGGTCGGAGGAAGCTGCGCTGAAGCCTACTTGAACCGGCAGCACAGCACGGCGATGTCATCCAGGTAGGGCTCGGTACCCCGATGCGCCTCGAATGCTGATTTCACCGTGCTCACCAAACCGTCTGGACCGGCACTGGCGAATTGCTCCAATGCGCGCTCCAATGGCTCGGACTCGAAGGCGTGGCCGTGTGCGTCTTCCTGTTCCACCAAACCATCGGTGTAGCAGAGCAAGGTGCCATCGCGTGGTAGCGTCACTTCACCGATCCTCAGGAATGGTAGTGTGGGCATCATGCCCAAGGCGATGCTGCCATCGTGCAGCGGCGTGATGCGCTTTCCGTCGTGCAGCAGCGGGTCGTTGTGCCCGGCGTTGGCGAAGCGCAAGGTGCCTGCGCCCAGATCGATCAGGCCGGCGAAGAAGGTGATGAATCGCTCGCCGCGCGCACTCGCATACACGCGCTCGTTGAGTTGGCGCATCAAGCGGTCGAGGTCGTTCGTGTGGGGCAGCGCTGCGCGCACCTGCGCTTGGAAGTTGCTCATCAGCAGGGCCGCGGCCACGCCCTTGCCGCTCACATCGGCCACGCAGGCTAGGTAGCGCTGATCGCCCAGCGGCAACAAGTCGTAGTAATCGCCGCCGATGAGGCGGTGCGGCTGGTACCACGCTGCAGCTTCCAATCGCTCGGTGCGCGGCAACTCCGTCGGGATGAGCTGTTGCTGCATCTGGGCGGCCAACTCCAGATCGCGGCGGTCGAGCACCTGTTGCAGCTGCCTGCTGGCCATGCGCTGGTTCTCGAGGGCAACGGCCACCAGGTTGGCAAGGGTCTGAATGAAGTTCAGGTGCTTCACCACCGGGCTCATGCGCTGCTCCTCCTCATCGATATCGCCGATGAGCAGGAAGGCGATGGGCTTGTCGCGGTGATGCACCGGCACAGCCACATCGAAGGCGCCCAATCGGCCCTCGATCTCTGCGCTGATGGTCTGGATGTCGGTGAAGGTGCCAAAAAGCTGTTCGGCGTCGATGGCCGCATCGCGCGCATCGTTGCCATAGCTGAGGATGCGCTCCCAGCCATCGGCGTGCTCGTAGAGGCTGAGCCGCGTGATGCCGAGCTCATCGCGCACGATGTGCTCGAAGAGCTGTAGCAGCTCATCGCGCCCCACGTTGTTGTTGATGGCCTTGCTCACATCGAGCAGGGTGCGCAGCTGGAACTCTTTCAGCTCCAGTCGTTCGATGATGCGCTCCAGGCGTGCCATCTCAGATGCCCAGCTTCTTGGCGATCTCGGGCAGTTTGGCGCGTAGGCTGATCTCGCGCATCATTTGCTTGGCTTCGCGTGCCGGCGATCCCAGGTAGGTCTTGCCGCCTTCAACCGAAGAGAGGATGCCGCTCTGGCCGAGGATCACCGCGCCCTTGCCCACGCGCAATTTGCTGGGGATGCCTACCTGGCCCCAGAGCGTGACACCCTCCTCGATCACGCAGGCACCGGCGATGGCCACGTGCGCGGCGAAGAGGCAGTGCGACCCGATGATGGTATCGTGCCCGACCTGCACATGGTTGTCCATCTTGGTGCCCTTGCCGATCCGTGTATCCGCGCTCACGCCGCGGTCGATGGTGCTGAGGGCGCCGATCTCCACATCGTCCTCGATTACCACGGTGCCGCACGGTTCCATCTTGTCATAGCCCGATGGACGCTTCTTGTAGTAGAACGGATCGGCGCCGATCACCGCGTTGGCGTGTATCGTCACCCGGTCGCCGATGGTGGCGCGCTCGTAGATCACTACGTTGGGGTGGATGATGCAATCCTTACCGATGCGCACATGCGGGCCGATGACAGCAGACGGGTGGACCTGTGATCCTTCACCGATCACGATGCCCTCTGCGCCCCAGCCTGCGCGGGGCATGAAGCGCTTCACCAGCAGGTTGTAATCACGGCAGGGGTCGGGGCTCACGATGATGGCCTTGCCTGCGGGGGGCTCCACGGCCTTGTCGATGAGGATGGTGGTGGCCGCGCTGTTCAGCGCCTTGTCGTACCACTTCGGGTGGTCCACATATACCAGGTCGCCTTCGCCTACGCGGTTGATCTCATTCAGGCCGGTGACCAGGCGCTGGGTATGGCCCATGGCCTCCGCGCCGATCAGGGCGGCGAGTTCGGTGGCGGTGTGGGGCTTGTCGAGGGTCACGTGCGGTGTTTGGCGCGTAAAGGTAGCCGGGGTCCGACAAGGCGCTGAAAAGCGAAGCCCCCGATGATCCGGGGGCTTCGAGCGCGATTCGGGTGGACGATCACTTCTTCACGCGGTCCAGGTACTCCCCGGTCTCGGTGTCCACGCGGATCATGGTTCCGGCATCAACGAAGATGGGCACCGAGATGGCTGCGCCGGTCTCGAGCTTGGCCTGCTTCATCACCTTGTTGCTGGTATCGCCCTTTACGGCGTGCTCGGCTTCGGTCACCAGCAGCTCCACCACTTTGGGCGGGCGGGCGAAGATGGGCGTGTCGCTCTCGAAGCCGATCTGCACCACCATCTCCTCCTTCAGGTATTGCATGGCATCGCCGAACAGTGTGACGGGGATGTACTTCTGGTCGAAGGTCTGCTGGTCCATGCACACGAGGTTGTCGCCCTCCCTGTACAGGTACTGCAGTTCGTGCACCTCCACCCGCAGCACATCCATGCTCTCGCCGCTGCGCCAGCGATGCTCGTTGAGTTTGCCGTTGCGCAGGTTGCGCATCTTGCCTTGGTAGAATGCGCGCAGGTTGCCGGGTGTCCGGTGCTGCCATTCCATGATCTGGCAGATGTCGTTGTTGAAGCGGATGTATGATCCGATGTTCACGTCTGAGGTAGAGGCCATTGGCGGTCGATTGAATGGGCCG
>DAORNP010000225.1:0-3369 GCA_035441065.1 Flavobacteriales bacterium | reverse complement strand
TGCTCAGCGCCCTGTACGCGCTCAACGTTGACAATTGCTTGCTGCAGCTCAGCGGCCCGGAGGTGCCCATCATGGATGGCAGCGCCAAGGCCTTCGTGGATGCCATCGAAGCGGTGGGCCTCGAAGAGCAGGACGCGCCGCGCAATTGGTACGAGTTGAAGGAGCCCATCTGGTTCGAGACCAAGGAGCGCGGCACCGAGATGCTCGGCGTGCCGGCGCCGGGCGGCGAGTTCCGCATCACCGTGATGGTCGATTACAACAGCCCCGTGCTCGGCACCCAGCACGCCAGCATGTACCGGGCAGAAGAGTTCAAGGACGAGATCGCCCCTTGCCGCACCTTCGTTTTCCTGCGCGAATTGGAGCAGCTTGCCAAGGCCGGCCTCATCAAGGGCGGCGACCTCGACAACGCCATCGTGATGGAGGATCGCGAGGGCACCACCCAGGAGCAGCTCATGGAACTGGCGAAGCTCCTGGGCAAGGAATACCGCGAGGTGGAGATCCGTCGCAACGGTGTGCTCAACACCACCGACCTCAAGTTCTACAACGAGCCCGCGCGCCACAAGCTGCTCGACATCGTGGGCGACCTCGCGCTGGTGGGCCGTCCCATCAAGGGCCACATCCTTGCGGCGCGGCCCGGCCACTTCGGCAACACCAGTTTCGCCAAGCGCATCAAGGAGCGCATCCGCGAGGAAGAGAAGAGCGGCGTGCGCCACTTCGACCTCAGCAAAACGGTGTACGACATCAACGACATCGAGAAGCTGCTGCCGCACCGCTACCCCTTCCTGCTGGTCGATCGCATCGTGGCCATGGACGACCGCACCATCACCGGCTACAAGAACATCACGCAGAACGAGCCGCAGTTCACCGGCCACTTCCCCGGTAACCCCGTGATGCCCGGCGTGCTGCAGATCGAGGCCATGGCGCAGGTGGGCGGCATCTTCGCCTTGAGCCAGGTGCCCGATCCGGAGAACTACACCACCTACTTCCTCAAGATCGACAACGTGCGCTACCGGAAGAAGGTGATCCCCGGCGATACGCTCGTGTTCCATCTGGAGCTGCTCACGCCCATCCGCCGCGGCATCGTTCACATGAAAGGCACCGGATACGTGAACGGCTTGCCTGCCGTTGAAGGCGAGATGATGGCGCAGATCGCGCGAGACAAGGCGCCCGTTGCCGCACCTAAAGCCAAGGCCCAAGCATGAGCATATCGCCCCTCGCTTCCGTGCATCCCGATGCCAGGCTCGGCAAGGGTGTAACCGTAGAACCGTTCGCCACCATCTACGCCGATGTGCAGGTGGGCGATGGCACCTGGATCGGTCCCAATGCCGTGCTCATGGATGGCGCGCGCATCGGCAGGCAATGCCGCATCTTCCCCGGTGCGGTCATCGGCGCCATACCGCAGGACCTGAAGTTCGCGGGCGAATCGACCACGGCCGAAGTGGGCGATGGCACCACCATCCGCGAGTGCGTCACCATCAACCGCGGCACCGCCGATCGCATGAAGACCGCCGTGGGCAGCAACTGCCTGCTCATGGCCTACGTGCACCTGGCGCACGACTGCATCGTGGGCGACCATGTGGTGATCGCCAACAGCGTGAACCTCGCCGGCCATGTCACCATCGACGATTGGGCCATCCTCGAGGGCAACGTGGCCGTGCAGCAATTCATCCACATCGGCGCGCACAGCTTCATCGCCGGGGCCTCGCTGGTGCGCAAGAACGTGCCGCCCTTCGTGAAAGCCGCGCGCGAGCCGCTCAGCTACGTGGGCGTGAACGTGGTGGGCCTGCGCCGCCGCGGCTTCGACGATGAGCAGATCACCCGCATCGAGGACATCTACCGCGAGATCTTCGTGCGCAACACCAACGTGGAGCGCGCCGTGCAGAACGTGATGCAGACCATGCCCCGCAGCCACGAGCGCGGCATCATCCTCGACTTCATCAACAACAGCCCCAAGGGCATCATGCGCGGCCTGGCCGAGTGAACCAGCGGCATGGACCTGCAACGTCGCCTCACGCTCTACCTCTTCGGCCTCATCATCGGCGGGGGCGCGGCCTACTTCTTCTACGGCGAACGGCTCACCAGCGGCGCCTGGATGCCCGAAGCGAAGCTGAAGCAGCGCTTGCGCAGCACCTTGCTGAAGGCAACGCCCGCAGCGCAACGAGAGCTGGATGCGCGCTCCATCACCTTGGATGAATTGCGCCAGCGCATGGACAGCGCCCGGATCGACTTCAGTGCATCGCAGCGCGACGATGCCACGCTCACCTATGCCGTATCCGCGCCTTACAACGGGAGCGAGCTCAAGCTGCGCATCAGCGCGCAGCGCGACTTCGACCGCGACAGCACGGCCACGTTGATCGAATTGCGTTAGAGCTCTTTCGGGACTTGGTGATGCTTCCACAAGCCTGGCACGGACTGCTTGACCTGCACGGCGTGGCAGCATGCATTCGAGCTTTCAGGCACCGCGTGCGGTGGGCGTCCACGATCCGCACGGGCCAGGTGGTCGGCGTGCCGGCGCGCAGAGCCTGTGCGGTAGCCGAGCCGCCTGGACTTGGAAAGCCTGCCCCGGGCCACGACCCGGGGGGGTGATTTTTGGCGGAAGCCCCGCAGAATTGATGCGGGGTTCATCAAGGAAAAGGTGGAAATGAAATTGAGATCGGGTCTAGTGTCAACTGGAGACACAAGAAGATCACGAACACGCTTTCAGGCTACCGCAGGCTGCGCGCCTGCGTAGCGTGCCTGCACCTCGTCATTCAGCAGCACTACGAGGGTGAAGATGCCCAGCGCCATGCCGATGGGGAAGTTGAGGCAGCACAAGCCGGCCACCACGAGCGAACCGGTCCGGTTGCGGCGCTGCGCGATCCACCGGCCGCTGAGGATGATGAGCACGCCCCAGAGCTCGATCAGCGCGAAGAGCACCCAGCCCAGGCCTTGGAAGATGCCGCCCACGATAGCGGGCGCAGGATCGTTGTGCTCGCCAGCAGCGAGGTCGCTGCTGAGGAAGAGGCCCATGCCCACCAATGCGAGCACGGCAATGCCGCCCACGCAGGTGAGGATGCCATACACGTAGTGCAGCACAGAGAGGGTGGGGAGGTGGCGGGTCATGGCGATTTGGGTGATGGTGCGACCAACCTAATCGCTCGTGTCCGCTCCTGCGTGCATGCACCCAACGAGCGGCGAATGGTGCGGATAAGCGGTGAACCTGACCGGTGGTGGAAAGGAATCGGATGATGATGGGGTGCTGCGAGCGACGTGAGCGGAGAGGGCCTGGAGTTCATGCGCATGTTCCCTCTTCGGCCCGATGAGGCGTACAGCGTCGTGGGCGATTTCCAGGCGATGTGCTCTTTGGTTTGAAGAAGAGCCGATTTATCC
>DAORNP010000224.1:3088-3445 GCA_035441065.1 Flavobacteriales bacterium | reverse complement strand
GGATCTTCTTCAGCTTGCGGATCCAGAAGCGCACCTCGTCCTCGTCGGTGCGGATGAACTTGCGGATGTTGTTGCTGGCCAGCAGGAACTTGCCGAAGAAGGGCTGCTCGTACTGCGTCACGCCCTTGTTGTTCACCATGATGTCCTTGCTTGTGCTCAGGTGCTTCAGCTTCTCAACACTCTCGTCCTTGCTCACCAGCGCCTCGTCGATGATCGCCAGCAATTTGCTGGCGTAGTGGTAGTTGAAGTCGCTCTCCAGATCCTTGGCGCCGATCTGCGTGCAGTTCACGCCGAACACGTGCTTCAGGTAGTTGAAGAAGGTGGTCTTGCCCGTGCCGCGCTCTTTGCTCACCAAGC
>DAORNP010000224.1:0-3068 GCA_035441065.1 Flavobacteriales bacterium | reverse complement strand
AGCACCGAGCGGATCTTGAGCTGCTCGTGACCGATGTTGTTGAGACGCAGGGCGATGGCCTCGTTGATCATCTCGCCGGGGCGCTGGGGGTGCGGCACCTCCACCCAGCCGGTGCCGAACACGTGGCCCAGGAAGGCCAGCGTGGCCACCGGCGGCTCCGCATCGAAGTCCGGCGTGTGCATGAAGCGCCCGTAGGCGTTCAGGCAGTTGTCCATCACATCCTGGTGGGCCACGTGGTCCGGCCAGTTGGTGAACATGTCGTACTTGCGGATGTGCTGGATGAAGTGCTTGCTGTGATCGTCGTTGATGGCGCCCTTCTCCCACTTCACCAGCAGCTCCTCCAGCTTCTTCGTGTGCGGGTTGCGGCGCTTGCTGTACTTGTAGTACACCGTGCCCACGCGCACATACTTGCCTGCCACGCTGGGCACCAGCACCTTCAGCGCTTTCTCGCCCTCGTCCCAGCGGTACTTGGTGCCGTCGTAGATGAATTCCCGCTCGCCGATGCGCTCCTGGTGCGCGGCATAGAAGCTGTCCGCGCTGCGCAGGTGGAAGTAGTCGCGCAGCTTGTCCGGCCGGTCCAGCGGCCGCCGCTCGAACCACTTCTGCGGACCGCTGAAGGTGAGCAGGTCCTTGGCCACCAGCGCGCGCGCCTCGGCGTGCAGCTCGGCCTGGCGCGCGGCGCTCACCGGCACCAGCTTCTGGCCCTTCGCCGGCAGAACAGGCGTGCCCTCCGCGCGCACCTTGTCAGCGGCCACGGCCAGCACCAGATCATCGTAACCCTTGGGTGGCTCGGTCTTCTCTTCCACGTGCACGCTGCCGCTCACCACGTGCATGTAGTGTGCTGTGAAGCCCAGGCTACGGGCGTGGTCCTTCAGCGCCTCGCCCATGTTGCGCGCGCTGGTGAAGAAGCCGTTCGGACGCGTGTACAGGTCCGCGGCGGCATCCTCCAAGTCCTTACCGCGCAGCTCCACCGCATCGCCATCGTGCAGGAACACCACGTCCTTGGGCTTGCACACGCGCAGCACGCGCAGCAGTGCGGGGTATAGCTGGCCGGTGCTCTTGTCCTTCACGTTGTGTATGCCCGGCAGGCCCGCCGTGTGTGCGCCGCCCACGTAGCCCGCATAGGCCTTCAGCACGCCCTCCACCATCACCAGCGCATCGATCTCCTGCTGCGCGTTGTAGGCCGCGATCACGTTGGGCGCCAGCCAGGGCAGCGTGCCCGTGCCGCCGGGGTGCTTGTACTTCTCCACCTTGCCATCGGGCTTCACGCGCGGCGTGGCGTAGCGCACCACCTGGTAGTGCTTGCTCACGTTGCTGTTGGCGCGCTTGTACTCGGCCTTCTGCCCCGTCTCGGTGTAGTAGTTGATCACCAGGTTGCCCTCCTCATCCACATCGAAGAGCGGGTACAGGTGCTCCTTGCCGTCGCCGGCAACGGTGGCGGGCAGCACCACTCCGTTCAACGCAGGCGTCCACCCCAGCGGGTCCAGCCGCTCGTGGAAGTACGTGTGGTCCTTCAGTGGGGCCTGCTCCTTCGTGCTCACGGGTTCCGTCGTGTTAGGCCAATTGCTGTTGCATTCCCTTCAGCGCCTTGCGCGGCGTGCCTTCCCTCTTCTTGTTTCGCAGGTAGGTGCGCATCGCGGCGTGCGTGATGCGCCGGTTCCTCCCCTTCCCGCTGGTCTTGATCCAGCCGCTGCTGCAGTAGTGCCGCAGCGTCTGGTAGGTGTAGCCGTAGAGCCACGCGGCCTCGAGCATGGTGAGCTTGATGCTCGGGTCCATGAGCGCCACGCGGTACTTGGCCAGCACCACGGCGCGCAGCTCAGCATCGAGCAGGGTGATGTCGATGGTGGTGATCATGCGCGCTTGCGGGTGTTCACGCCCAGCTTGCGGGCGGCGTTCTCCTTGTTCATGGCGGCCACGATCGGAAGGCGGGGGTCCACGTTGCCGCGCATCCGCCCGTCGGTGCCGCGCCGCATGCTCACTTCCACCACATCGCCCTCCACCAGCTGCCACAGGCGCATGCCGGGCTTCAGCTTCACGCTGCCCAGCTTGGCGTGGCTGAGCCGTGCGGGCCATGCTGGCGGCGCTGCGGGTGTTTCCGCGGCGCGTGCTGCGGCCTGCACCTTCAGCGCATCGGCCACGGGGCTCTTCGGCTCCCAGCCCTTCGGGTAGGCCATCACCCTCACCCACTGGCCATCCGGGCGCAGCTCATCGGCCACGTGCCAGGGGCGGCGCATCAGCAGCCGCGTGAGCCGCACCATGTTGAAGCGGCGCAGCACATTGTACAGGTAGCCCAGGCCAACCGTCACGCGCTCGCGCTTTCTGCCGCCTCTGTTCCAGCGGCCCCAGCGTGGTCCTTGCGCAATCATTGCTGCAGGTGGATGTAAAGGGCCATGAGCAGCAGCGCCGCCGCGCCGATCAGCATCACGCGCACCAGCCCGAAGCCGAAGCCTTCACAGAAGGCCTGCCAGCCGTTGTTGTCGCTCTTCTTCATGGTATCGGGTTATCGCCTATCTGTGCCATCTGCTCCTCGTGCAGCTTGCTCTGCGCCATGGCATCCAGGGCGGACTGCGCGCTGCTCTGCCAGCGGCCGGGGTGCCGCACATCCTCCGGGTTCAGCCAGGTGAAGCGCTCGTGCACCAGCGTGCGCTCGCCGCTCTCGTGGTGCGGCTTGCTCCAGTGCTTCTCGCACCACAGCCGCACGCCATCGAATACGCCGCTCAGCAGCACCACGCGCTCGCCCGTTTCCGGGTCGGTGGTGCTGCGCACGCGGCGCCAGGTGTTCTCGGGCATCATGCGCGCAGGTGTTGGGCCAGTTGCATCACACCATGCTCGAACGCGTCGCCGCCGTGGTGCGAGAGCTTGCGCGCGGCATCGCGGCGCTGCGGGGGTAAGCCTGCCAGGAAGCTGCCTTCCACGTACCACCGGCTGTTGCGCCGCCCATCGGTCCACAGTTGCACCTCGTGCACGCAGGGCACCCCATGGAGCTCACCGTGCGTTAACCGCACCACCACGTCGCCCAAGTGCTTGGTCACGCGCTCCATGCTCATGCCTTCGCCACGTTCGCGTGC
>DAORNP010000223.1:0-3478 GCA_035441065.1 Flavobacteriales bacterium | reverse complement strand
GCTCATCTATATGGTGAAACTGCCCATGCCGGGCGCCGCATACAGCCCGCGGCAAGCCGTGCACAAGGTGAACATGCATCACGCGGAACTCATCGTGAACTACGCCTTCTGAGCAGGCTTCGGTGATGCGTATCACCAACACGGGCACCCTGATAGCGGACTTTTGCGCCATCAACAACAACCCTCCCATGTTCGGCAAACTCTTCGGCTTAGGCCCCAAAGTGGATCTCAGCCAGAAAATCAAGGAAGGCGCGCAGATCATCGATGTGCGCACGCCTGATGAATACCGCAGCGGCCACCCGAAGGGCGCCGTGAACATCCCGCTCGACCGCTTGCAGGCTCAACTCAGCAAGATCAGCAAGGACAAGCCTGTGATTACCTGCTGCCGCAGCGGCGCCCGCAGCGACATGGCGGCCGATGCGCTGAAGAACGCAGGCTACGAAGCCTACAACGGTGGTCCATGGCAGAACGTGCAAGCCCTGCTGCAGTGAGCGCAATCCTACAGTGGCACTGGTCGCGATGGCTTCGACTCCTTCTCGGCCTGGCGTTCATCGGTCAGGGCATTGCCAGCGGCGACGCCTTCGCCTATGGAGCAGGCGCATTCTTCGGCTTGCAAGCGCTGTTGAACACCGGCTGCTGCTTCGCTGGCGCCTGCGCAACCTCGCCGGCGCGGAAAACGAGCAACAATGACGAACTCACCTACCACGAAATCAAATGACAAGCACTGAGAAAGCATCGAGCTTCAAGGACCTGATCGCCGGCGACAAGCCGGTGCTGGTGGACTTCAGCGCCGAATGGTGCGGCCCCTGCCGCATGATGGGTCCCATCCTGGAGGACCTCAAGCGCCGCGTGGGGGAGCAAGCAACGGTGATCAAGATCGACGTGGACCGCAACCCGGCGGCCGCGCAGGCCTACCGGATCCAAGGCGTGCCCACCCTCATCGTCTTCAAGAACGGCGAACCCGTGTGGCGGCGCAGCGGCGTGATGAGCGCTGCCCAGCTTCAGGAAGTCATCGCGCCTTTCGTCTGAGCGCAACAACCCTCCACTCCAATCAACCTGCAACCCCCAACCCACCCAATGGAACTGGTACACATGCCCCGCATCGGCGACAAGGCGCCCGATTTCGAAGCCAACACCACCCACGGCCCGCTGCGCTTCAGCGACTGGGCCAAGGACCACTGGGTGATTCTCTTCAGTCACCCGGCCGACTTCACCCCCGTATGCACCACCGAGCTCACCGAGTTCGCCCGCAACAAGGAGTGGTTCGCCGCCCACAAGACCAAGCTCATGGGCGAGAGCATCGATAGCATACACAGCCATGTCGCGTGGGTCCAGAACGTGCGCGAGAAGACCGGCGTGTACATGGACTTCCCCATCATCGCCGACATCGACATGAAGGTGGCGAAGCTCTATGGCATGCTGCACGAGAACACAAGCAACACCGCTGCCGTGCGAGCCGTGTTCTTCATCGACCCCAAGGGCATCATCCGCCTAATCATGTACTACCCGCTGAACGTGGGACGCAACATGGACGAGATCATGCGCGTGCTGGAGGCCATGCAGACGGCCGATACCAACGCCTGTGCATTGCCCGTGAACTGGCGCAAGGGTGAGAAGGTGATCGTGCCCGCGCCGAAGACCCTGCAGGAACTCGATGTCCGCCTGGCCGACGAGAAGCTAGAGAAGGTGGACTTCTATCTCGCCAAGAAGCAACTCGCTTGAAATCATGAGAACCACACGGCATCTCTTGCGCTCCCTCACCATCCTCCCCTTGCTCAGCATGCTGATGCTCACCGCATGCGGGCAAGCCGGCAAATCCAGCGCTACGAACCCAGATGCCTTCGAGCAGGCCATCACCGCGAAGGCGCAGCTGATTGATGTACGCACCGCTGGCGAGTATGCCAACGGCCATTTGAAAGGCGCACGCAACCTGGATTGGACCAACGGTGAATTGAAGTCAGCTATGGTCGAACTCGACAAAAGCGCTCCTGTGCTGGTGTATTGCGCGAGCGGCCGCCGCAGCGCTGCTGCGCGTGAAGCCTTGGTGAAAGCCGGATTCAAGGATGTCACGGACCTGGCCGGCGGCATTCAGGCCTGGACAGCCAATGGCAAGCCCGTCGTGAGGTAGGCACACGGGGTTTGCCCAAGGAGGGGGCCCGGGGCGAAAGCTCCGGGCCTCTCTGCTTGCCGTCATCAGTTCCTTCCGATCACAAGCACAACCTTCCCTGGATCGAGCTTCAATCCATCCACATGGCCCATCACACGGCCATCGCTGCTGAGGAAATGCAAGTGGATGAACGAATCGTGATGCGTGAACACCGTGCGATGATGCCGGGAGAAAACGCCGATGACTTCGCCTTCCACTTGCCTGAATCCGAAGTGTCGCTTGTAACGCGCGCCTTCCACCGGCCCGGTGAATGTTGAATCAAGAGGCAGGTCCCACACGTGCAAATCGATCTCCTCGAAGCGGCCATTCAGCCGGAAGAAGCTGGGCTGATCATCGCTTCGCTTCGCAAGGAATGCGTCCAACTGCCCGGCATTCTTAACATCGGCTGAAAGCACCACTTCCTCCCAACTCGAAACACGCGCATGCACGAAGAAGGGCGCCTTGGCTGTGGGATCAACGCTCACAATCAGGCTATCGGCGGAAACGCGCGCCACATGGCTGCGGCCATCCACTAACGTGATCTCGCCGCGCATGTGCTCAAGTGGCCCCATGCCATAGGTGCCAGGCACACTCAACGAATCCATTGCGATCAATCCGCTGTGCTGGCCTTCCCACATGGTGCGCTTGAGGGCGCCGGTAGCGATGACTTGGGCATTCAGCGAGCCCGTAAGCATGACACCGACGGTAAGAGGTGCCACCCGCATCAACCCTCGCTGCACATCTTGCTCGGATCAACCCACTTATCGAAGTCCTCGGCGCTCACGTGGCCTAGCGCGATGGCCGCCTCCTTCAAGGTGGTGCCCTCCTTATGCGCCTTCTTCGCGATCTCAGCGGCTTTGTAGTAGCCGATGTGCGGATTGAGGCTCGTGACCAGCATGAGTGAATTCTCCAGGTGCCGCTGGATCACGGGCAGGTTGGGCTCGATGCCCACGGCGCACTTGTCATTGAAGCTCACGCATGCATCGCCGAGCAGGCGGGCGCTCTGCAGCACGTTGGCGGCGATCAGCGGCTTGAAGACATTCAGCTCGAAGTGGCCCTGCATGCCGCCCACGCTCACCGCCACATCGTTGCCGATCACTTGGGCGCACACCATGGTCATGGCCTCAGGCTGCGTGGGATTCACCTTGCCGGGCATGATGGAAGAGCCGGGCTCGTTGTCGGGTATGATGAGCTCGCCAATGCCACTGCGCGGGCCGCTGCTGAGCATGCGGATGTCGTTGGCGATCTTCATGAGCGAGACGGCGAGGCGTTTCAGCGCGCCGCTGAGCTCCACCATGGCATCGTGGGCCGCGAGCGCCTCGAACTTGTTGG
>DAORNP010000222.1:1558-3499 GCA_035441065.1 Flavobacteriales bacterium | reverse complement strand
GAGCCGGAGGGAATCGAACCCTCGTCCAAACGACCGTGAGATGAGCTTTCTACATGCGTAGCCTCTTCATTGGTTTTCGATCGCCGGCTGGGGAAGGGCACCCCACCAACGACTTAGGTCCTGTGTCTTGCTTGCGTTCCGGACCACCGCGCAAGCCAGTCTTCCATGGTGACACCCCTGGGCCGGGAAGGAGGTTGACGGGCCTCCCCGAGGGGTACTCGTCCACGCTACTGTTATTCACGTGGATTAAGCGTCATAGCCTTGGGCTATTAAGCAGCGAGAGCGTAGTCTACTTCGCCAGTTATGGCGTTGATGCACTGGGATACGGGCCGCACATCACGCCCGGCATGCTTACACACCCCGCGAAGCCGCTGTCGAAACCAGGTCGGCCCCAGGATTTTTCAAGGAACACCGCAAAGGTAAGCCTGATGGGCAGCGCCTCGACTGAAGTCGGATGCAACGAGGCGATCAGCCCGCAATTCAGACCGCCAGCGGCTCGTTCCGAGGATACCGCGCCCGGCCGTACTGCTTCATGTACAGATCGTAGATGATGCCGTCGGCCAAGCCCACCTTCGGGACGAAGACCTCCTCGATGTCGGCGAGTTCCATCACGCGCAGAAAGATGTCCGCTGCGGGGATGATCACGTCGGCGCGATCGGGCCGCAGGCGAAGCAGCTTCACGCGATCCTCGAATGAGTGCGCCGCGATACGGTCGCGCTGCACTTGAATGTCGCCCTTCGAGAGCGGCTCACCGAAGAGGTTACCGTTCTCCTTGAAGATACGGTTGATGTTGCCGCCTGTTCCCACGGCCATGATTTCGCCATGCTGCGAGCGCAATTCCTCCAGGAAGCCCTGCATCTCCACCCACGCGCTCAGCGGCACCTTGTTCTTCAGCATTCGCACGGTTCCGATCTTGAAACTGGCGCTCTTCACGCGCTTACCGCCTTCAAGCCAGGTGAGCTCGGTGCTACCGCCGCCCACATCGATATAGAGGTAGGGGCGGTCCTTCAGCAGGTCCTGTGTCCAGAATGTGTTGGTGATGAGGTCGGCCTCGAGCTTGCCAGCGATCACCTCGATGTACACGCCGCTCTCCATCTCCACGCGCGTGAGCACCTCATCCTTGTTCTCCGCTTCGCGCATGGCGCTGGTGGCGCAGCAACGCATGTATCCAACCCCATACACCTCAGTCAGCAAGCGGAAGGCCTTGAGGCTCTTGATCAGATAATCCTGCTTGGCAACGGTGATGCTTCCGCTGCCGAACACATCCTCGCCCAAGCGGATGGGCACGCGCACGAGTGTCTGCTTCTTGATGATGGGATGGTCGTCGCGCTCGATCACCTCGCCAACCAGCAGGCGCACAGCGTTCGATCCAATGTCGATGGCGGCGTAGGTGAGGTCGCGGTCCATGGCGCGAAACTAGCGGCCCGCTTCCTCAGCGCGCGATAACCAATGGCCAGCTCCGGAGAATGGATCCTTGCCGCAACTGCACGCAATAGCTCCCAGGGGCGAGCGGGCTGACATCGATTCCTTGAATACCGGCGGTTCCATCGAACGGCTCCCGCATAACCTCCCGACCCGACATATCAGCAACGACCAGCTCCAACCGACCACGCACAGCGCTCCATTCCAGCTGGACATTATCCGTCGCGGGATTGGGCCACATGCGCATCTCCGAGCTACTCAGCGCCTCGGTCACCGAGAGCGTGATTCCCAAGTCGTACCCTCGCCACGCTCCAAGCTCGAACAGCCAAGCAATGCCATTGGCATAGGATAGACCGAAGGACTGGCGCTGCGGAGCATTGGCGGGCAGCTGGGTGTATCCGCTGTATGCTCCTGTTGCCTTGTTCACATAAAGGATGCGCCGATTGACATGGTCATACAGCCCGATTTCGTTGCCCTGGCATCCGATGTACATCACCGTATTGCTATTGAGACTGGCTT
>DAORNP010000222.1:0-1548 GCA_035441065.1 Flavobacteriales bacterium | reverse complement strand
CAGGCCAGTGACAGCATACGAACCGAGCAGCTCATTCGTGGGTGCGCTGTATCGGTGTATGGATCCCAGATAGTAGTAGATGATCTCATTGGCGTCGGTATCCAAGTCGCCTATGGATTGAACATCGGGCTGGTTTCCACTGAGCACAACCGTGCCCGTGCCGAGGGGCAGCCCTGTGCCTGCCTGAAGGTCCTGCTCGAATATGCCCAAAGAGGCGAATCCGTTGCCCAGTAAACGTGCGCCACCCGGGTCCCACCATGCGCCACGGTAGTCGAAGCCCGACGGCACCGTCCCGGCCAGGCTGCCATCCTCTGCATAGGTATCGAGCGGATAATCCGCATTGCCCGCATTCACGCTGTAATACAGGCCAAGCAGGGGGTTGTAGGCCAGCGCGGAGCGGTTCTCTGTGCCACCGACTGTGCCTGTGAGGGTGAGCACCAAAGACGCAGTTGCGGCAGGTTGACATTGTGCCATGGCCATAACCTGTGCCAAAGCAAGAGACAGGATGGTGAAAAGTCTCGGTAGTCGCATGGTGCTGGGTTGTGGCGTTGAATGTAGCCGGATCCGGGAAAATCACTGGGCTGCTTCCGATGATCCTTGTCAGTGGAAGCGCTTTCTTCGCCCATCACAACCCAGCCCATGAGCAAGACCAAACGCAGCGGAGTCGATCGGTTCCTGGCCATCATCGAGCGCGCGGGCAACGCCCTTCCCCACCCCGCCACGCTGTTCGCCATTCTGGCACTGGTGGTGGTGCTCATCAGCTGGCTCGCCGATCTGGGCGGCCTCACCGCCACGCATCCCGCCACCGGCGACCCGGTAACACCAAAGAACCTGCTCAGCGCTGAGGGCCTGCACTTCATCCTCACCAAGATGGTGGCGAACTTCACTGGGTTCGCGCCCCTCGGCACCGTACTAGTGGCGCTGCTGGGCATCGGCATCGCGGAAGGCAGCGGGCTCATCGGAGCGGTGCTGCGCGCGGTGGTGCTGGCCTCGCCCAAGCGGCTGCTCACCTTCGTGATCGTGTTGGCCGGCGTGGTGAGCAATGCGGCCAGCGAAGTGGGCTATGTGCTGCTCGTCCCATTGGCGGCTGTGATCTTCCTTGCAGCAGGGCGGCATCCGCTCGCCGGCCTCGCAGCGGCCTTCGCCGGTGTGAGCGGCGGCTATAGCGCCAATGTGCTGCTCGGGACGATTGACCCGTTGCTGGCGGGCCTCAGCCAGGAAGCCGCGCGCATCATCAGGCCGGACTACCTGGTGAATCCCGCTTGCAACTACTACTTCATGTTCGTGAGCACTTTCGTGATCGCGGGCCTGGGCACCTGGGTCACGGAGCGGATCGTGGTGCCGCGCTTGGGCGAATACACCGGCGATGAGAAGCCCGAGGTGATCCGCGAAGCATCATCAAAGGAGCGTAAGGGCATGCTCTACGCTGGACTCACCGTGCTGGCCTTCGTCGGCTTCATCCTCTCGGGGCTGATTCCGGAGCAGGGCTTCTTACGCGACCCGAAGACCTTCGAGATCCTGCATTCGCCCTTCATGAGCGGCATCGTG
>DAORNP010000221.1:2552-3753 GCA_035441065.1 Flavobacteriales bacterium | reverse complement strand
GTCTGTGGCCAAGGTGAAGAACGAGTACTGATTGCCACACTCACCGGTAAACGAAGTTTGTGTTCCGGGTTCCTGATAGGCCAATGTGGACCATCCTGCCATCCCCACCTCCTTGTAGTACACATTGTGGTAAGACACACCCGAAGTAAGGTCGCTGCTCGTCCACGACACGGTAATGGTATTGCTGTTTGAACTGTCCGGAAGCACATCCACCACCGAAGTTGGGCGATCGAAGTCTGTGATGTGCGAATGCGTATTGGTGATGATTGGGTCGTTGGTATCGAAGATGATGGCAGCGCGGTTCTCCACGGTCACGCCGGAGCCAACATCATCCTTCAGGTCAACGGAAACCACGATGAATCCTTCGCCCATGGGCGGTGTCACGTTCGGTGGCAGGAATCCGCCTAGTGGGTCAGTGATCAGTTCGTTGGTCGTATCATCCAAGGAGAGGAAGCGGCAATCAAGCACACCACTCGTGGTGTCCACCGTGAAGTTGACCCGCGCGTACAGGTCGTTGAAGAAGGGATATAGCAGTTCGGTGAAGTAGTTGCCCATACGATCGACAGGAACGGAGTGGAGGCTGTCTGCGATGCCAATTGCAACCAAACGGGCCGAAGCCGGATCGAGCACGGCAACATCAAGGCTGTCCAAGATGCGAACGATCTGTGCAGGTGCTGTGGCCGTGTCCACGTTCTCGAAGTAGATTGGGTACAGAATACTTCGGCCATTGTGGTATGAACTACCCAATAAGCCCATAGGCCCGTTCTTCTCGTTCGGGTCCCATGATCCAAGAGAGCTTATTGGCGTATTAGACTCTGACTCGTTGAATAAGTCGTACACTGCTTCACCTAACTGCTCATAGCAGGGTGCCACATCACTGTAAAGTTGTAGTGCACCATTCACTGCCCCTGATGCATTGAAGAGTCCTGAAGCCCCTCTTCCAATCTTCGACATTTCTGATGTTATCTCACCGGCTTGATCGAGCAACTCATATGCAGCTATCTGGCCAGAAATCAATCCTGCTGTTGCATCCGCCACGACCACTTGTGCATTCCACAATGATTGTCCGGTACTTGCTTGATTCCCACTTCTAACCTGGTAGTCATAGTCTTCAAAGTAACTCCATGCTGAAATTGTGACGCTTGCCGCTGCGAACGCCAAAGCAGCAGCGCCGGTTGGTGCTGCTACAACACCAGCTGCT
>DAORNP010000221.1:1302-2534 GCA_035441065.1 Flavobacteriales bacterium | reverse complement strand
CCGCCGTGGCTATCGCGGTTGTTGCAGCGGTTAACAAGGCTGCCTTTCCACCCCTAGCGAAACAGTCACTACGCATAGCCGCGGCGTAACCTTGTTCAACTATACCATTGGACTGGTCTGTAATAATGGCTAGGTCTTCAACAAGTGACGCGAACAGGCCAGTGTTGAAGTCAATTGGTTCACCAATCCTGACTTCAATTTGACTATTTCCAAGCGGTAGTACAACACGAATCGGTATGTCTAAAGTCCCATTAGCTGGAACTAGGTATGCAAACATGGGGTATGTACGCCAATGAGTTAGACCTCCGTCATAGGTTGCAGTAAAGGACCACATGCCGCCTTGAACCAGTTCGTCATCAATCCCCCAAGTAATCAGCGGTTGCAATGAACCAATGCTGCCTGCCGTGTCATCGAGAGATATTTCAATGGGGATGAAACGCGCATCAATGTTGGAGTTGTTCGTTATTCGTAGCGTGTAAACGCCAGCTCCTCTGAGCACCGGGGAACCGATGAGCGCAACACTTAGCTCATAATCAGCATCTCCGGTCACAATCTCAAAGGCTTGCTGGTCTTGCACTGTCACACCGTTCCCGAACAGCACCTCCAAGGTCCAAGGCCCAGGGTCCGCACCATTTAAGTCGAATGTGACCTGTGCAGAACTGATTGAAAGTACCGTAACAATGTCATCCAACGGCGCGATGTCGGAATAACCCGCACGCACGAGACTCACGATTGTGTTCTCATCGAATCCAAATCCATGCAACGAGAGCGTGACCAAGCCTGTATTCCCTCCGCTATGCGGTGAGAACTGGTTCAAGCCGGGCAAATACAAGGAAGCATATGCCGTGTCTTGATAGCATGGGTTCACGGTAATGAGTCGGGCATCGTATGTGCCCGGTCCGTAGGCATGCACGGGGTACTGAAGTGTTGAGGTGGCACCATCACCGAAATCCCAGGCGTAGGAAGTGCCTCTCAACGAGTTGTTCTGGAAACTCACGGAAGTCCCGGAGATGATCGGGGTGAATGCTGCCACAGGTGCATATGTCTCACAGATGTTGATCGACAGCCATTTCGTATGGCTCCACAGGCCTTGTTCGTCCTTCGCGCGAACGCCGAAGAGGTGTGTGCCGAGCGCCAGTCCACTGGCAACTCCTTCGGCCAATAGGTCAAGGGTGTCCGCGAATGCGGAAGTCGACACACCCGTGCCCACGCCTTGGTCGGTGTCGAAGATG
>DAORNP010000221.1:1005-1259 GCA_035441065.1 Flavobacteriales bacterium | reverse complement strand
TGTAGTGGAACGCACTATCAGGGGGGATTGCGACCTCGACAACATCCAACGTGTAAACCTTCGGTCCAAGGGGGCGCTCACCAACTGTAAGTGGGGTGGGTCCACCTGTGATACCGATATCGCTTCCATCCGAGGCCGCACCTATAGCGGGCGATCCAAACGGTAGTGTATAGTCATTGTTCATGTTGAACGGCCAAGCAGGTATGCCTGGATCGACTCCCCAGAAGTTCACCGTGTCACAGGCGATTACCACT
>DAORNP010000221.1:0-935 GCA_035441065.1 Flavobacteriales bacterium | reverse complement strand
CCTCGTGGGCCTGTGCCCCGAAAGATGTTGTTCGACACGACCATTTGCGCTTCGGGCCAACCCTCCGTTGCGATGTACTGTGACCAGAGCGCCCCCCATCCAGTGCTGTTACCCAAGAAGTCGTTGTGGTCAAGGATGATCGTGTTTGTGCCGATATAATCGTTGATGAATCCACCGTTAGGGTTGGGTGCGAATCGCACATTGAAGATGTTGTTCGTGAAGAGCAGGGTGTCGAAGACGAACCGGTTCTCCACGAAGCCATTGGCGAAATTCACACCCGTGATAATGCACTCACCCACAGTCACATCCGAGAACAGGCCAGCACCCAGCGTGCTCGACCCCCTCAGGTCAATCGGTCCCATGCACCGCCGTATTGACCAGGTGCGTTGAAGGCGTTGAGTTGGAGGCCTTGTGTTGCTGAGAAGCCGGTTGCGAAGACACCGGAGCTTCGTATGTCCATTTCGCCGATGATGGTGGCTTGGACTATAGGTGAGTAGCCCATGCCGACCAGAACCAGCGGCTTGTCTATGATAACGTTCCCATATGTAGCGCCCGATCCGGTCACCAGCAGTGTGTCGCCATCAGACGCGCTGTTCACGGCATCTTGCAAAGCAGTGGGACCCATGAACTGTGCAGGCGCTTGTGCTGAATTGCTCACGGTCCATTGGGTGGCCCATGAAGGCATGCTCAAAGCGACGGCAGCGAGAAGGCAGAGTGGAGTTGAGAACTTGATCATGGCTGCGGAAAATTTGGTGGGCTTGACGAATTTAGTGATTGACTTTTCTTGTTGTAGTGGTTAATGCCGACACGCTTCGGGTCGTTATCACTTGGTCGGGTTGTGAGGCTCGGTTGCGTGAGCGGGCGAAGCGGCAGCCCGGCGCAGGCAGGGCCTTGCAACCACGAGCAGAGAGGAGGACGACGAAGGAGGACCCCGC
>DAORNP010000220.1:2400-3775 GCA_035441065.1 Flavobacteriales bacterium | reverse complement strand
CGTGGCGCCACTGATGTTATTCCCATTCTGGCGCCACTGATAGGTAAGGCCCGTGCCCGTGTTCGCCTGAAGCGACACGCTGCCGCCGCTGCAGAAGCTGGTGCTACCGCCCGCCGTGATCGTGGCCGCTGGCGCGGTGCTCACCGATACCGCAACAGCAGCACTGGTTGAACTGCATCCGCTGCTGGAGACAACAACCGTGTAGCTGCCCGATACCGTTGCCGTATAGCTGCTGGCCGTGGCTCCGCTGATGTTGGCGCCATTGTTCCGCCATTGGTAGGTGTAACCCGTGCCATCGTTGGCGAGCGTGTCGTGTCGTCGCCGAGAGCGACGCTGCCGCCTGAACAGAAGCTCGTGGCGCCCCCTGCCGTGATGCTCGCTGTGGGCGACGCATTCACGGTGACTGCGGTTGCCGCGCTGGTTGTGCTGCAACCGCCGCTCGTCACCACCACGGTGTAGCTGCCATTGGTGGTAGCGGTGTAGCTGCTGCTCGTGGCGCCGCTCAGGTTGATGCCGTTCCTGCGCCACTGGTAGGTGAGCCCTGTACCGCTATTCGCCGTAAGCGATACACTGCCACCGTTGCAGAAGGTGGTGCTACCGCCCGATGTGATCGTAGCTGCTGGCGCTGCGCTCACCGTAACCGTTGTTGCTGCACTGGTGGCGCTGCAGCCGCCATTGGTTACCACCACGGCATAACTGCCGGCCGCAGCTGCCGTGTAGCTGCTCGCCGTGGCGCCGCTAATGTTCGTGCCGTTGTTGCGCCACTGATAGGTGTAGCCCGTGCCAGTGGTAGCGCTCAGTGCCACGCTGCCTCCGGTGCAGAAACTTGTCGCGCCACCTGCTGTGATGCTAGCGGTTGGCGTGGTTGGTGTGCCCACACACTGGCAGTTCGCATTCCAGGTATCATTGATGGTGCAGGCATTATTGTCGTTACAGGCCGTGCCGGGGGCAGCTGTGCCTCCGGGCACACCTGCGCAATCGACCTGCTGGCCGCATGCGGTACCAACCGCATAGCGATAGATCACCCTTGACTTGTATGGCTGCAAGGTGATGGTGGCGCCCATCACATTGCCGTCAGTGTCCTTCCAGCAGCCAGCAGGTATGCTGAAGGTCTGCGCAGCAGCCTGTTCGTTCACCAGGATCATCTGCCGATCGAGGGGATTCACAGGCACCGCCGTGACGCGCTCCAACGAGACATTGTCGAGGTAATAGATGCCGTCGGTGTAGCTCGCTGTGAACATGCAAACGCCCTGGTCGGTGCGATCGCTCTGGAAGAAATGCTCCACATCGCGACGGTTGCTGTCGTAAGCATAAACGCGCTCGCCGACCCGCCATGGCTCGTCGCTGCCCAGCGGCCGCAGGCGGCCGAAGGGCA
>DAORNP010000220.1:0-2390 GCA_035441065.1 Flavobacteriales bacterium | reverse complement strand
TTGAGCCCACGGAGAACTCGCTCATGATATCGCTCACCACGCTGAATTTCATGCGGTACCACGCGCCATTTTGGATGCCGATGGTTGCACTGTGGTTGAGGTTATGCGTACTGTAGGTGGCGTTGCTGGTGAAGCTCAGCCTCAGGCTTCCGTTGTCGAGGTTGGCCGAATTATGCGTGATCTGCCCTTGGCTCGGCCAGCCCGTCCATCCCGTAACATTCGAGTTGAATGAGCTGTTGGGGACAGTGTTGGCGGCCAGCACCTGGGTCACCTCCATGCTGGGCAGGAACAAAGGACTGCGCGTTCCGGTGGGGTCTTCGTTGTGAACCGCGCGCCAGCGCTCCAGCGTGTAGTAGTTGTGCGCGCCGGTCACCGAGTTGCGCAGGTAGATGCTGCGGTCGTTGTACGGATTGAAGTACCGGTTGCCCGTCCAAGTGCCGAAGTCAACCCAGTTGGCACTGTACACATGGTATTGCTGGATGAGGAGCTGATCCTTGGTGAGGCTATAGAACACGTTATTGGCGTAAACCGTGTTGAAGGAAGGGACGTGGAATGGAGCAGTAGCTCCTGGGCCGTTGTAGTTGCTGTAGTCAGAGATGAAGAGTTGGATCTCGTTATTGAAGAGCACGTTGTCCTCGATGCGGTTGTTATTGAATTGCATGGTATGGTCAACGTACATCCCTGAGCCCTTGCAGTTCATCACCGTATTGCCCTTCACGAGCACATTCCGGTTGTACACATTGCCGAAATAGATGCCCATGCAAATGGGAACGGAGTGGACCCATCCGATGGCGCTGCTCTCCACGTCGCCATTTAGATCACGCACCACATTGTCACGGATGATGGCACCATCGGCCGTATCGAAGGTGATGCCCGCGCCATCATTCAGGATGGCCATGCTGTTGATGACCAGGTTGCGCTCCACCAAACAATCGTTGCTCACGGCGATGCCGCAGTAGCCCACGTTCTCCACGCGGTTGTTGCGCACCACCATGCCAGTACCGTTCGTGCGGATGGCGATGTAGCCCATGTTCTGCTCCCCGAGGCCCTTCACCATGGCGATGTTCAGCAGGTTGTTCTCCTCGAACCGGGAGTTGTTGTCGAGCAGCACCACGGCGCTTCCATAGGTGCGTTGGATATCGAGATGATGGAAATACTGGTTGCTGCCAGTGCTGTAGATGGCCTGCCAGGTATCGGTGAAGGTGCAGTTCATCGCCTCGAGGTCGTAGGATCCTGAGAGGCGCAGGCTGGCCGTTGTCTGATGTTTGAAATGCAGGCCATCGACCTTGATGTGGTGGCGCTGCCAGCCAACGAAAACGCCGAAATCGGCCACTGCCGCTTCGACCAGCACCGTGTTGGGGTTAGCATTGTTGGGGCACCAGAGATAGAGCATGCCCGTGGCGCGGTCATGGAACCACTCACCAGGAGCATCGAGGAGCGCGAGCTTGTTGCGCAGGTAGTAGCCCCACTGCCAAGTGCCCAGATTATTGCCCGTGGCGGTATGGGTAAGGGTGCTATTGTTGAACGCAGAAACGTAAGCGGTGTCGTAGCTCCAGTTGGTGGTGCGGATGACAGCGGTTGCGCCATTCCAGTATCCGTTGGGCTGTGTCAGCTCGCTATCGGTGAGGCTCGTGCTGGTGCCTTGGTCCACGCGCAACCAACCCGTGTTCGGGAAGCGTGCGATCTCCTGCAATCCACCATCTACGAAAACATGCTTCAAGGCCTGGCTCACCGGCGCCTTCCAGATGTTCCCGCTATGGATGGTCCAGCCTGTGACAGCCACACTGCCGCTGATGATGGGTTGTGCGCCGGTGCCGTAGCTGCCTACTTCGATGAACGCGGTTGCATTGCCGCTATTCTGAATATTGAGCTTGCCTCGGAACACACCACCGCGCTGGAACAGGATGCGGTCGCCGGGCTGGAAGCTGCTGCTGAGCTGGTTGGCGCGGTCGATGGTGCGCCAGGGGGTGGACGCGCTGGTGCCGTTGTTGCTGTCGTTGCCTGTTGGCGAGAGGTAGTAGGTGGCAGCGTTGGCGAAAACGACGAGAAGGAGCAACGGGAGAGCGAGCAAGTGGCGCATGTCTGGGAACCTCGGTCAAAGTGCATTCCGAGGCGCCGCGAAATTGCCCCGAAGCCGCGCCGCCCTAGGCTTCCGCTATCAACAGCGCATTCACAATTCGACCAGCGGCACCGGTGGCCCGACAGAGCGGCAGCAACACCTACCACCCGGCTCGGAACCGCTTTGAATACCCTTCCGGAGGGTACCACACCTGTTGATAACCTCGGAATTTGTGGACAAAATCGGGATGCTCTTTCACTGGCTGCTCGTGATTTCGCTTGGATTCGAACCAAGGACCGTCCCGCTGAGACCGCGGGATGCTCCACCGGCG
>DAORNP010000219.1:0-3835 GCA_035441065.1 Flavobacteriales bacterium | reverse complement strand
CCAACGGCATGTACCTGGTGAGCATCACCGCCGGAGGCAGCACCTTCAACGAGAGGCTGGTGATCCAGAAATAGAACCGAATCCGAGAATCGAAGCCCTGGCGAACAGCCGGGGCTTCGTCGTTCTGCATGCCGGCATAGCAAATGGCTCTTTCCCGTGACGGAGCATGGATGACTGGAAGTGAGGGCTACTGCCCATTTGGATGGCTGTAGGCATTGCAATCGGCATTGTCAAGACTAACGAAGGTTGACATGCCAATTGATGCATCGCACGGGTGTACCGCCCACATTCGCAGCCAACCCGATCACCCATGCTGAAGCGCGCCTTCCCTCTTCTTGCAATCATCCAATTCCTGCTCCTTGCTTTCAACGTTCACGCACAGTCTACCTGGATGCCTGGACAAGTGCTCGTTCTTCTGGAGGGTCCGACCGATACTGCCCACGTGCGTGAGCAATGGGCGAAGCAATCGCCAGCGGGTGCGCAACTGGATGGCATCGCGCTGCTCGGCGAAGGCGCCCGTTACGCGAAGCTCCAATTCGCCGGTACAACGGATGACCATCAACTGCAACGCTTGGTGGCCGCGCTTCCTGTGGTGCAGCGCTCCTCCCTCAACTACCGCGTGCAGCGCCGCGCACAGCCCAACGACCCGCAATACGGAAGTCAGTGGCACCTGCCTGCCATGAACGTGGAGCCCACATGGAACATCACCACAGGCGGGAGCATGGCCAACGGCAAGCGCATCGCGGTGGGCATCATCGACAGCGGCGTGCAAGGCGACCATCCGGATCTTGTGGGCAACATGGTGGTTGACGCGCCTGGCACCGATGACCACGGCACCCAGGTGGCCGGTGTGGTGGGCGCCGTGGGTAACAACGGTGAGGGGGTGAGCGGCGTGAACTGGGACGTGGACCTCGTCAGCTCCGCCACTACCAACAACCTGGGTGATGCCCTCGCGCAATTCCAGTTCTGCCTCAATCAACGCACGCTCTTCAATCAGAGCAATGGCGCGCAAGGAAGGCTGATCGTCGCGCTCACCATCTCCTGGGGCATCTCGGGCATTGATTGCGGATTCGGCGAACCGCTCTTCGACGACCTTGGTGCAGCCGGCATCCTCGTCGTGACCAGCGGTCCCAACGACCCCGTGAACATCGATGTGATCGATGATTATCCGGCCACCTGCCCCAACGCGAACAACATCGTGGTGACGAGCTATGGCCAGCTCAATCAGGTACCGTTCGCCGTGGGTGATAACACTGTGCATCTGCTGGCACCAGGACTGGACATCCTCACGACGGACATTGGCGGCGGTTATGCTTCAGTAGATGGCAACTCCTTCGCCATTCCTGCTGTGGCAGGCACCGTTGCATTGCTCTACAGCAACGACTGCATCACATTCGCACAGAGCACCGTGAGCGACCCGCAGGCCACGGCGCTGCAAGTGAAGCAGGCCATCCTGAGCAGCGTGTCGCCTTTCCCCGGCGGCAATGCCATCTCCATCACAGGTGGCAAGCTGAACGTCAATGGCGCCTACCAGGCGCTCACAGGCCTTTGTGTGCCGTGCGTTGAGGTCGCTGTGGCCCTGACCACGCCTGCCGGGACCGATGCGCAATACACGCTCACGAACGGACTGGATGTCGCGCAGGCGAATGGCACGGGCGATGTGATCACGTTCTGCGCCACCGAAGGTTGCTTCATCGGTACAGTGTTCGATGCCGATGGCCTGCCGGTGAACGGGAGCTTCACGGCAGAGCAAGGGGGGGCAACCGTAGCCACGGGGGCCATCATCAACGGCACGCTGAGCTTCACCCTTGGCAACCCGGTACAAGGCTGCACCAACCCGGCAGCGCTCAATTACAACCCGAGCGCGGTGTGCGATGATGGGAGCTGTTGCACGGAAGGCGTTGTGCAGGTCGCCATCCTCACGGAAGATCTTGGCCTGACTGGTTCGGTGGAGGTCACAGTGACCCTGGCCGGCACGGTCATCCACGACGGACCCATGCCCATTGGCGAAGCACCGGGATACGGTGTTGCTGGTGCGCTGATCAACCTCTGCCAAGCGCCCGGCTGCTTGAGCATCACAGTGGGTAACAGCGATGTGCCCCTTGCCGAGACCTCGCTGATCTCCTTTGTCGATCAGCTGGACGTACAGCAACAAGGTTTCATTACGCTCGAGGGCTTCTTCGGCCCAGTGGGCGAATTGGTGGAACTGTGCGACGGCATCGACAACGATTGCGATGGCCTGGTTGATGAAGACTTCTTCTGGTATCCCGACTCCGATGGAGATGGTTGGGGCGCGAACGTTGCTGAGGTGGTCTCTTGCACCTCGCTCCCCGGTTTGGTCCAGTTGACCGGGGATTGCGATGATGCCAACGACCAGATCAACCCCAGCATGCCTGACGGTTGCGACAGTGCCGATGGAATTGACAACAACTGCAATGGCATCGTGGAGGATGATGCCAGCGCGTGGTTCACGGATGCCGACGGGGATGGCTGGGGCACCACGAGTGAATTCGTGTTCGCCTGCTCACAGCCGCCTGGAACGGCGCTTTTTGAAGGAGATTGCGACGACGCGAACGATGCGGTCTTCCCAGGCGCCGATGAACTCTGCGATGGTCTCGACAATGATTGCGATGGAGCCGTGGATGAGGATTTCATCTGGTACACGGATGATGATGGCGATGGGATGGGCGTTGATGGCACGGCACAGGTCTCTTGCGCTCCCGTTGCTGGCGCTGTTCAAGTGGCTGGTGATTGTGACGACTCCGACCCCACCGTACGCGGCGGCATCACACTGATGGTATGGACACTGGATGAGAACGAGGGAGGCACGGCTCATTACGTCGTCACACAAGGCGGCTTGGTGCTCGAGGGCGACCTGGACCTCCCGCAAGAGGAACTCGGCGTGGGCATCGTCAACCTCTGCCTGCCGGATGGCTGCTTCAACATCACCATCACGCAGAATGATGTTGCCCTCTTCCCGGAGACCTTTGTGCGCCTGGTGCCGAGCGCGGGCTTCATCGCCTTCAGCACGGCGGATGGCTTCTTCGGCAGTGTTGGCGTACCCGCAACTGAATCGTGCGATGGGCTTGACAACGATTGCGACGGCGAAGCGGATGAGGACTTCTTCTGGTACATAGATGCCGACGACGATGGCTTTGGTGACGATGCCACCGCTGAACTCAGCTGCACCCCCATCCCTGATCGCGTACAGATCGGCGGCGACTGCAACGACAACGACACGAATCTAACGGTGGTCGGCGCACCCTGTAACGATGGGAATCCTAACACGAACAACGATATCGTTCGGACCGACTGCACCTGCCTGGGCTTTCTGCCCGGACAGTGTCCTCCCGGCGAGATCGCCGACTGCAACGGCAACTGCGCGCCGGTCGAATGGGTGGGCGATGGATTCTGCGATGATGGGTCATTCGAATGGAACGGGAACCTCATCTTCTTCAACTGCGCGGAGTTCGGAAACGACGGCGGTGACTGCGGACAACCCTGCACCACCGAGGTATGTGATGGCATCGACAACGACTGCGACGGATTCGTGGACGAAGGCGTGGGCGTGACCTTGTTCGAGGATGCGGATGGCGATGGCTTCGGTGATCCCGCAATCAGTGTGATCAGCTGCGTAGCGATTCCTGGCTATGTGCTCAATAGCACTGATGACTGCCCGGAACTTCCAGGGCTGCAGGGTGATGCATGTGATGATGGAGACCTTGCCACCACGAACGACATCATTGGTTTGGATTGCTTGTGCGCCGGCACTCCGGTACTCGCCTGCACCACCGACCTCGACTTCGTTTACCAGGCCGATGGCGCTGACGACCTC
>DAORNP010000218.1:0-3866 GCA_035441065.1 Flavobacteriales bacterium | reverse complement strand
CCACCCTTTCATAGCAGCTCCCCTCCTTATCCGTGAAGCGGATCACGTAGGTGCCTGCACCGAAGCGTGATAGATCCACTTCCTCCGTCTCCCGGCCTTTGGGCAGCGGGCGCTGGAACAAGAGTTTGCCCATGCCATCGTACACGCTATAATAGCTCTCCGCCATGAGCGGGTCTGTGAAGGAGATGGTAACGCGGCCAGGGGTGGGGTTGGGGCGCACGCGCATGCGCTCGGGTTTGTAATCCGGGTAGGGGCGGAAGGCATTGGCCACTTCGCAGGCATCGTACACGGAGAGTGGTGCGAAGGTGGTATCGCTCACGAAGGCCTGGTGCATGGTAGCACCATCTGTTGAGGCGAGCGTGAAGCTGCTGTCAGTGGGAAAAAGATTGTACAACTCTACAGGGCTGGAGCGGTTCAAGCACGGGAAGTGGCCGAGGGAGTCTGTCCTGAAGATGTATGGGAGCACACTGTTCATCTCCGGGAGGTCTCCCCAAATGTGCCCGCTAACTAAGAACCCGCCATCCAAAGCGACAATCATGTCTTTGGAATGATAAGCATAGTTTCCTGCACCCATAGAACGCACCCAGAGAGTGTCGCCGTTCGGATTCGCCTTCATCAGGAATGGTCTTAAGAAGTCCGATCCAGCCAACGTGGCTAGAACGACGCGATTGTCATCATTGGTGCGTTCCAATCGGGACCGTTGCGGCGTGTACCATTCGAGGTCGCCGCTGCCGTAACCCCGACACCATTGTACTGCACCCTCACCATCCAACTCCATCATGAAGAGATTAGCATTTACCGTGCTGGTGAAGCCTGTGATGATGAAAGAACTATCCGATTCAACGATGGCATCATGCATCTTGCCCGTAGGCCGCATGTAGCTCTTGCACCAGATGAAATTACCGTTGGCGTCCAGCCGTGCAATGGAGGCTCCGGCGATTGGCATGTCAAAGCCTGCCAGCAAATCACCGCTTGGAAGCTCCTTGATGAAACGGAAACTCCCCGCTTGATTGAAACGCCTTGCCCACTGGGGAGTGAGATCTGGACTGGCCTTCAGTATGAAGAAATCGTCATCATGGCCCCAAACAATCAGACCACCCTGGTCCGAAACGGTCAGGTCACTTCCGATATTTCTACATCCATCATTGAGCGTGTAATAGCGGATATCCAGAACGTTGCCAAGCGAATCCATCTTGCATATTACCGGTCGGTGGAAGGGGACAATGACCGAGCCCGTGGCAGAACAAGAATCCATCCTGCACCCTGCTGCGCAGAAGTACTCGTTCGCTGAGCGCTTCCGAATGCCCCCTAGGCCCGTTAATGGTGTGGCGGCATCAGACCAATAGGAATGTGTATAGACAATCTCGCCAGCAGAATTCACGTGTGAAACAGCCCTGGTTTTTCCCAGGCCAACAAGGACATTGTTACTTGGGAGTAATGTTAGGTTGAACACGAACGAAATCTGGCCATTGTAGATTCGCTCAAACCCAGACTGCGCCTTTACTGGAATCGCCTGGATTAGCACAAGCAGCGCTGTCAATGGAGTTCTCATGTTCAGTGGATGATGAGTTTCTTCGTGCGGGCATTGGCGGCACTGGAGACCCGAATGAAGTACGTGCCCTTGGCCAATTCATCAATAACTAGGTGGTGCGTGCTTGAAGTGACGCCAGTCCGCACCACAATGGACCTGCCAGTAATGTCTAATAGGGCGATTTCTTTCCGCTCCTCATTCGAGAAACGCAGAAACACATTCTGCCGTGTTGGATTCGGGTATAAGTTGAAGTCCCAGTCACCCTCGACTTCGCTGACGATGTCCTCGTCTACAGTGCGGCTCTTCACGAACTCATCTAGGGTGATGATGAAGGCATAGTCGGAGCGAAGCGTGTCCATAAAGTACTGAATAGTATCCCCAAATCGCGCTGTGCTCAGGTCTAGCAATAGTTCGCCCGCCACATTTGTCTGCCGCACCGTATCCAACGGGCATACCGTGCTGTTCATCCATGTTGGGAACCAGGTGATGTGGTAATCGGTGCTCTGCAGAAATCCCGAGAGAACCACAACCGTGTCGGTTGGCGCAACACAGCCGAAGAAGTTCTGTGTAGTGTCGTGCTTGGTAATGTAGAAGTTGTTCATCACTGAAGCCTTGCGGTTATGCACCCAGCCAATGGCTGCATCACCCCCGCTGCGCCTCAGGTAATAGCATTCAAGCAGGTTTGTATCCACCGTGTCAGAATCATAAATCGCGTCCGCCACAAGCGTTGTGTCGAAAAAATTCAGCGCGAGCCAGCTCGGGTGCGAGAGGAGGTTGGCCAACGGTTTGAAATGGTGGTGAACCTTGTGGTTGACAACTGGTACCGGCAGCCCACCTACGTTTACAGTATTAGTATCACCGAATGTCCCTGAATAACCAAACGGATTGTTGGTCAAATAAGCGGGGTCGTTATATTCATGGGGCGGGATTGGCATCGACCTCGGCCACCAAAACACGCGATCCCAGATCCAGCTAGTGCCAGCGGCGAATTTGCCCGTGAAGGCCGATGACCACAGCTCGTTGTGGAAGGAGACATTGTAATTGTGGTGGATCTTTTCGATGTCATCCTTGAATCCCGGCAGGAAGACAGGAAAGGACGTGGTTGGTCTCGTGAAATTGGTGTAATGGGTGAACTCCCCGTGATTGAAGGGCTTGCGTGCGGATACAGAGGCGTTCTGCGCAGGGAAGCGGTTCCAGTAGGCTTCCGCTTCTGCATATCCTTGGTGGTTGCGCCAATCAGGCTTGCCCTTATCGAGCTTGTAGTTGTGCGAGAATCCGACGTGGACATCAATCAGGTCCAACTCGGGTATCGTGAACGGGCGATTGTAACGATCGATCTCCGCCTGATCCGCATTGGGATCACCCAGCCATGGGCCTCCGCCACCGCTTAGCAGGAATAGTTTCTTGTCTTCGCCCAATGGGGAATCGACAGGGTCAAGCGGGTCAACGCTTCCGCGCACATGCCGGATCATATCCCTTGTCCAATGCGCGAGAACATCTGGGAGATCTTGGTCGGCTACCCAAGTGCCGCGACTCTCCCGACACATGTCCCGGCAATAGGCATCGTTATTCGCTTGCTGGCAGGTGAGCACGTCATTGGTGCATAGCACCTGATTCTCCATCGATAGTTGCTGCCCGGTCTCCTGGAAGGGCTCGATAATGGCGAAATGGGGCGAATAGCCCCAGCGGCTAAGTATGTACTTGTAGCGCCGTTTCCAGAAGTAGAATGGGCCTTCAGTCGTGTTCGTGGTATCGCCGTCCTGATAATAGAACCGGCGCATGTTGTAGGGGTTGTTGTTCGGATTGTCCTGAGCGAAGAGGTAGGGCTTCACGAAGTTCCGCAAGTACGGATTAGCGCCCCAGCCACCCTTCTCGTAGGCAACGATGCCGGGGTACGGATCCACGCAGACCTGGAAGTAGATGTTGGCCCCTCTGGCGTGGCCGAGCACCTCATCGAACATGTATGCCTGTGTTTGTCCATTGCCTCTGCGGTTGCGCCATTGGCTATCATTATTGCACGGGCTGCTAGGGTTGTCGTCCCATAGGCACATTCTAGGGACTTGATAGGCATCGTAAACCCCCAAGTTCACCCATTCAGGGCTGAAGATCTGATCGCTAAGCCAAATGCGCATGAAGTTGCCGCCCACATCGTGCAGTTGGCTCATCGAGATCTTGATCTGATCAACGTGGAAGCGATAGAGGAAAGCAGGCGTTGTTGGGGTATTCGCCGGGCTTCCGCCTGCGCCGATGTTCGTGCCAAGTGCGAAGAACGATTCGCCGGTAGCGGTCTTCAGCGTCCGGCCATTGGCATGGTTCACGCTCAATGGTCCTTTGT
>DAORNP010000217.1:0-3981 GCA_035441065.1 Flavobacteriales bacterium | reverse complement strand
TACCGTGGGGTGCATGAAGATCGCCGCGTCGATGCCCACGATGTTCTCGTTGAGCTTCGTCATGGCGGCCCACCAGTACTGCCGGATGTTGTTCTTCAGCTCGGCGCCGTAAGGGCCGTAGTCGTAGGTGGCGCTCAGGCCATCGTAGATCTCGCTGCTGGGGAACACGAAGCCATACTCCTTGGCATGGCCGATGAGGGTCTTGAGACGGTCTTCTTGGTTGCTCATGATGGTGCGCGAGCGCTCTGGAAACCTTCAGCGTCGCGGGGCGCGAATGTAACGAGTGAGCTTCGAGGCACTAGCCGATAGCCACAGGCTAAAAGCCGAGGTCACTGTTTCAGTTTGGACATGAAGCCTGCGAGCATTTTCTGTTCTTCATCGATGGCCATCAGCAATTCCTCTGCCTCGTCTTTCGGAGCCCACTTCCTTCGCTGAAGGGTAAGTGTTTGCGTTTCCAGTTCGAATGCGGAGCCAAGCGCGAACTCCATGAAACGATGCTTGTCCTTCTCGCTTCGGCGTGAATTGCCTTCCGCAATGTTCGATGCGATCGATATCGCAGCTCGCGTGGATTGCCCTTTGAGTTCCGCAACCTTCTGCCAAGGTTGACCCTCATAAAGGTCGAACACCATGTCGGTGATATCCATGGCCTTCTGCCACATCTTGAGCTTCTTGAAGTCTTTCATGTGCGTTGACTTGAGCTAGTGGCCCGAAGCTAGCGGCTTGTAGCTTTCGGCCGGAATGATCGAGCACCGCAACACCCTCATCTCCGAGGACCTCTTCGAGAAGCGCTTCGTCTGCGACCTCAATGCCTGCAAGGGCGCCTGCTGCGTGGAGGGCGAGAGCGGCGCACCACTGGAACCCGAAGAAGCCGAGCAGCTCAAGAAGCTGTGGCCGAAGTACAAGAGCTACATCCCCGAGAAAGGAAGACAAGCCGTGGCCGAGCAGGGCTTCAGCGTGATCGATGAGGACGGAGACCTGGTGACCCCATTGGTGGACGGCAAGAAGGAATGCGCCTTCACCATCTTCGAGAACGGCATCGCGCTGTGCGGCGTGGAGAAGGCATGGAAGGATGGCAAGATCCCCTTCCGCAAGCCGATCAGCTGCCACCTGTATCCCATCCGCATCGAGAAGATCGGCGAGCGCGACGGCCTCAACTACCACAAGTGGAACCTATGCAAGCCGGCCTGCACCTGCGGCGCCAAGCTCGATGTGCCCGTGTTCCGCTTTTTGAAGGATGCGCTCATCCGCAAGTACGGCGAGCAGTGGTTCGCCGAGCTGGAGGTGATCTATAAGGAGTGGGAGAAGGAGCAGGGTTCGAAGAAGAAGATTGCCTGATTCTCCCTGCGAGCGGGCGTATGCGCACCACCGACCGCGTGGAACACCCGCCACCGCTGCGATCCGCTCCTGCGCTCTCGTGCTTTCGCTTTAGAGCCGCGCGCCTCAGGCGCTGTTAACCGATCGTGAAAACTTTCCGCTTGCGAGTATCCCCGCTGCATCTCCCTCAGCATTGGCGCGGCTTCGCGGCCCGTGTTGAAAAGTCCGAGAAAGTGGCCCATCGCAGGCCGTGCTTCCGAACTCCATCGGATCCATTTTTGTGACCCGCCGACGCCTTCCTCCGAGTGCTTCCGGAATCGACGCCGACGGACCAACCAACAAGACCGAGAGCCACTTAACGGGAGCCGCCTCCCGAACAGATAACCGACCTCTTCACTTTCCCGCCATGAGCAACGATACCCAGATGAGCATGGAGCTCCCCAGCAACGCCGACGCCAACGAGCCCCTCTTGAAGGAGAACAAGGACCGCTTCGTCATCTTCCCCATCCAGCACCACGGCATCTGGGAGTTCTACAAGAAGCATGAAGCGGCATTCTGGACCGCTGAGGAGATCGACCTTCACGCCGACCTGGTGGATTGGGCGGAGAAGCTCAATGATGATGAGCGCTACTTCATCAAGCACGTGCTCGCCTTCTTCGCCGCCAGCGACGGCATCGTGAACGAGAACCTCGCGGAGAACTTCCTGCACGAGGTGCAATATCCCGAGGCGCGCTTCTTCTACGGCTTCCAGATCATGATGGAGAACATCCATAGTGAGACGTACAGCCTCTTGATCGATACGCTCATCAAGGACCCCATCGAGAAGGACAAGCTGCTGCACGCCATCGACACGGTGCCCTGTGTGAGCCGCAAGGCCGAGTGGGCCCTGCGCTGGATCAGCAAGGGCAGCTTCGCCGAGCGCCTCATCGCCTTCGCCGCCGTGGAGGGCATCTTCTTCAGCGGCAGCTTCTGCTCCATCTTCTGGCTGAAGAAGCGCGGCCTCATGCCCGGCCTCAGCTTCAGCAACGAGCTCATCAGCCGCGACGAGGGCCTGCACTGCGACTTCGCCTGCATGCTCTACACCAAGCACCTGCTGAACAAGCTGCCCAAGAAGACCATCGAGACCATCATCCGCGATGCCGTGGAGATCGAGAAGGAATTCGTGACCGACGCGCTGCCCGTGAACCTGATCGGCATGAACGCCAAGCTCATGCAGCAGTACATCGAGTTCGTGGCCGACCGCCTGCTGGTGGAACTCGGCAACGAGAAGATCTATAACGCCATGAACCCCTTCGACTTCATGGAGATGATCTCCCTCCAGGGCAAGACCAACTTCTTCGAGAAGCGCGTGGGCGAGTACCAGAAGGCCGGCGTGCTCAACAAGGATAAGGACCAGGCCAAGTTCACGCTGGACGCTGATTTCTAGTAGAACAGTGGGCGGTTTGCAGTAGGCAGTCGGCAATCGCTAACCCTGCCACCCTCGAACTGCTTATTGCAAACTGCCCACTGCCTACTGGCTCACCTGAAACTCACATTGACCCGTTGAAGAAGACGCCGCCGAGGCGGAACCAATCGAATCAGAGACCGAGACTTTAGAACCGCGAGACCGGAAGCAGCAACGAACCCGTTCAACAACCGCCTCGCGGGCCACTCATCCACCACCATTCCTTCTACTGCGGCGGGAGCCAAGGGCGAAGGGCAATTCCCACCAACACCACCATGTATGTAGTCAAGCGCGACGGCCGCCGGGAGGCAGTGAAATTCGACAAGATCACCGCACGTGTGAAGAAGCTCTGCTATGAGCTCGACCCCACCGTGGATGCCACCCAGGTGACCCTCAAGGTCATCGATGGCATCTTCGATGGCGTGACCACCACCCAGCTGGACAACCTCACCGCCGAGGTGGCCGCCACCATGACGGTGAAGCACCCGGACTACGCCCAGCTCGCCAGCCGCATCGCCGTCAGCAACCTGCATAAGAACACCAAGAAGTCCTTCAGCGAGACCATGAAGGACCTCTATGAGTATCTGGACCCCAAGACCGGCGAGAAGGCCAGCCTCATCGCCGAGGACGTGTTCCAGATCATCCGCAAGAACGCCGATGTGCTGGACAGCGCCATCATCTACGACCGCGACTTCAGCTACGACTACTTCGGCTTCAAGACCCTGGAGCGCAGCTACCTGCTGCGCCTGCACGGCCAGGTGGTGGAGCGCCCCCAGCACATGCTGATGCGCGTGGCCGTGGGCATCCACAAGGAGGACCTGGAGAGCGCCATCCGCACCTACAACGACCTGAGCGAAGGCTGGTACACCCACGCCACGCCCACCCTCTTCAACGCCGGCACCCCCAAGCCGCAGATGAGCAGCTGCTTCCTGCTGCAGTTGAAGGACGACAGCATCACCGGCATCTACGACACCCTGAAGCAGTGTGCCCAGATCAGCCAGAGCGCCGGCGGCATCGGCCTCAGCGTGCATAACCTGCGCGCCAAGGGCAGCTACATCAAGGGCACCAACGGCACCAGCAACGGCATCGTCCCCATGCTGCGCGTGTTCAACGACACGGCCCGCTACGTGGACCCGGGCGGCGGCAAGCGCAAAGGCAGCTTCGCCGTATACCTGGAGCCCTGGCACGCCGACGTGTTCGACTTCCTGGAGCTGAAGAAGAAC
>DAORNP010000216.1:3201-4122 GCA_035441065.1 Flavobacteriales bacterium | reverse complement strand
CGGCGGGCGACCCGCAGTTCTTCCCGGTGTACGTGGACAGCATAGACACGGGCGAGCTCACGGTAACGGAGCCGGGCGGCGGCGCGCCGCCGGTGCCGCGCTTCACGGTGTATGCCACGAACGGCATCACGGTGGTGGGCCACCGCGACCTGGTGAGCCCGGCGCTGACCCTGCCGCAGAGCGTGATCAAGTACAAGGACGCTGCGAACGCCAGCCAGGAGCTGGCGGCCAGTGATACGCTCTTCGACGGGACATACCTGAAACCGACGACGGAAATACCGCGCCGCGCGTTGCGCAACAGCGCTGGCACGGGCTACGAGTTCGTGGCGGTGGAGGACCTGGTGAACGACACGGTCCCGACCGCGCCGGATGCGACGGTGAAGACCACGGACGGACTCACGACCGTGACAACCATAGCGGGCAACGTGGCCGGCAACCTTCCGGGCTCGCGGATCAAGTACAAGGACGAGAGCGACGCGGATGCGGAGACGAGCAGCGCGAACACGGACTACGACAACGGAAGCAACACGCTACGCCCAGCCACGCAGATTCCGAGGCGTGAGCTGAAGAACCGCAATGGCACGGGCATGGGCGTGTACGCCACGGCTGGCAGGCTGATCGCGGACACAGTGCCGAACGCACCGATCCCGCTGAAGTTCGCATGGGCGGCCGGCGATGCGGATACCTACACCTGGACGGTGACGGACGACGAGGCAGGCAGCTACACCACGTACACGAATGACGGCGGGAGCGGCACCATCACCTACAACAAGAACGGGGCTGGCTTCGCGGCGCTGAGCGGGACGATCGTGCTGGCCGTGAACGACACCATCGTGATCCGCAGGACGACGAGCACGAGCAACGGGTGGAGCAAATGGGCATGATCATCGGATCGACGTTCCGCGATGCGCTCGCGGCCAG
>DAORNP010000216.1:2287-3089 GCA_035441065.1 Flavobacteriales bacterium | reverse complement strand
CAGCCTCATCCTGGCCCTAGCATCCTCTGGGGGAACAGCCAGCGCATCGCCTTGCGCCAATTCCGCGGGAGCACAACGAGCAACCAGAACCGGTTGCAGATAATCCGCAGCGGCGGCGGGTCCGGTAATTACTTCGGCGGCACATCGCTATCAGCCAGCACGTGGTACAGTGTGGTGCTGCAGAGCACCGGCAGTGCCTGGTCCATTTACTTGAACGGATCGGCTGAGGCGCTCACCAACGTCTCCGGATCGAACACCGGTGATTGGCTGGGCGACGTCAGCGGAACGGATCACCGTTTGGTCTTCGGTTGTCAATACGCATCGAACGCGCCAGGCCAGTACAACGATTGCCGCCTGAACGAGTGCATCTACGTGGGCGGCCGCGTGCTCACGGGCGCTGAGATCACCGAGTGGCACAACGCGGGGGTGACGAAGAATCCGCACCGGCTCAGTTTCATCGCTGACGTGGATAGCTGGTGGAGGTTCGGCGACAGCCGCGACAGCGCGAGCACCATCTACGACGAGATCGGCAGCAACCACCTGACGCTGGTGAACATGGATGCCAGCAACTACGTGGCGCCCTGAGCCCATGAAAAACCTGACCACACTCCTGATCATAGCGATTGCGCTCACCGCCTGCCGCAAGGCTCCGCACGCGACCGGGGCCACGCGCCCCAAGGGCGGCGAGGCCACCGCCCACTTCGTGCTCGTGATCGGGCAGAGCAACGCTGATGGGCGCTGCACGGCGGCCCGCCTGGTGAACCCGGCATGGGCGTACAAGGGCATCAGCGCATTGCCCCTC
>DAORNP010000216.1:1060-2185 GCA_035441065.1 Flavobacteriales bacterium | reverse complement strand
GACAACGGCAGCTGGCAACCCTACGCCATCGGCGTGAACAACGCGCACACGGGCGCCACTACCACCGATCAGATAGGCCCCGAGTTCAGCGCGGCCATCACCTTACGCGATGCCGTCGGAGCGCCCATCAACATCATCAAGTGCGCGTACTCATCCACGGGCCTTTGTCCTTGGATCAATGAGACCACGCCGCCGGGCACGTGGAACCCAACAGCCACCTACGCTGGCAACCGGTACACGGCCATCGAGTACTTCGTTCGGCGCGGCATTGAGGACTTCCGCGATGCGAACCCTGGCGTGCTGTGCAAGCTCGCTGGCGTGATCTGGTGGGACGGTGAGAGCGATGCCAACGCCAACGTCACCACCGCGCAGTACACCACGCAGTTCAATTCGCTGCTGAACTACATGCGCCCGGAGTTGGCCGCCCTATTCGACAACGACAGCACCGAGGCTCCGCAATGGAACCTCGTGAGCCTGTCGTTCCGCCGCAATGCCAAGGAAGCGCTCATCAACACGGCGCTGAGCAACATCGCCGCTGCCGTGCCCGCCGCGCCCAAGGCGTCGGCCGCTGCCGATCCGGACATCCACTACGTGGACAGCTGGCCGTACCCGCGCTGCCAGAACCTCACCACGGCGCAGGCATCGCCCATTGCCAAGGGCACCCCAAACTCGCAAGGCGGCAACGACAACATGCACGCGAGCCACATCGCAGAGCTGGCTGTGGGCGAATTGTGCGCGGAGAACATCCTGGCCGCGGGCTGGGTGGCGCCGTAGTTACGAACGCATGCAGACCGCACGGCTGTAGGCTTTCGAGCACATAGGGGGCACCAAGGCGCGCAATCCGTTCGTAAACCGGGCGCGCGCATCGCCGGAACATTGCGGCCACCTTCAAGGAACCAACTCCGCACGCATGGCCACAGCAACGCTTCCTGTACAAGTATTCACGCAGGCTGAGCTGGATGTCCGCACGAAGCCCTTCGGCAGCCGCCAGCTGGTGTTCAACCTGACCACGGGCGAGATGCGCCACGGCAACGCGACCGGCACGGGCAACTGGCACCAGTGCGTGCCGGTGGGCCGCGCGGCCGATACCCAGGTGGTGGCGGCCACGACGGGGAACATCACCCG
>DAORNP010000216.1:368-1007 GCA_035441065.1 Flavobacteriales bacterium | reverse complement strand
CGCCCGAGGAGAACGGCATCTACGTGGTGGGCACAACCCCCGCACGCGCCGCAGCCTACGACACCTGGGCGGAGCACGTGGGCAAGCTGATCAGCGTGCTGGGCGGCACCACCAACAAGAACAAGCACTACCGCTGCAACGTGGTTGCGGGCGGCACACTGAACACCACGGCCATCGGCTTCGATGCCGAGCCGATCGGCCCGCTGATGCTTTCCGATGGCGCGGTGCTGGACGGCCTGCCTAAGCTGACCGATGAGAGCACGGACCTGGGCAGCTGCCAGATCCTGATGATGAACCCCGCGACCAACCAGCTGTGCACCATCCAGGTGGACCTGTTGGCCGCCTACCTGGGCGGATAGAGTGATGAAGAGCCTGCTTAATGAAATAGCGCTCGGTATCATGGCCATACGGCCTGATGCCGTTGACGCGCTCATGCCGCAGGTGCAGGCGTTCATCACTGGCCAAGCCGTGGCGAACACGCGCACGGTTGACAAGTGGACGGAGAAGGAACTGATGATGGAGGCGGGGCTGAGCTTCTTCACCGAGGACGGCCGCCGCGTGGCCGCCGGCATTGATGAGGTGACACCTGAGAGCGGCATGGTGGCGGTGCTGAACATCAGCGGCGCCGTGATGAAGAAC
>DAORNP010000216.1:0-314 GCA_035441065.1 Flavobacteriales bacterium | reverse complement strand
CAAGAGATCGTTGGCGTAGTGCTGAACATCGACAGTCCTGGCGGCAACGGCAACGCCATGAACCTGATGGCGAACCAAGTGGAGCGCATGCGCAAGCCCGTAGTGGGCCTTGTGAGCCACGGCATGGCATGCAGCGCGGCGTACGGCATAGGGAGCGCGTGCGACCTGATGATGACCAGCGGACCGATGGACGAAGTAGGCAGCATCGGCACCTATGTGCGCCTGCACGACTGGAGCGGCGCGGACGAGAAGGACGGCCTGAAGGTGCACGAGATCTACGCCACGCGCAGCGTGGAAAAGAACAACCTGGTGCG
>DAORNP010000215.1:0-4125 GCA_035441065.1 Flavobacteriales bacterium | reverse complement strand
AATCATCGCTGCCGCGAACGGCGAGATGAAGCCTGCGCCCATCCTGGGCGCCAAATTCCAAGAGTGGTTCAAGACCGCCTTCGTTTAAGGGATCCCGGAATGTTAAGCGCCCCGCGATACGATTGCGGGGCGCTTGCTTTTCGTCCCCCTAGCTTCGCGCGCCCAATGAAAGCCCGCACCCTCAAACGCACCAAGGTCAACGTGGTCACCCTCGGCTGCTCCAAGAACACCTTCGACAGCGAGGTGATGATGGCCCAGCTGAAGGCCAACGGCATCGCGGTGGAGCACGAGAGCGAGGCCAGCGACCACAACGTGGTGGTGATTAACACCTGCGGCTTCATCGAGAACGCCAAGCAAGAGAGCATCGATACCATCCTGAGCTACGCCAGAGCGAAGGACGAAGGGCTGGTGGAGAAGGTCTATGTGACCGGTTGCCTAAGCCAGCGCTATGGAACGGAATTGAAGGAGGGCATCCCTCAGGTGGATGCCTGGTTCGGTACGCGCGACCTGCCGCGGCTGCTGAAGACTCTGAAAGCTGATTACAAGCACGAGCTGGTCGGGGAGCGGCTGCTCACCACGCCGGCGCATTTCGCCTATTTCAAGATCAGCGAGGGCTGCGACCGCAAATGCTCCTTTTGCGCCATCCCGCTGATGCGCGGCAAGCACGTGAGCACGCCGATGGAGCAGCTCGTGACCAACGCGGGTAACTTGGCCAAACAAGGCGTGAAGGAGCTCATCCTCATCGCGCAGGACCTGACCTACTACGGTCTCGACCTCTACAAGAAGCGCAACCTCGATGAACTCGTCGCGCGCCTCAGCGATGTGGAGGGCATCGACTGGATCCGCCTGCACTACGCCTTCCCTTCAGGCTTCCCCATGGACGTGTTGGAGGTGATGCGCGACAGGAGCAACGTGTGCAACTACCTCGACATGCCCTTGCAGCATGGCAGCACGCGCATGCTCACACGCATGCGGCGCGGCATCACGCAGGAGAAGACCGAAGCGCTCGTCAACTCCATTCGTGAGAAGGTGCCCGGCATCGCCATTCGCACCACGCTCATCAGCGGCTTCCCCGGCGAGACCCAAGCCGACCACGACGACAACCTCGCGTGGATCGAACGCATGCGCTTCGACCGCCTTGGCGCCTTCACATACAGCCACGAGGAGGACACCCACGCCCACACCATGGAGGACGATGTGCCCGCCGAGGTGAAAGAGCAGCGCGCACAGGAGATCATGGAGCTGCAAGGCCGCATCAGCCTCGAGCTGAACCAGGATAAGGTGGGCAAGATCTTCAACGTGCTCGTGGACAAGGCTGAGAGCGGCCACTACATCGCGCGCACGGAGTTCGATTCACCCGAAGTGGACAACGAGGTATTGATCCCGATGGAGGGCAACTACCTGCGCGTGGGTGATTTCGCTCAGGTATGCGTCACCGAAGCGCGGGAACATGAGTTGATGGCGGTACCGGCCTGATTGGTACGCGCGGGTGAGCCGCAATCCCTTCAAACAAGGCGTGCTGCGCGTGCGAGTGCAGGCCTTAGCGCTTCTCCACTTCAATCACCAGCGCCAATGCATTCCGAGCAGCCGGTGCCTTTACGCCAAAGGTCTCCCCAGCGGTGTATTGCGCCTCGGTTTCGGGCAGCAGCTCCTGGCCCATCACTGCGGCAAGTGCTTCTGCAAGGCCGCCGGATTTCGCTTCATTCATGCGCTTGTTGATGGCCGGATAGTCCATCGGTTGGTTGGCCACCAGGATCGCCATCACGTCCTTGGTTCCTTGCTCATCGGCGGTGAGGCTGTGGTCGCGAGGGAACTGGCGCATGCCCGTGGTCCCACAATAGGGACTGTGCTTCGGGGTATAGGGAAAGAGCACATAGGTGCTGGCGTCGGCTTCTTGCCCGAAGATGTAGGTGTAGCATTCCAGGTTGTTGGTCACTTCCACCTTGAAGCGCGTGCCCTTGCGCACGGGTGTTGCTGTGCGGAAGCTGCGGCCGCCAGTGCTCACGAGTGCGATATACTCGCCGGTGGGCTGGCCCGCAGCGTCCACTACCGCTAGTCCGAAGCGCAGGTCGTAGCGATCGGTCTTCACATCGGCGCTCTCGCCCATTGGATAAACGGCGTACGCTTCTTTGGTGAAATAGGCGAACGCATCGTAGGGCACCCAGGCAATGCCGTTCGAGCCCCATTCCGGCCCCCAGCTATTCATGATCTGGAAGGCGCCGCCCTCTGTGCCGAGCTTGAAATCATCGTACCCGATCACGCACATGGCGTGGCCGCCGAATCCGCGCATCTGCTGGTCATTCGCGGTGGGGTACCAGATTTCCTGGCCTTCCATGCCCTGCATGAAACTTCCGCCCACCATCATGCCGATGACCACGGGAGAGCCTTGCGCGAGCTGCTGCTTCATGGCCAGAAGGTCCACAGGGCTATTGGGGTCGTCGCTGCGGCTGAGGCGTTGGAAGCCTTTGATCCGGTAGCGACTGGCGTTGCGCTCGATGCTGGGGTCCGGCGCGTTGTTGCAGGTTTGGTCCGAATAGGCGAATTCGCTGAAAGGCACGGCTCCGCGCACGAGCATGTCATCCATGGCGCGATGCAAATAGCTCCCCTGGCAATTGCTGTTCTCGATCTTGATGCGGTTGTACATGAAGCTGGGGCTGAAGGCCGATGCCTTGCTCGGCGCCGCGCCCGTAGCCTGGTTGTGGATGATGCTGCGCGCGGCGTAGGCGCTGGCCCAGGCCACGCAGCTGCCTTGCTGCCCTTGATTCAAGCGCGGCGGCGCGAACTTGTCCAGTGAGTAGCGCTCCGGCAGCGGATTGTTCACATTGTCCGCGAGCGGCTCATGCACCTCCGCCTTGTCGTACTCGGCTGGATCCAGGTTCGCCCCAGTGGTGAGCATGCTGAGCAGGTTGCTCTGGCCGCCTTGCTGCAGCATGCCGCCGCAGCCGTCGAGCCCGCCCATGAACCAGAGGATACCCAGGATCACGGCGCCCATCAGCAGCAGTTTCGGGTTTCTGAAGAGCATGGGCAGCAACGAGCCGATGAGGCCGCCGCCGATGCCCCCACCCCCGCTGCGGCCGCCACTTCCGCGAGGGAAACTCGGCCTATTGCGCTGGGGGCCATCGGGCTGGTCGGGGGTCATGCGGATGGGCATGGAAGCATAGGTTTTTCGGAGGGTGAAGGTGGCGAATCGAGGACAATCTGCGTTGGATCGAACGGACGGATTTCCAGCGCCTCGGCACTTTCGCCAATAACCATGAAGAATGCACGTGCGCACGCGCCTTGAAGGACGATGCGCCCGCCAAGGTGAAGGAGCTGCGCGCCCAGCAGATCATGGAACTACTTCGGGCATAATCCTCGAGCTGAACCAGGCCAAGGCGGGAAAGGTGTTCCGGATGCTGGTGGGCAAGGCTGAGGGCGGTCATTTCATCGCCAGTACCGAGTTCGATTCGCCCGAACCGGACAATGAGGTGCTCATCCCCACGAAGGACGATTGCCTGAGGGTCGGCGACTTCGCCGAAGTGTGCATCATCGAGGCGGACGAGCACGATCTGAGGGCGGAGGTGGCCCGATTCCTCTGCGTGGAGCAGCTTCGATTGGTAGCGGAGACGCCCTCGGGTTGTCTTCGCATCAACTAGCCGGTCCTTCCTGATTCTCGAGCTGACAGAGGAGACGGGCACGCAGCTGCGCGATCTCCACCCGTTGCTGCATCAGGGCCTCCACCAGTATCGGGATCTGGTCGCAATGGCAGGTGTCATCACGCTCGTCCGCAGTTGGGGCGATTGTTTTGGCCTGGCCGGTGTCCCGCACCACGCAGAGATGCGGCCGGTGGTGGATGTCGCGTTTGACTGCCATTAGTACCCGTTGCCTTTATTGACCCGACGGTCAACCCGTTGGTCGCCGATTTCAGGCACCAAGGCCACCAGCACTTGGGCTGGCCCCGCGATGCGGAATCGCGGTCCTCGGCCACCGGCCTCAGCATTCAAGGGGCGATTGGTGTGCAGGCTAGGCAAGCGGGACATGGCAGGCGCTTGTGCAACCGCAAAGCTCACGGCCAGCGCTGGGCGCATCAATAGAACAATGGTTGACAAGTATGGCGCCGGCTCATGGGTTCAGGTCAATCCCGCG
>DAORNP010000214.1:2688-4154 GCA_035441065.1 Flavobacteriales bacterium | reverse complement strand
CGCGATGCAAAGCCATGAGCAGCAAAGGCAGGCTCAAGCAGAAACTGATGAAGCCCATGGTTACGGCGTAATGCAGCAGGAATGGCATGGCCATGAGGCTCAACCAAGGGCGCTCGGGCGCCAACACAATGGCCAAACGCCTATAGCTCCAAGCCAGGCCGATGATGGCGAGCGAGAACACCAGCTTTTCTGCCAGCCATGCAGGGAGCACGGCCATCGCAGCGGCCATGACAATCGGGCCGGTCCAATACGGTTCCGGCCATGTATGCAGGGCGAAGAATTGCCCGGTGAATCCGTCGCCGCGCAAGAGATCGAGCAGGATGCGGGCGTTGGCCAAGTGGCATGGCCCATCGATGGTGACGAACCACGTGCTCCCCCAAATGGGCCAGAGATGGAACAAGGCTAGCGCCCAGAAGAGGACCCGCGAACCCGCCATGGAGCGCATGGCCGAAAGGAACGCAAAAGGCCCTGTGGGCGCGGCCTGCCCGCAACTCTACCATGGACTTCTTGTCGAGAAACCAGCCCGGCTATATTTGCGCCCCCTTCACAGGGCCGGGCTCGCGGATTGGAGCCATGTTCTTTGGTCTTTAACGTTCGGAGGCATAGCTCAGCTGGTTCAGAGCATCTGCCTTACAAGCAGAGGGTCGCTGGTTCGAATCCGGCTGCCTCCACCAGGACCGCTCGTGGTCCGTTGACTTTTTTGGGATCTTAGCTCAGCTGGTTCAGAGCGCATGCTTCACACGCATGAGGTCACTGGTTCGAATCCAGTAGGTCCCACAGTAGAAAGCCTTGGCGAAATCCGAGGCTTTTCTCTTTCCCGCTCATGCTCGGCTGGTTCAGGGCGTCCCGCCCCACAGGCGGGAAGGTCACTGGTTCGAATCCAGTAGGTCCCACAGTAGAAAGCCTTGGCGAAATCCGAGGCTTTTCTCTTTCCCCCCCAAATGCTTCGGCTGGTTCAGGGCGTGCCGCCTCACGGGCGGGAAGGTCACTGGTTCGTCCCGCATCAGGTGCGGGACCAGTAGGTCCCACAAAGCCCCGCCTCAGTGGGGCTTCTTCTTTCGTGTGCTCAGCGGGTTCAGACTTGCCACGCACTCCTCACAGCGCCTCCGCCACCACGAACACGCTCCCGGTCACGAGAACCAGGTCGTTCGCGTCAGCCTGTTCACGCGCGGTGCTCAGCGCTTCAGCCACTGAACCATGGCTCGTTCCCAATAGCCCAAGTTGTTCTGCCTTCTGACGCAGCACGTCCGCATCCATGCCCCGTGGGATGTCCGCTTTGCAGAAGTGGTATGCCGCGTTCTTCGGCAGCAGCGCCAGCACGGTGTCGATGTCCTTGTCGTTCACCATGCCGAGCACGATGCGCAGCCGATCGTGCGGCGTTCGCAGGAGCATCCCATTCACCGTGCGCATGCCATCAACGTTGTGCGCTACATCGGCGATGGTGAGCGGTGCTTGGCCGATCACCT
>DAORNP010000214.1:0-2632 GCA_035441065.1 Flavobacteriales bacterium | reverse complement strand
CCCTGCGTGATGGCCTCATCGGGGATGCGCCATCCGTGTTCGCGCAGCACATGGATAGCAGCCAATGCGGCTCGGGCGTTCCGCTCTTGATGCTCGCCTTGCAGCCCGCTCGCAACGAGCCGTGCTGAGTGCTGATCGACGAACGTGATGGGCGACGACGACTCCGAGGCTTTTCGCTTGAACACTTCCGCCACTTCTCCTTCCGCTTCGCCGATCACCACCGGAATGCCCGGCTTGATGATGCCCGCCTTCTCCGCCGCGATCTTCTCCAGCGTATCGCCAAGGAATTGCTGATGGTCCCAGCCGATGTTGGTGATCACGCTCACCTCCGGAGTGATCACGTTCGTGCTGTCCAAGCGGCCGCCCATGCCGGTCTCCAGCACGGCGATATCAACCTGCTGCTCCCGGAACCACCACAGCGCGAAGGCCACGCCCCACTCGAAGAACGAGGGCTCGATCGGCTCGAAAGCGGCGCGGTGCTCTTCCACGAAACGCGTCACGGCTTCTTCGCTCACCATTGTTCCGTTGATCCGGAAACGCTCGCGGAAATCCTTCAGATGCGGCGAGGTGTGCAGGCCAACCTTGTATCCCGCTTCTTGCAGCGCGCTCGCGATGAGCGATGATGTGCTGCCCTTGCCGTTGGTGCCGGCCACATGCACGCATTTCAGCACGCGCTCCGGATGACCGAGCGCTTCCATGAGCGCGTGCGTGTTGCTGAGGTCAGCTTTGTATGCCGCCGCGCCGATGCGCTGGTACATGGGCAGCCGCGCGTAGAGGTACGCGAGCGTCTCCGTGTAGATCACCTCACTCCAATTCGAAGATGAAGACCAGCAAGCCCATCTGCTCAGCGGGGCCATCGGCGCGGGCCGAGAAGAGGCATTGCATGGCGCCCTTCCTCGCGATGTTGAAGAGCACTGTGCTCGTGGTGGTGCTCTTATCGAGGTTCTGCGTCACGCGCGTCACCTTTCCCTCGCGATCAACCCAGATGTTGAGGGCCACTTTGCCGCCTTCGGTGGGTTTATCCGTGATGCTCGGTCCGCGCATGAAGCCGCGACCCTCCAATCGCCCCTCGAAGCCCTTGCCTTTGAAATCACCCACTCCACCGCCACCGGGCTTGTCGCCAGGCGTGTTGTTGCCGCCTGGGTTCGAGTTGCTGTTGTCGCTCGGGTTGTTGCTGGGCGAGAACAGCGAATTGGGATTCGGCTTGGGCGGCTTCTGTGTCTCGGGTGCAGGCTTCGGCTTGGGATTCGGCTTCACCGGCTTGGGCGTCTCCACGGGGCTGTCATCCTCGGTGGCCACTTCTTCCGGCTCGCTCGTGGAGGGTGTTGGCACGGCCGATTCCTGCGGCGCGCCGGGCGTGGGCGATGGGTCGCCGCCACTGAGGCCGCCAGCGCTCTCGAAGATCAACTCAACGGTCTCCTCCTTGGGCAGCGGATTGGGCTGCGTGAGGCCGAAGAAGAGGAAGAGCAGCGTGACCAGTGCGTGGAACAAGATGGTGACGATGATGCCCGTGCGACGGTCGCGCTCCTGTTCCTGGTGCTGGATGGCGATGGTGCTCATTGCGATTCGCGTTAGCCGACCCGGAGAACCGACGTTGCTGGAGGATTAATGAGATCCGCGTGCCAAAATCATTCTGGTTTCGTGGCCAGGATGATCTTCCACTTGTTGCGCTTGGCGATATCGAGCACACTGACGGTGATGCCTGTGGGTACACTCTGATCCACGTGCATCACCACGGCCTGATCCGCTGGGTGCTTCGCCATTTCGTCCTTCAGTACCCCCTCGAGGTCGGCGGGTTCGATCATCCGGTTGTTCACGCTGTAGTGCTGCTCCGCATCGATGCGCACGGCCACCTTGGGTTTCTCCTTGGTCTTGTTGGCGCTCTTGGGCAGATCAACCGGCAGTGCGTAGGGGCTCACCAAGGTGCTCACGATCACGAAGAAGATGAGCAGCAGGAAGACCAGGTCGGTCATGGAGCTCATGCTGAAGCCCGCATCGACCTTATGTGTGCTGCGCAGGCCCATGTTACTTGGCGGGTGATTCGAGCACGTCCATGAACGCGATGGTGGTGGCCTCCATCTTCTGGATCACCTTGTTCACGCGGGCGGTGAGGGTATTGTAGGCCACGTAGGCGATGATGCCGATCACAAGGCCCGCCACCGTGGTGACCATGGCCTGCATGATGCCTCCGCTGAGCTGCGCGATCTCCACACCGGCCCCGCTGATCTTCATGGTGTGGAAGGTGACGATCATGCCGATCACGGTTCCGAGGAAGCCGATCATGGGCGCGGCGCCGGAAATGGTGGCCAGCACCGGCAGGCCCTTCTCCAATTGATAGATCTCGAGCTTGCCCGCGTTCTCGATGCTCACCTCGATATCCTTCATCGGTTTGCCGATCCGGCTCAGGCCTTTGTCGAGCATGCGCGCCACGGGCGATGAGGTCTGCGCGCATAGGTTGCGGGCGCTGTCGATCTTGCCCTCGTGCACGTAATCGCGGATCTTGTGCATGAAGTCCTTGTCCTCCTTCAAGGCGCGACGGATGGCCATGGCGCGCTCGATGATGAGGTAAATGGCGATAAGGCTCATGATGCCCAGCGGCCCCATGATGTACCAGCCGCCATCCACGATGAGC
>DAORNP010000213.1:3751-4177 GCA_035441065.1 Flavobacteriales bacterium | reverse complement strand
GGTGGACCATGTCCAGTTCGATGTGCATCGCCACCAGATCTTTGCCGTTATCGGCCCCAATGGCGCAGGTAAGACCACAGTCTTCAACTGTATTGGTGGTTTCTATCGGCCAGCTTCGGGAACTGTTCTACTGGACGGCCATTCAATTCACGGCCTGCCCAGCCATCGCATCGCTCGATTGGGACTGGTGCGCACTTTTCAGAACGTGCGATTGTTCAAGAACATGACCGTGGTCGAGAATCTCCTGATTTCTCAGCACATGCAATTGGAAACCCGGTTCTTGCACGGCTTGTTTAAAACCTCCAAGTACCGTCGTGCCGAGGCCCAAGCCTTGGAGCGAGCGGCATTCTGGCTGGAGAAGGTCAACCTGTTGTCTGTGGCCAATCGTGAGGCCGGTAATCTTGCTTATGGCCAGCAGCGACGGTT
>DAORNP010000213.1:0-3559 GCA_035441065.1 Flavobacteriales bacterium | reverse complement strand
GGTCATGGAATATGGTCGTCCGATTGCCATTGGATCGCCTGATCAAATCCGCAATGACCCTCGGGTGATCAAAGCGTATCTTGGAGAAGAGTGATGATGCTCAAGCTGGATCACGTTCATACGTTCTATGGCCAGATTGAGGCGCTCAAAGATGTATCGCTCGATGTCCATCCTGGCCAGGTGCCACATGGATCGCGGCGACCTGGACTCCGCGCTCTACTATGCCCGCCTGGCTGATGTCATGAAGGAGCCCGGCACGGATCCCTATGGCTACGCCGCCTTCAAGCTCACCATGGCTGTTGTGCATGCTGCACGTGGCGAGAACGACGTGGCCGAGCCCTACTACAAACGGGCATTGGCGGTGGCGGATTCAGCCGGAACGCTGGATGCGCTGATCGGTGGTTCGGCCGGGTACGCGCGCGCATCGAACATGTCTTCGGAGCGATCGACAAGCAGATGGGCGGCCTGCAAGTGCGGTCCATCGGTCTGGCATGCGCCACCTTCCATGTGGGGCTCACCAACCTGTGCTACAACATGCTCCGCACCCTTACCCTCTTGACCAGCAAGCCCTTCGTGGGGAACGTGTGACCGGACGGGCCGAAAATCCTTCGGAAAGCCACCGCAATGGCCTGCGATCAACCAAATTCCACCAAAGACCGACCTCCTTCTTTAACCAGCACAGCACAGGGTGCGCTTCTTCGAGCTACCCAATTCTCGGATGTGCTCTGGCATCTAGGAATAACAGGGTACGTTTGGAGGCTGCCTGGCGGACGGTGGAGGAGTTGGACAGAAGGCCACAGCAATGCACCCCACAACGAACGAATGAGCCTGCTGAAGACCTTCCGCAACAATCTGCGCCCCGAACACCGCCTCACCCGGATGCTCCTAAGTGGCACCGGGGAGATCTTCATGGTGATGGTAGGCGTGCTGCTGGCCCTGTTGGTGCAGAACTGGAACGATGACCGCAAGGACGCGATCAAGGAAGCGAAGCTGCTGCGCGAGATGCACACGAACCTTGCATCGGACCTGAGTGATTGCCGCTACAACATCGAAGCGAGCGCACGCTACTTACGCGGCAACCAGGCCGTGCTGAAGCAGCTCACCGATCGGACGCCGTTCCACGATTCGCTGCGCATCCACTACGCGAACATCTGGGGCAACACCACCCTCACCACGAACCTGGCCGCGTACGATAACCTCAAGAGCATCGGCTTCAACCTGGTGCGGAACGATAGCCTGCGGCAGTTGATCACCGCGCTCTACTCCAATAAGTACAGCTACCTGCACGATGTGGAGTTCGAGGCGGACTCCAAGCTGCAATGGGAGCTGATGATGCCCTTGGTGAACGCCCATGTGGTGGTGGACACCATCTGGGTCAGCGGCCATCCCATCGATGCTGAAGCGCTGATGGACAACGTTCCGTTTCAAGGCTACCTGCGCACGAACATCTTCATCCGGAAGTTCATGATGGGGCAGTACAAGTCCATCGAGAAGCGCATCGAGGACCTTCAGGCCATGATCCACAGGGAGCTGGAGGGTCGTTAAATGCCGATCACGAATTGGCTCATCAACAAGAACGATCGCGTGCAACTTAAGGCGGCAAGATGGACGATCGAGGGGCTGGAAGCACGCGCCAACACTGAAGGAACGAACGCATGAATAGGTCGATCGCACACGCACGGAAGGTCATCTTGCGTATCACCATGGTGGTGATGCTGATCGCCCTTGGCCGTCTTCTACACGCCCAAACACTGGTCGAGATTGGAGAGAAGTACGATAGGATGTCACTGGACTCGTTGCACGCCTTGGAGGCCAGGAGTGGCGACATCCGGCACAACGCTATGGTGGCGAACATGATCTTTATCCGCCACCTCCATGGGGGTGATGAAGAGGGGGCCATGGCCGTGGCACTGCGCCAGATGGGATTCGCCGAACGGTCGGGGAACGACTCTTTGATCATGCTGGCCCATACCTCGGTGGGTTGTGCGTTCAGCATGGTGAACGACAACAACGCTGCTCTTGAACATTTCAACAAGGCCTTGGAACTGGCTCGGCGGATAGGCTTCCAAAGCGTGGAAGGTTCCGTGGCCAAGGAGATCGGTATCCTTTACCGCAATAGCGGCGACCATCGCACGGCCTTGCGCTTCTTTCATCAGGCACTGGCGATGACTCAAGACCAGGATGAGTGGCGGACGCGCATCGTGTCGGCCACGGGCCACAGCTATCTCGCACTGGGTATGTTGGATTCGGCCCTGCACTATGCCAAGGAAGCGGACGTGGTGCGGGTACCATCGGACGACCCCTTTGGTTACGTGGCCTATCAGGGCAGGCTCCGCGGCGTGTACAGCGCACTGAAGGACTACGACTTGGCCGAGCTCTACTACAAGCGCGCCCTCGCTGCCGACACGTTCCCCGTACCCCAGGCCATCGCACACGCGGGGGCCGGCTACGCCCGCATGCTGATCAGCACGGGGCGCCCATTGGAGGCATTGGCCATGGCGCGGAAGGCGTATGCCACGATCGCCACTTCCCGCGATCCGTCCGCGATCCTGCCGACCGCACAGGTGCTGGCCGAAGCCTTTGAGGCGAACCATGCCCCGGATAGCGCACTTGCTTGGATAATGGTGGAGCGGGCGCTGCGCGATAGCGTGCAGGGCAGCGAGAACCGGGGCCGACTGCAGGCACAGTGGTTCCAGATCCAGTTGAAGGAACAAGAGGACGCGAAGCTGAAGGCCGAGAAAGTCGCTGCCCGCTCCCACAATATCCAGTTCGGCATCATCGCCCTCATCGTCATCACGCTGGGCATCTTCCTGCTCATCTTCAGCAGGACTTCCGTGGTGGGCGCCAAGGCCATCAAGAACCTCTCGCTTATCGCGCTGCTGCTCTTCTTCGAGTTCATCAACCTGCTGCTACATCCATTCCTCGATCGGATCACCAATCACTCCCCGATCCTAATGCTGCTGTGCATGGCCGCCATCGCCGGGCTGCTGATCCCGTTGCACCATCGCATGGAGAAGCTCATCACCAACATGCTGGTGAGCAAGAACAACCGGGTGCGCTTGGAGGCGGCGAGGAGGACGATCGAGGAGCTGGAGGGCAGCCGGGGTGGAACCAACGCAAGCTGATCGCCATGCACGCAAGGACACGTCAGCAACGAACATTCTCCATGGTTTTCCGATCACTCGTGCTTCTTATCGGAATCGGTGCTATCAGCCAGCATGATGCACAGCCGATTGATACCCTCTTTGCCAGGCTGCGCGGCCTGCCGATTGATTCGCTGGAAGCACGCGAGCGGGCAGCGACCGATCCTCGGATGAAGATGGTCGCCATCAACAGGCTTACCGGCCAGTACGCTTTTGTAGGTCGCACCGAGGACTGCATGAAGGCGGCGATGCAGGGACTTGAGTTGGCGGAAACGATCAAGAATGACACGCTGCTCGCCATGGCCAACTTCGGTATCGGTGTGGCGTTCACCAGGCTCAACGATGTGAACGGGGCGCTGAAGCACTTCAATATCGCTTTCGATGGCTACCAGCAGATCGGGGACAGCATGCGCATG
>DAORNP010000212.1:3217-4232 GCA_035441065.1 Flavobacteriales bacterium | reverse complement strand
CCCTCGATCACGCGGCGCACGTAGCGGCCGTTGATGAAGATCCAGATCACGGCGTAACCGCCAGCGCCATCGCTGTTCTGCATGTGGACATAGACCCGTTTGCGATCCAGGCTGCGGGCAACATGGCAGGTCCAGTAAAGGCCTTCCGTGCTGGAAGTGCCACAGAAGAATGGCTCATACAAGTCATCCCAAGCAGACCTCGGTATCTGAACACTTGCCGAATCAATGGTCACCGCCACCCGCTTGATGGACTTCCTCGGCATGCCGCCATCGGTTCCGAAGAAAGGCCGCCCATCGATCTCACACAGTGCGGCATAGCCGCCAGTTTCGTAGGTGAGCTTATGCTTCGAGCTGTCGAATGGTGCTGGTTCAATCCGTACCTCGATGCCGTGCCCCTTGAAGCTGGTGTATGTGGCGCAATCCGATTGGCCCTTCAGGCGCAGCATTGCTGGCTTGCGGCCAGTGCCTTCGTATTCCCAAACCCAGTCGATGAAGGAGATGACCTCCCGTTTGATGATGGCGCCGCGGATCGTGCCGTAGCTCTCGTTCTCATCGCTCCATCGGCACTGCCCTTTGGCATCCAGGCATAAAAAGTGAGATGCTAGAATAGCGCCAAGGGTAAGTCCTTTCATGCACCAGCGAGTGAGGTGCGCAAATCCGTTTCGCCCACAAACTCCTTGGCCTCTTGACCCTGCCGGAAAAGCTTCATGCCCTTGCCCTCCAAACGCATGCTGCCATCGTTCACATGCAGCAACGAGCCCTCGCGCAGCCCCACCACGGGCATGTTCGGATGCAACGCGAGATACTCGGCGATGCGCTGGTCGCGGCTCTCGCCGCCATGTCCGGGTATGGTGGCCTCGGTGTAATGCGGGTTGATCTGGAAGGGCACCAGGCCAAGGGCGCGCATGCTCGGCGGCTCCACGATGGGCATGTCGTTCGTCGTCATCACGGTGGGGCAGGCCACGTTGGCGCCTGCGCTCCAGCCCATGTAGGGCATGCCGCCACGCACCTTGTC
>DAORNP010000212.1:2934-3190 GCA_035441065.1 Flavobacteriales bacterium | reverse complement strand
GCGCACGGATCAGCAGGAAGGTGTTGCCACCGCCCATGGCAATGGCATCAACCCTGCTCAATGCCTTTGCGGGATCCCCCTCGCGGTGCAGGCTGACGAGTTCCTTGCCCATCGCGGCGAACACCTCGGCCACCTTATCTGCATACAGGTCGTACTGCGCTTCCACAGCAGCGTAGGGCACGAAAGCGATGCGGTTGCGCCCCTCGAGGAATGCTTGCACATGTGCGCGCGGCCAGGTGAAGAATGGCTCGCCGGG
>DAORNP010000212.1:2530-2905 GCA_035441065.1 Flavobacteriales bacterium | reverse complement strand
AATGAGATTGGCCCCGCAATCTAATCGGCACGATTTCGACAAGGCCCGGAGAGGTTGGGGCTCATTGCCCCTTCGGCCTTCAGGGCTTGAAATACTTCAGCGCTTCGGGCATGAAGGCCTCCAGGTCGCGCATGCGGGTCTGATCGCTTGGGTGCGTGCTCAGGATCTCCGGTGGCGCTTGACCTCCACCTTGGCTCATGCGCTCCCAGAATTTCGGGGCTTCACGCGGATCGTACCCGGCCATGGCCATGAACACCAGCCCGAGTTTATCGGCTTCGGTCTCGTGCTTGCGGCTGTAGGAGAGCATGCCCAATGCGCCGCCAACGCCATAGACCTGCAGGAAGAGGTCGCGTGCGACACCGGGATTCTCGCCAG
>DAORNP010000212.1:0-2504 GCA_035441065.1 Flavobacteriales bacterium | reverse complement strand
TCGAGGGCGACACCGCCGAATTGAAGCGCCAGCCCCTGGCTCATGCGCTCGTTGCCGTGCCGCGCGATCGCGTGCGACACCTCGTGCCCCATCACCACCGCAAGGCCCGTTTCATCCTGGGTGACCGGGAGGATGCCCGTGTACACCACCACTTTGCCGCCAGGCATGCACCAGGCGTTCACCGTCTCATCATTCACCACATTGAACTGCCAATCGAAGCCGGCCACGCGGCTCGACATGTTGTTCTCGTTGAGCCATTGCGTGGCGGCAGCGGCGATGCGCTGGCCAACGCGACGCGTCTGCTGCACGCGCGGGTCGTTCCACAGCTTCTGGACGGCCGCCTTCATCTGGTCGTACTTCTCGCGTCCGGCCCGAGTGCCGAGCACGTAGCCCACCCCGAGTCCGACCACGAACAGGATCTTGCCTCTCGTTGGCGAGGTTCAGTTGCCTGCGGCCGGTGATGGGCACCTTGGCGCAGGCGATCAACAAGGAGATGGACGCAGCAACGATGGCTGCGCGCTTCAGGCTCTTCTTCATTCAATATCGGCGCTGAGGCCCTGATTGAGCAGGGCCGTGCATTGGGGTTCAAGCTGATCGAAGGTGCCGCGCTTCACGGAGCACTTGCCATTGTGATGCACGATCCAAGCGCATTGCTCGGCCTGTATCGGCTCATGCCCGCAGATGTCCACCAGGCAATCGATCACATGGTCGAAGGTGTTCACATCGTCGTTGTGGAGGATGATCTCCCGCAAGCGACCCGTCTCGAGTTGCACCTCATCCAAGAGGGCTTCTTCCAGTTCGTGCTGCATGCTCATGCGTTGGGACGAAAGTAAGAAGGCTCACCAGCGCGGCACAGGAACGGCATCCAGCGCGGCATGCTGGCCCGCCAAATGGGCGAAATGACCGGCCATGGCCACCATGGCGGCGTTGTCGGTGCAATAGGCGAAGGGCGGCAGGAAGAGCTCCCATCCTTCGTCGGCGGCTAGCGCGGTTGCACGCTCCCGCAAGCCACTGTTGGCGCTGACGCCACCGCTGATCCCGACTTGCCGGATGCCGTATGCCCGCATGGCTTCGCGAAGCCGAGCCAATAACTCGCTCACGATGCGGTGCTGAAGGGAAGCGCAGAGGTGAGGCAGCTCGTGCTGAATGAACGCGGGATCCCGCTCGGCACCTTGCCGCACCAACTGACTGAAAGCGGTTTTGATGCCGGAGAAGCTGAAGTCGAATCCGGCGACCTGTGGCGATGGCAGCGCAAAGCGCATGGGGTCGCCATAGCGTGCGTGCCGATCGACCAAGGGGCCGCCGGGATAGGGGAGGCCCAGCACCTTGGCGCCCTTGTCGAAGGCTTCGCCTGCGGCATCGTCGAGCGTGGTGCCGATGATGCGCATGCGGTCCGGAGCCTCAACAAGGATCAATTGGGTGTGGCCGCCGCTCACGGTGAGGTTGAGAAAGGGGAAAGAGGGCGCTGGACGCGCCTCGCCATCGCGTATGAAATGCGCCAGCACATGGGCCTTCAGATGGTCCACCGCCACCATGGGCTTGCCCAGGGCTTGCGCCATGCTGCGCGCGAAGCACACGCCCACGAGCAACGAGCCCATGAGTCCAGGCCCTTGCGTGAAGGCGATGGCATCCAGGTCTTCGGGGTTCACACCGGCCGTCGCCAACGCTTGGTGCACCACGGGCACGATATGCTCTTGGTGCGCCCGGCTGGCCAGTTCCGGCACCACGCCGCCCCAGAGCGCATGTGCCTCCTGACCGGCCACTACATTGCTCAGCACCACGCCATCGGCCAACACGGCAGCGGCGGTGTCGTCGCAACTGCTCTCAATGCCGAGTATGAAAATGGGCTTCCGGCCGGTCATGCGCGCCCCGGCTACTTTTGGCCGGATGCGGCCTGGTAGTTGGCAGGGCGTGGCAAAGCTATCGGAGGACTGGAGCGGCAGCGCACATATCGAATCCTGAAGGCCTGTCTGCGATGGACAGGTCGCTTTGTGCTGGTGCTCATGCTCCTGGTGCTGGGTTTCGGCGCCTCGCTGTTCTTCCCCCGGGTGCAAACCGCCGTGGCGCGCTGGTTGGCTGCCGAACTGAGCGAGCGCACGGGGGCCACCATCGGAATTGAGCGTGTTGCGCTCTCGATTGAAGGGTCCGTCTGGCTCGAAGGCGTTTTCGTCAGTGACCTGCGCGGCGATACGCTCTTCCATGTGCCGAGCCTGGGCGTGCGCGGATTGCGCGTGAGCACCAGCAACCGCACGGTTAGGCTGAGCAACCTGGCGCTGCGCGATGCACGCTTCAAACTCGCCACGGCCGAAGGCGATGCGCACAGCAACCTCACCAACTTATTGAACTCGCTCACCGGTAACGATACGACGGCTGCTGGCGAGGATTGGACCATCCGATGCACGCGCTTCGACATCACTGGCTTCCATTTCAGCTTCCACGATGCCAATGTTGAGGTGAAGCCTTTCGGTGTGGATTTCGAGCACATCGACATCCCGAATGCGGCG
>DAORNP010000211.1:0-4281 GCA_035441065.1 Flavobacteriales bacterium | reverse complement strand
CCTCCAGGTGGTCGAGCACCTCGTCATCGACGCTGCTCTTGCCGGCCACAGCGCGCGTGAGCTTGCTGAAGAAGCCCTCGCGCGAGCGCTCCAGCCCGCTATCGAGCGCCTGCTTCTCGGCGGCCTGCTCCGCTGCCTCTTTCTTCCTTCCGAATAAACCGAAGAGCGCCATGGTAGGGCTAGATGCTCGAAAAGGCCGTCCCGGCTTGCCGGGAAAGGCCTTTTCGCTAAGGGTTGATGGATGCTACTTCGTGTTGGCGAGCTTCTCGGCCTCATCGCTGGGCACGACCTGCTCCACGAATGCGTAGCCGCCGGATTCCTTCTTCATCATGCGGATCACCTTGGTGAAGGTCTTTCCGCCTTCCTTCTTCAGGGTTGCAACTGTCTTCTTTGCCATGGCTTCAGTGGATTAACCGGTGATCACTTGATCTCCTTGTGGACGGTCATCTTCCGCAAGATGGGGTTGTACTTCTTGAGCTCGATGCGCTCAGAGGTGTTCTTGCGGTTCTTGGTGGTGATGTAACGGCTGGTGCCGGGCAGGCCCGAGGTTTTGTGCTCGGTGCATTCGAGGATCACCTGAACGCGGTTGCCTTTCGCTTTCTTGGCCATGGCTCTGTGGTGCTAGCAGTGAGGGATCAGGCAGCGAGGTAGCCTTTGGCGCGGGCGCGCTTGAGGGCCTCGGCGATGCCGACTTTGTTGATGGTGCGCATGCCAGCGGCGCTCACGCGCAGGCTCACCCACTTCTTCTCTTCGGGCAGGTAGTACTTGCGGTCCTGCAGGTTCGGCGCGAAGGTGCGCTTGGTCTTGATGTTCGAGTGCGACACCTTGTGCCCAACGGTGACCCTCTTCCCGGTGATTTGGCAGACTTTCGACATGGCGTTCTGAATTGCGGGGCGCAAATCTAGGAGGATTGTTGGTTCTTAGAGAGTTGAAGCTAGAAGTTGGGTTGAGGATTGACGCAAAACGCATTGGGAGCTGGTACGTCCATCGACCACGAACACGTTGAGGCCAAGGGCCTTCGAAAGCCTCATCTCCTTATTATCAGTGACTTACGAAGCATATTCAAGGCAGCCAGCGCACTGCGCTTGATGACCAGATCGCGGGTTCCGGGGAAATAAACCTTGGTGGCTTGCACCCCATCAGGACCCGCCACGGCCATCCAAACGGTGCCCACCGGCTTCTCTTCAGTGCCTCCGTCGGGGCCAGCCACTCCACTTAGGGCGATGCTCCAATCGGTCTTCAGCGCATCGCGCACCCCTGATGCCATGCGCTCCACCACGGGCTGGCTCACCGCTCCATTGAGTTCGAGCATATCGCTGGGGATGCCCAGCTCTTCCATCTTCACGGCATTCGCGTAGCTCACAACGCCACCGATGAAGTAGGCCGAACTGCCCGGCACACCGGTAATCAAGTGGCTCACATAGCCGCCGGTGCAGCTCTCAGCCAACGAAAGTGTCTGGTTGCGCTCCTTCAGCATGCGGCCGACGACTTGTTCCAAGCGCTCCTCCCCTTCGCCGAAGATCAGTTCGGGAATTAGGCGGTAGAGCTGATCGGCCTTGCGGGCCACGCGATCACGCGCACCCACGGGGTCGTTGTTCGCATAGGTGCTCATGCGCAGCTTCACCAAGCCGGGGCTGGGCAGGTACGCCAGTTTGATGTCGTCCTGCGCTAAGCTGTCCTCCCAAGCGGCGATGCGTTGCGCCAGGTGGCTCTCGCCCAAGCCGGTGGTGAGCACGGTGCGATGCACGATGGTGGGCGGATTGAAGGTGCTCCGCAGCTCCGGCAGCACATGCTTCTCCATCATCGACTTCATCTCGTATGGCACGCCGGGCATGCTCACGAACACGCGACCATCCTTGATGAACCACATGCCGCTGGCGGTGCCGCGGTCATTGGGCACCACGGTGCAGTCCTCTGGCAGATCAGCTTGCGCCAGGTTCACTTCGAGCGGCTCGCGCCCGATGCTCTGGAAGAAAGCGCCGATGGCTGCTTCGATATGCGGGTGCCGGATGAGGCGTGTGCCGAAGAAGTCGCAGAGCACCTGCTTGGTGATGTCGTCCTTGGTGGGGCCAAGGCCGCCGGTGATCAGCACCGCTTCGGCGGTTGCAGTGGAGAGCGCGTCGATGATGGCTTGCCGATCGTCGCCGATCACGCGCACGCGCACCGGACGGATGCCGATGAGGGAGAGCTGCTCGCCCATCCATCCGGCATTGGTGTTCACGGTCTGCCCGATCAGCAGCTCATCGCCGATGGAGATGAGCTCTGCAGTGATCTCCCGCTTGCTCATCACTCCGGGTACCCGAAGACCTGCTCCTTCGTGAGCTTGGTTACCGGACCCAATCGCTCAAGCGCCGTCATGTCCATTGCGCTCTCCTTGCCGATGACCAGGAAAACGTACGGCCGGCCCTTGATCTCCTTGTCGAAGAAGCCTTTCATGTCCTTGATGCCGATGCCCGGGATGCGCTCGTAATTGGTGCGCCTCACATCGTAATCGAGACCGCGGCGATTGGCGGCATCCCAGCTCCAGTAGATGTTCTCTTTGGTGATCCGCGTGCTGGCGATCACCTTCATCGCACTGGTCTTGGCACCCTCGAATTGCGCTTCGGCCTCGGGCATCTCGTTCATGAGCTTCAGCATGGCATCCACGGCATCGGGCAGTTTGTCGGCCTGCGTGCCGATGAATGCGCGCACATAGTGCGATTCTTCCTTCCTCGCCGGCGTGGTATAGTTCGCGTTCGCGCCGTAGGCAAGGGCCTTCGCCTCGCGGATCTCCTGGAAAACGATGCTGCTCAGCCCACTGCCGAAATACTCGTTGAAGAGCGAGGCATAGGGCAATTTGGCCACGTCGAAGGCTTCGGCCTTGCTCACGAAGAGCATCTCGGTCTGCACCATGTCGTGGTCCACGAAGAGCACACGGTTCTCTTGCGTAGGCTGCTCCTTGAAGACGATGTCAGCAGGCATCGGTTTCAGTTTGGCAGGCATGCGGTGCTTCTTCTTGAGGATCGCGGCCACTTTATCGGCGCTGAGCTTGCCATAGTAGAACACGCTGTGCTCATGGGACATCAGGGTCTTGATGCGCGCGATGAGGTCCTCTGGGGTGAGGCTTTGCAGCTGCTTCTGGTGCAGCACGGTATTGAATGGGTTCTCCATGCCGTACCGCGCCTGGTTGAACAACCCTTGGAAGAGCAGGGTGCCCTTCTCCTTCATGCGGTCCTGACGGGCCTTCATGATGTCTGAGACCAGGCCCTCCAGCGCCTCCTTGTTCGGTTGTGCATCGGCGAGCAGGTCCTCGAGCAAGTCGATGCCCTTCTCCAGGTTGGCCTCCAAGCCGCTCAAGGTCACGTAGCAACGGTCATCGCCTGCGAACACATCGATGGAGAGGCCGAGCTTGAAGAGCTCTTTCTTCAATTCGATGGGGTTGAGCTTGCTGGTGCCGAGGTAGGGCAGGTATTCCACGGCAACACCCAATCCGCGGTCGTGCATCGTCCCCATATCGATGATGTAGCGCAGGCTGAAGAGTTCGTTCGACGGGTTCTTCACCACGGCCAGCTCGGCGCCAACCGCCAACGGCTTGCGCGAAATGGCGCTCTTGAAATCGATGAACTCCGGCGTCACGGCGCCTGCGGGCATCTTCTCCCATTCCGCGCGCCATGCGCTCATGCCGTCTCGCTTGATGTCTAAGGCGGTGATCTTGGGCTTGCTCACTTTGTGCGCCTCAGTGTTCTCGCCGATGCGCTTGTAAACAACCACATCGGGCTCATTCAATCGCTCGGCCACGAACGCGCCCACATCCTTCTTGGTGAATGTGGCCATCACCTCGTGCAGCGCCACGAAATCCTTCCAGTCCTTGCGGAGGATGAAGGCATCGGTCATGGCGCCAGCGCGTCGGCTGTTGTGCTCGTTCATGTAGCGTATCTGCTGCTGTTTCTGGTTGTTCACCACCGCAGCGATGAGCCAATCATCGTAATCCCCATTGAGCAGCTTCCGGGCTGCGTCGAGCAGGAGGTCCTTCACTTCCTCCAGGCTCTGTCCATCCTTGGGCTTGCCGGAAAGGTTCAATTCGGAATAATCGGCCTGAATGGATGCATACGCATATGCCTCCAGCACCTTTTGGCCCTGGACGAGGTCGAGGTCGATGATGCCGGCCGTGCCGTTGTTCAGCAAGCCATCGATGAGCTTGAGCATGGCTTCGTTCCGCGCCGTGAAGCCGGGGAAGCGCCAAGCCAAGGTGACGGACTCGGCTTCCGGCCCGAAGACCTCGGCCTTCCCTTGTCCCGGAGG
>DAORNP010000210.1:3281-4386 GCA_035441065.1 Flavobacteriales bacterium | reverse complement strand
AAACAGCAGGGGCCGCTGCTTTTCAGGAATGTCAGTGATGCTGCGTGGAGCGCGTTGGTTCAGCATGTGGGCTTGGGAGATGCAGTCGCGCTCGGTGACGGATTACGGCAGGACCCGAACCCTGTTGAAATCTAGATTCGACGAAACGAAAGTTATAATCGCCGAACGGGCGTGAGTCCTCTTTGATGTGAAATCGCCGCCTACATTCGTAGTCCTAAAAGCGAAACATAGGCAGGCGATAGAGCAGCCAATTCCGCGACCACGGTCGCGGCTTCTCGCGAAACCCCAAGACCCAGATTCCTACGCTTTCAGGCCGCAAGGCCTTGCCTCGTCTGCGGCACGGACGCCGCCCCTTACTCTCAGAAACCCTAACCCAAAACCAAGACTCATGAATTGTCGAACTACCTCGACGCGCACCGGGCGGTTCTCGCGCTGGTGCAAGGCCGGAATGCTGGGCGCAGCTTTGGCCCTCACAGGATCACATTTGAACGCACAGGTTACCACCAACGGTGGCTCTGGCCTGGCGCTTACGTATCCTGACCTGGCTTCCGCGATCACCGCGCTGAACGCCGCCACCATCACCAGCAGCGTCTCGATCTCCGTCGACCCCGGGAACCCGCAAACAGCGCCGGCAGGTGGCTACGCGATCACGCAGCTGAACCCGACCGCGTTCACCATCGGGATCGATGGCAATGGCAACACCATTACCTCGAGCACGGCGCTCGTGGCTGGATCGCTCAACGATGCCATCTTCAAGATCATCGGTGGTGACCGGATCACGATCTCCGCGTTCAACATGATCGAGGATCCCGCGAACACGAACAACGTCGCGGGCACCAACAACATGACGGAATTCGGCGTGGCCGTCTTCTACGCATCCACCACGGATGGTGCGCAGTTCATCACCATCATCAACAACACAATTGATCTGAACCGCACATACCCGAACACCTTCGGGATCTACGCCACCTCCCAGCACAGCGCCACCTCCATCTCCGTGGCGGCACAGGCCACGGCCCCTTCAGGCGCGCACAACAACCTGCGCATCTACAACAACGACATCACCGATGTGAACACCGGCATCTGCGTGAACGGGGCCACCACC
>DAORNP010000210.1:2799-3243 GCA_035441065.1 Flavobacteriales bacterium | reverse complement strand
CCGATCACCGGGAACACCATTTCCAACTTCGGCACCACGGTGACCGGCCTCAGCGGTTATGTGGGCGTCTCCGGCACCATCAACGGCATTCAGATCACCAACCAGTTGAACGCCAATGTGAGCTACAACTTCATCACCAGTTCAGTAGGGGGTGTGACCACGACGGCCACGTTGCGCGGCATCTACTACCGCCAGAGCGCGGCTCCCACATCCGGCAGCTGGTCCAGCACATTGATCAATAACAGCATCTCGCTGCGGCACGGCGCCGCGGGCGGAGCCGTGCTGGGCATCGCGGATGAGACGGGCAGCGCGTTCAACTCGCTCACGATCAGCAACAACGATTTCCACACCTCTGGCTGGACCGTGGCGGCCACTGGCGCCTTCACCGGGATCAACAATACGGTCGCAGAACAGAACGTGACCATCAATGGCAACACGTTCACG
>DAORNP010000210.1:1954-2770 GCA_035441065.1 Flavobacteriales bacterium | reverse complement strand
GCATCGGTCCCGATGCCGAACTCGCGATGCTCGGCTGGCGCGAACAGCACCTGCAACAACAACACGATCGTCACGGGCTTCACGAAGACCCTCAGCGGCGGCACGGTGTTCTGCTACGATTCCTTCGGCATCTCCTCGAACACCGGCACCGAGACCTTCAGCGGGAACAACTTCTCCAATGGCTCAGTGACAGGCACCACGGTCTTGCGCATCGTGCGTGTCTCTGACGGCAGCACCACCGCCCCGGCGAGGACCTGCACGAACAACACGATCTCGAATTGGGTGGGCGGAACCGGTGCGATCACCGGCTTGACCTCCAGCTTCGGACTCGCTGCGAACACCAACCTGATAACCGGCAACACCATCAGCAACATCTCAGGCGGCGGCGTCGTGATTGGCCTGGAGAGCACCTCCGGCACGCAGATCATCCGGAACAACACCATCACCGGCTTGACCTCCACAGGCGCATCGGCGGTCTCGGGCATGGTCATCTCTGGCGGCACAACGCAGGATGTGCTGCGCAACAAGGTGTGCAACCTGGAAGGCACCAATGCTTCCAGCACGGTGAACGGCATCATCAACAGCGCAGGCACCACGGCCAACATCCGCAACAACATCATCGGCGACCTGCGTGCACCCAATGCCAACGCGGCGAATCCGGTGAATGGCATCAATATCACGGGTGGCACCACGGCCAACGTGGACTTCAACACGGTTTACCTGAGCGCTTCGAGCGTAGGTGCGCTGTTCGGCAGCTCGGCACTGAGCGCCAGCACCGCGCCGGCCCTCACCTTGCGCAACAACATCCTGGTGAAC
>DAORNP010000210.1:1557-1809 GCA_035441065.1 Flavobacteriales bacterium | reverse complement strand
CAGGATCTGACATTGACCTACAAGCCTTTCGTCGGTCCTGCGCGTGATGCCAACTCCGTGACGGAGAACCCGAGTTTCGCCAGCACCAGCTGCGGCGCTCCGGACTTCCTGCATTTCGCTCCGCTCACGGCCACGGCTGCGGAGAGTGCAGGTGCGAACATCGCAGGCATCACCAACGACTACGACAACGATGTGCGCCAGGGTAATCCGGGCTATCTCGGAACCGGCTCCGGCCCTGACATCGGTGCTGAT
>DAORNP010000210.1:0-1547 GCA_035441065.1 Flavobacteriales bacterium | reverse complement strand
CAACCCGGCCGCCTGCATTGGCGCTCCCTCGGCGGGCACTATCGGCGGCACCTCGCCGATCTGCTCCGGCACGGGCACCACGTTGAGCCTGAGCGGTCATAGCACTGGCCTAGGCATCACCTATCAGTGGAGCTATGGAACCACCAGCGGTGGCCCCTATCCCAATGCATTGGGCACGGCCGACGCGCAGGCAACCGGCCCACTGGCGGCTGGCACGTACTACTACGTGTGCGATGTGACCTGCACCAGCCCCGGTGGCAGCACCGTGCAAACGGCGGAGTTCACCTTGGTGGTCGATCCCACGCCAACGGCCAGCGCCACCAGCAACAGCCCAGTCTGCGAAGGCGACGCGCTGAACCTCGATGGCAACGGCGGCATCGGCACCATCTACGCTTGGACCGGCCCCGGATACGGTGGCGGCAGCAACGAGGATGAGAGCATTCTGAGCGCCACGATGGCGAACAACGGCGCCTTCTCCTTCACCAGCACCTTGGGAAGCTGCACCAGCGCTCCTGCCATCGTGAACGTCACGGTGAACCCGAATCCCGCTGGCGCCACGGCGAATGCCACCGACCTCACGGTCTGCGATGGCGATCAGGTGGATCTGACGAGCGCGCCCAGCAGCCCATCGCCAACCATCCTCACGGAGAACTTCAATGGCGTTGCTGCTGGTTGGACCACGACGAACACGACCACAACGACCGGCAGCGGTGATGTGTCCTTGGCAGCATGGACATTGCGGCCAAATGGATTCGTTGGCCCCACAGGTGGAGCGATCAATAGCAATGATGCGTCGCAGTTCTACATGTCCAATGCCGATGCCCCGGGTAGCGGAAGCACCACGAACACCACCTTAGTGAGCCCGGTCTTCAGTTTGGTGGGCTACTCTGCGGCTACCTTGAGCTTCTGGCACCATTACAACTGGATCAGCGACGACAACGCGAACGTTGAGGTCTCCACCAACGGTGGCGGCTCATGGGCGCCATTGGTCACCTACGCGGCGGATCAGGGAACACCCACCGTTTTCGCGAATGCGACCCCGAGCCTGAATGCCTACTTGGGACAGAGTACCGTCCAAGTGCGCTTCCGGTACTTCGCCACATGGGATTGGTACTGGGCTATTGACAACGTGAGTATCACCGGTACGCCGGTTCCTTACTCGCATAGCTGGGCCTCCACGCCCCCGTACTTCACCAGCGGCGTGCAGAACCCCACTGGTGTGACGGTCTCCCCGGTGCCCACCACCTTCACGGTGACGATCACCAACACCGGCACCGGCTGCTTCAGCACCGCCAACGTCACCGTGAACCCCGACCTTACGGATACCGACGGCGACTTGATCCCGGATTGCGACGACGATTGTCCGACGACCCCCGGCGAGCAAGGAGATGCTTGTGATGACCTGAACCCGCTCACCGTGCTCGATGTGATCAACGGCAGCTGCGTGTGCGCCGGCGTGCCCTGCACCACCGACCTCGACTTCGTGTACCAAGCCGATGGCGCTGACGACCTCGACTGGCAGCTCTTCGAGCAAGGCACCAACATCC
>DAORNP010000209.1:3994-4474 GCA_035441065.1 Flavobacteriales bacterium | reverse complement strand
ATGAAAGGGTGGTGGTGGAGTAGCACCTGCCGGATGGTGACGGTGCATCGGAACACCTCGTTGAGCAGCACCGCGCTAGATCACGCCCCGCGCCCGCATCTTCCCTTCCATCGCGCGCTGCAATTGCATCGCCGCTTTGCGCGCCATCGGGATCGCCTCCTGTCCAGCACCTGCATAAAGCACCCCACGGCTGCTGTTGATCAGCAGGCCACCACTAGCCGTCATACCAGCGTTGAGCACAGCATCGAGGTCTCCGCCCTGTGCCCCCACACCGGGCACAAGGAAGAAATGACCAGGTGCCAATTCGCGCGCACGGCGCAGGATCTCGGGCCGCGTGGCACCGGTAACGAACATAAGCTCATCGGCAGTGCCCCATTGTGCGCACTTCGCGATCACCGCTTCGAAGAGCCGTTGGCCATTCGCATCGGCGATGAACTGGAAATCGTCGGCGCCGGGGTTGCTGGTGATGCCGAGCACGAT
>DAORNP010000209.1:0-3956 GCA_035441065.1 Flavobacteriales bacterium | reverse complement strand
GCTGTCGCGGCCCATGTAGGGTGAAAGCGTCACGGCATCCACATCGAGCACATCGAAAAAGGCCTCAGCGTATTTGCGCGCGGTATTGCCGATGTCTCCACGCTTGGCATCGGCGATGATGAAGCAGTTGCCCTTGCTGCGGATGAAGGCGATGGTGGCTTCCAGATCGAGCCAGCCCTGGTCCCCGAGCGCTTCATAGAACGCGAGGTTGAGCTTGTAGGCCACCGCCAGGTCGTGCGTGACCTCCACGATGGCCTCGTTGTAGGCCCGCACGGGATGGCTCTCCAGTCGGAAATGCTCGGGCACCAGGTGCGCTTCGGTGTCGAGGCCCACGCAGAGCAAACTGCGCTTGCGGCGGATGGTGGCGATGAGCTCGGCGCGTTTCATGCGGGCGCGAAGATGGTTCCGGCAGGGCGTTCACCACGTGATGCCCACCGGGCAATGATCGCTGCCCATGACCTCATTGAGGATGAAGGCGTCCTTCACCTTCTTCTCGAATCCCTCGCTCACGAGCACGTAATCGATGCGCCAGCCCACGTTCTTGGCGCGCGCGCCGAAGCGCTGGCTCCACCAGCTGTACTTCACCGTTTCTGGATGCAGGTGGCGGAAGGTGTCAACGAAGCCGGCTGCCTGGAGCGCATCCATGCCATCGATCTCCGTTTGCGTGTAACCGCTGGTCTTGTTGTAGTTCTCCTTGGGCCGAGCGATGTCGATGGGCTTGTGCGCCACGTTGAGGTCGCCGCAGATGATCACCGGCAACTTGCCTTTCGCCAGATTGCTCACATACCCGCGGAATGCCGCATCCCATTCGCTGCGGTAGCCCAGGCGCTTCATGCCCTCGCCGCTGTTGGGGGTGTACACGTTCACCACCACCACCTCCTTGAACGTGCAGGTGACCACGCGGCCCTCATCGTCGTGGCCCTTCATGCCGATGCCGAAATCGACCTTGGCCGGCTTCTCCTTGCTGGCGATGGCGGTGCCGCTGTAGCCGAGCTTCTCCGCGCCGTAAGCGTTCACATGATAGCCGTTGGCTTCGTTGAGCGCGGCGGCCACCTGTTCGGGCGTGGCCTTGGTCTCTTGGAAGCAGACGATATCAGCATCGAGTGCGCGCAAGGTGTCGTGCAGGCCCTTGCCCACGCTGGCGCGGATGCCGTTCACGTTGAAGGAAATCAGTTTCATGGCGGGGCCAAAGGTCCGTCAGGATCGCAAACGATGTGCTCAGCGTAACCGCAGCGTCGTCCCACCGCGTCGCCCACCATGGTTCGGGAAACTGCTCATTGACTGAACTGCACCGCTCCTACCCCATTCGAGCCGGTCCATCGATTCAATCCGCTAATCCACCACGCGGTGGCTCACAACTGGTCAAAAATCACCAGCGCATGGCCCATGTTGCCACCTAGTTTAGCGCAAGCTCTGGCGTCGAACGCAAACCTCCTTCCGGCATGCCGCTCACCCCTTACACCGGGCCCTTCGGTCGCCCGCAACTCCAGCACCTGCTGCGCCGCACGCTCTTCGGCTGCTCTAATGCCGACCTCGCGCATTTCCAAGGGCAGACCTTGAGCCAGGTGGTGAATGCGCTGCTCACGGTGACCAACGACATCACCCCGCCGCTCAAGGCCTATTGGGCGCTCAATGGCAGCAACCCGGACCCCAATGCGCTGGATCCGCAAGTGCCATTCGGACAGACTTGGGTGGATACCGTGCGGTACGGCGCCACCGAGACGGAGCTGGCCGACCTCACGAGCGCGCGCCTGCAGAGCTTCCTGTGGTGGCGCACCGGACTCATGGTGCATCAGCAGCGCAACATCCGCGAGCGCATGACCTTGTTCTGGCACAACCATATGCCCACGGAATACGGCGTGATCTTCAATCCGCGGCTCACCTACGTGTACGACCAAATGTTGCGCACCCAGTGCCTGGGGAACTTCCGCACGCTGATCCACGACATCACCATCGATGGTGCGATGCTCGTGTACCTGAACGGTTACCTGAACACCGCCGCTGCGCCCGATGAGAACTATGCCCGCGAGCTCCTCGAGCTGTTCACCGTCGGGGAAGGCAGCGGGTACACCGAAGAGGACGTGCAGGCCGCAGCGCGCGTGCTCACCGGCTGGACGGTGCGCGAAACCGATGCGCTCGGCGACATCGTGATCCCTTTCGTGGCTTACCGACCCACGCAGCACGTCACGGCCGACAAGCAGTTCAGCGCCTTCTTCAACAACACGGTGATCCAGGGCCAAAGCGGGCAGGCCGGCGGCGAGGCCGAGCTGAATGCCTTGCTCGACATGATCATGGCGACCCAGCAGGTGTCGCGATTCATCTGCCGCGAGCTCTACCGGTTCTTCGTGCATGGCCAGATCGACGCTGCCACCGAGACGAACGTGATCGAGCCGCTGGCCGAGATCTTCCGCGACAATGCGGGAGCACCGGACCAGATGCGGATCGTGATGCAGGCGCTGCTCACCAGCGATCACTTCTTCAGCGCAGACGTGCGCTCGTGCATGATCATGAGCCCTGCGGACTGGGTAGTGGGCGCTTTGCGGAAACTGGATATGCCCATGCCCACTCCTGCTCAACTGGAAGCCCAGTACATGGTGTGGCGCGATGTGTACTTCCTCATGGCCTATTGCGGCCAGCAGATCCACCAGCCGCCCAATGTCGCCGGATGGTCGGCGTATTACCAATTCCCCGCTTACGACGACCTCTGGCTCGACACGGCCACCTACCCGGCGCGCAACAACACGTTACAGGCCATCATGTACGTGGGCTTCAGCACACCGGCGGGCACTTACCAACCGCAAAGCGCGAACCTGGAGTTCAAGGTCGATTTCGTTGCCGTAGTGGGCCAGTTCACGGACCCGTACAACCCGAATACGCTCGTGAGCGATGCCGTCGAACTGCTCTTCGCCGTGCCGGTCGGCTTGCTGGTGCGCACGCAGCTGAAAGTCGGATACCTGCTGCTGGGCCAGGTGAGCGACTTCTATTGGACCGATGCCTATGAATTGTACGTGCAGGACCCCAACACCACGGACATGACCGCGCAGCTTGTTCCCACGCTCCTGCAGCTGCTCTTCCTCGACATGTCGAAGGCCGCCGAGACCCAGATGCACTGAACCGCCGCAACACCATCGCCATGAACCGCAGGCAATTCCTCCGCACATCGTCCGCTGCCACCGTGGGCGGCTTCACCGTGCAGGGCTTCAGCAGCCCCTTGATGCAGGCCCTTTGGAAGAACCGCGCGGTGGACGACCGCGTGCTGGTGATCGTGCAGCTCTTCGGCGGCAACGATGGCCTGAACACCGTGATCCCGCTCGATCAGTACGGCGTGCTCGCGGCCAAGCGCCCTTACGTTCTCATCCCACAGGCACAGGTGCTTCCTTTGGCTGGCCTCGGCGGCACCGGATTACACCCCGCCATGACGGGCATGCAGCAGCTCTGGCAGGATGGCAAGCTCGCCATCGTGCAGGGCGTGGGTTATCCCGAGCCCAACTACTCGCACTTCCGCGCCACCGACATCTATGAGACCGGGGCCAATGCCGATCAGCTGCTCAACTCCGGATGGACGGGCCGCTACCTCAATCAGGAGTACCCCAACTTCCCGGCGGGCTATCCGAATACCGACATGCCCGATCCGCTGGCCATCCGCGTGGGCGGCGCGGTTGGCTTGGGCCTGCAGTTCCAAGGCCTGAGCATGGGCGTGGCCATCAACAGCACCAACGACCCGCTCAACCTCACCAACTACATCTATCAGGACCCACCGAGCTCGGCCTGCAACGGAGGCAAACTCAGCTTCGTGCGGCAAGTGCAGCGCCAGACCGATCTCTACGGCGATGTGATCGAGGAGGCGGCTTCGGCCAACTGCGTGCAAAGCAATCTGTACCCCACCGGCAATGCTCCCGGCGCCCAGCTCGCACAAGCCCTGAAGGTCGTGGCGAAGCTCATCTGCGGTGGGCTGA
>DAORNP010000208.1:0-4474 GCA_035441065.1 Flavobacteriales bacterium | reverse complement strand
CTTCGATGGCCTCGGTGAAGATGGTGGGGAACATCACGGAGTTGAAGAGGCCCACGGCGAGGATGCTCCACATGGCCGTGAAGCCATCGGTGTTCATGCTGACCACTATGAGGCTGATTGCAGCAGTACCGAAGACCGCGAGCACGACCGGTGGGCGCAGGATGAGCGTGAGTGCTGAACCTACGAAGCGCCCCACCATGGCGCCGCCCCAGTAAAGCGCAACGAAGGCGGCTACAACCCCTTTCGGATCCACGGTGTCGAGCGGCTTGCCGTGCAGGGTGGTCGCGATCCAGTTGGTGAAGGGATTGGCGCGGATGGCCTCAGCGAGGTCCATGCTCAGGAAGTAGTTCACAAGATAGGTGCCGATGGCCACCTCAGCGCCCACGTAAAGGAAGATGCCGATGGCGCCCAGCAGCAGGTGCGGGTGAGAGAGGGCCTGACTATAGCTGCCAACGTGTTGCGTGTCCAGGATTTTCGGGAGGCGCGCGAGCGCCACGATGAGCGCGAGCAGCAACAGGGCACCGGCGAGCATGATGAAGGGGCCCTGCACGGCGCTGGCCTCCGCAGCATAGTAGGCTTCGCGTTCATCTGCTCCGAGCAGCTTGATCGCATCGCCAGATAGAATCTTGTCACTGAGGATGAACTGCGCGCCGATGATGGGGGCGATGGTGGTGCCCACGCTATTGAAGGCCTGCGCGAGGTTCAACCGGCTGCTGGCGCCGCGCTCCTCACCCAGCACGGCTACGTATGGATTGGCCGCCACCTGCAGCACCGTCATGCCGGCGGCGAGGATGAAGTAGCCCAAGAGGAAGAGCGGGAACAACCGTAACCCGGCCGCCGGCCAGAAGAGTAAACATCCCAAGCCCATGGCGGTGAGGCCGATGAGCATGCCTTGCTTGTAACCGATGCGCGATAACAACCAACCCGAAGGAATGCTGACCAGCCCGTAGGCGATGAAGAAGGCGAACTGCACCAGCCCTGCTTGGAAGTAGGTGAGCTCGAACACCTCGCGCAGCCGCGGCACCAGCGAATCAACAAGGACCGTGATGAAGCCCCACATGAAGAAGAGGCTGGTGACCGTGGCAAAGGGGCCGAGGTAGGAGCGTTCGCGCATGCGCTCAAAGATGCCAGTCAGACCGATCGGAAAAGCGAAGGGCCGCCTTGCGGGCGACCCTTCCTGAACGATTGCTCCGGTGGCTTACTTCACCTTGTTCACGATGGCAGCGAAACCTGCGGCATCGCTGTACGCGATCTCGGCCAGCGCTTTGCGGTCGAGGTCGATGTTGGCCTGCTTCAGCTTGTTCATCAGCACGCTGTAGCTGATGCCGTTGATGCGGGCCGCAGCATTGATGCGCTGGATCCACAGGCCGCGGAAGTCGCGCTTCTTGAGCTTGCGGCCATCGTATGCGTGCACGAGGCCTTTCTCAACGCTGTTCTTGGCAACGGTGAGCACATTCTTGCGGCGGCCGAAGCTGCCTTTCGCCATGGCCAGGACCTTCTTCCTGCGCGCTTTGCTGGCTACCTTATTCTGACTGCGTGGCATGTTCCACTGGGGTTTTCGGGCGTGAGCGTCAGCGCTGGGCTGGTCTTTGGTGCTGCACGTCCTGGTTAACGCTACCTATTGTTTACCCGGTGCGGTTGGGGTTGCTTACTTCAGGAGATCGAGCACGTTCTTCTTATCCACGCCAGCGATCACGCCAGACTTGGTAAGGGCGCGCTTGCGCTTGGTTTCCTTCTTGGTGAGGATGTGGCGCTTGAACGCGTGCTTGAACTTGATCTCGCCGGAGCCTGTGAGCTTGAAACGCTTCTTGGCGCCGGACTTGGTCTTCATCTTGGGCATGGTCGTCGTCTTTGGTCTTTGTCTTTGTCATTCCGGGCTTGACCTGGAATAGCGTTGGTCTTTCAGCAGTTGTGCGTTGAATCGGCAGATGGCCGCGACAACGTTATTTCTTCTTCTTCGGGATCAGGTACATGATCATCCGCTTGCCCTCCAGCTTGGGCATGCTCTCCACCAGCCCGATGTCCTCCAGGTCCTGCGCGAACTTCAGCAGGAGAATCTCGCCGCGCTCTTTGAACACGATGCTTCGGCCCCGGAAGAACACGAAGGCTTTCACCTTGTGGCCTTCCTCAAGGAAGTTGCGCGCGTGCTTCAACTTGAAGTTCACGTCGTGCTCATCGGTGTTCGGACCAAAGCGGATCTCCTTGACCTCGGCCACGGTCTGCTTGGCCTTGATTTCCTTCTGCTTCTTCTTGAGGTCGTAAAGGAACTTCTTGTAGTCTGTGATGCGGCAGACGATGGGCACCGCCGTCGGGCTGATCTCCACCAGGTCGAGGCCCATGTCCTCGGCCATGCGCAGGGCTTGGCTGAAGGGGAAGACGCCTTGCTCAATGTTCTCGCCCACCAAGCGCACCTCATTCACACCGTAGATCTTGTTGTTGATCCGGTGCGGATCTTCTTTGATGACGCGACCGCGGAATGGACGTCGGGCACCGCCGCCACCGGGAGGGCGCGGGCCGCTAGGACGAAAAGGAGGACCTGCCACTTATTGGGGTTTAGTTCGGCCTCCAGGACCACCTGTCCCGGAGTTTGAGGGCGCGAATATCGACATCTTTCCCTATCCGCCAGCGTGTTAAGCCACCGTTGCTTGTCCGAGCTGTGCCGCGATGCGTTCGGCGATGAGCTGGGCGAAGGCTTCGGCGGTCATGGCACCAATGTCTCCAGCACCATGCTCGCGCACGCTCAGGGTACCGTTCTCCACCTCTTTCTCACCGAGGATCAGCATGAAAGGCGCCTTGGACAATTCGGCGTCGCGGATCTTCCGGCCGATCTTCTCGCTGCGCTCATCCAGTTCGCAGCGAATGCCCAATGCGGCCAATTTCGCCTGCGCCTGCTTCGCGGCTTCAACGAATTTGTCGCTGATGGGCAGGATGATGGCCTGTTCGGGGGTGAGCCAGAGCGGGAATCGCCCGGCCGTGTGCTCGATGATGAGTGCGATGAAACGTTCCAAGGAGCCGAAGGGCGCCCGGTGGATCATGACCGGACGGTGCCGCGCATTGTCACTGCCCACGTATTCCAGCTCGAATCGCTCGGGCAGGTTGTAGTCAACCTGAATGGTGCCCAGTTGCCAGCGGCGGCCCAGCGCGTCCTTCACCATGAAGTCGAGCTTGGGGCCATAGAAGGCGGCCTCCCCATATTCCACCACGGTTTTCATGCCGCACTCTGCGGCGGCGTCTATGATGGCCTGTTCGGCCTTCTCCCAATTCTCATCGCTGCCGATGTATTTGCTGCGATCCTCCTTGTCGCGAAGGCTCACTTGGGCCTCGAACTTCTCGAAGCTCAAGGCCCTGAGCACCAGCAGCACAAGGTCAATCACCTTCAGGAATTCCTCCTTCACTTGATCGGGGCGGCAGAAGAGGTGCGCATCGTCCTGCGTGAAGCCACGCACACGGGCCAGGCCGTGCAGTTCGCCGCTCTGCTCGTAGCGATAAACGGTTCCGAATTCCGCGAAGCGCAGCGGCAGGTCCTTGTAGCTGCGCGGACGGCTGGCGAAGATCTCGCAGTGGTGCGGGCAGTTCATGGGCTTCAGCATGAATAGCTCGCCCTCTTGCGGCGTGTTCATGGGCTGGAAGCTGTCCTTGCCGTATTTCTCCCAATGGCCGCTGGTCTCGTACAGCGCCTTGCTGCCGATGTGGGGCGTGGCCACTTGCACGTAACCGGCCTTTTCCTGCGCCTCCTTCATGAAGTTGATGAGCCGCTCACGCAGTGCGGCGCCCTTGGGCATCCACAGCGGGAGGCCCGCACCCACGCGCTCACTGAAGGTGAAGAGGTCCATCTCCTTGCCGAGCTTGCGGTGGTCGCGCTTCTTGGCTTCTTCCAGCAGCATGAGGTGCTCTTCCAATTCCTTCTGCTTGGGGAAGGTGATGCCGTATAGGCGCGTGAGTTGCTTGCGCTTCTCGTCGCCGCGCCAGTAAGCCCCCGCCACGCTCATCACCTTCACGGCTTTGATGAAGGAGGTGTCCGGGATATGCGGGCCACGGCAGAGGTCGGTGAAATTGCCTTGCTGATAGAAGGTGATCTCGCCATCGTTGAGGCCCTCGATCAGTTCGAGCTTGTACTCGTCGCCTTTCTCAGTGAAGTAGGCCACTGCCTCGGCTTTGCTCACTTCGCGCCGCTCGAATGCGCTCTTCTTGGCGGCGAGTTCCTTCATCTTGGCCTCAATGGCCGCGAAGTCGCCATCGCCGATGGTCTTGTCGCCAAGGTCGATGTCGTAGTAGAAGCCGTTCTCGATGGGCGGGCCTATGCCGAATTTGGTGCCGGGGAAAAGGGCCTCAATGGCTTCAGCGAGCAGGTGCGCGCTGCTGTGCCAGAAGGTGTTCTTGCCCTCCGGATCGTTCCACGTAAGCAGGGCCAGCGTGCAGTCGCCGGGCAACGGACGGTTGGCGTCGCGCACTTCGCCATTCACCTTGGCTGATA
>DAORNP010000207.1:3199-4573 GCA_035441065.1 Flavobacteriales bacterium | reverse complement strand
CGCGCTGGGCATCGTCGGTGACCTTGCGCCGCTCCTCGTAAGCCTCGCTGATCTGCTTCAGCAGCGCGCTCTCCTTGGCCCAATCGCTGGTACCGATGCGGCTGGTGCCCTTGAAGAGCATGTGCTCCAGGTAGTGGGCCAGTCCGGTGGCATCGGCGGGGTCGTTCTTGCTGCCAGCGCGCACGGCGATGTTGGTCTGCACGCGTGGCGCATCAGCGTTGCGGCTCAGCCATACCTGCAAGCCATTGTCGAGGGTGTAGATCCGGGCTTCGAGCGGATCGCCCGCGACACTGGTGTAGGTGTACTTCTTCTGCGCTGCAACTGAAGCCGAGATCAGGAGCAGCAGGAGGAATGAAATGATGCGCATGGGTGATTCGAATGGGGCGTGAAGATGCGCATTGCATCGAAGCGCACGGCGCCCCCTAGCCGTGCATCGTGGGCGCATTGCCGTAGCGGCTCACGACTTCAGCTTCGTAGGCAAGGAACTCCTTCCACCGCCGATCCACATCAACACGCCCACCATGGCGGCGCGCGAAGCCGATGAAGGTGGCGTAGTGACCGGCCTCACTCTCCATGAGCTCGAGGTAAAAGGTCCTTAGTTCCGCATCGGGACATTCCTCGGTGAGGAGCTTGAAGCGCTCACAGCTACGCGCCTCGATCATGGCGCTGAAGAGCAGGCGATCAACCAGCCGCTCGTCGCGATCGCCATCCTTGCGCACGAAGGCCATCAATTCGTTCACATAGTTGTCCTTGCGCTCGGGACCCAGCTCCCAGCCCCGCGCGTGGATGCGCTCGACGACTTGCCGGAAATGATCGAGCTCCTCCTGCGCGATGCGCATCAGCTCGGCCACCAGCTCCCCGTTCTCGGGATAGCGGGTGATCATGCTGATGGCATTGCTGGCGGCCTTCTGCTCGCACCACGCATGGTCGATGAGCAGCGCGCGCAGGTCCTGCTTCACGAGTTCCGCCCAGCGCGGGTCGGTAGGGAGCTGAAGGCCTAGCATGGGTGCGAAATAACAGCGTGGCGCCCTCAATCACAGCTTCCTGTTCCGCAGGAAGGAAACCGGCCCCGTGGTTCGCAGGGCCAGTTCAGATTAGCGCTGCCGCTTGGATGCATCCGACTTGCGTCGCTCGTGCATGCGCTCTTTGCGCTGCTCGTTCATCGCCTGCCATTTGGCATACTGCTCAGCCGTGAGGATTCCTTTCATCTGCGCATCATGCTCCGCGCGCTTCTTTTCCATCTCTGCCATGCGCGCAGCAGCCTCCCGAGCTTGCTGCTCATGAAGGGCCTGCACCTTGGCCTTCTGCTCCGGCGTGAGCTCGAGTACGGTGGCGAGCCGCTCTGTACGCGCTTTGGCCGATTCCTCCGGGCTG
>DAORNP010000207.1:0-3189 GCA_035441065.1 Flavobacteriales bacterium | reverse complement strand
CGCGCGCTCTTGTGCACTGGCTGCGCCCGCAATGAGCACGAGCGCGGCAATGATGATGGTCTTTTTCATGTTGCAATGGTTTGGCCCTGTGACCTGCATGGAGGTCCTTGGTTCAGATCGCGGCAACACGATTAACATCCCTTAGCGCTCAGCCCTTCCACACGAAATGCGCCTCGGGCACGTCCCACGCGTTGCCTGTGGCGTCACGTACCACCACTTGCACGCGGAATGGCGTTCCCGGCGGCAGGTTGCGGATCATCTGGTGCTGGTAGGCCGTGAGCACGCCGGCCTCGCCACCGGCCATGGCATCCTTGCCCTTGCAATCCTTGATGCAGAAGGTGAGTGAGACGATGCGCGCATCGGGCACACAACCCGCGAGATCCACCGTCTTCACGTTGCGCCAATCGGCGGCGGTGATGCCCCCGCTGGGCTTCCCTGTGATCCGGATGGATGGAGGGCCACCTTCCGAAAGCACAACGGCCCGCGGCAATGGAGCGGTAAGCAGCACGCTAGCGAGCAGGATCGATTTGCTGATCATGGCGTTGGGGTTTACCACGAAATGCCAGCGCCGCGTTGGTGTAACGCGGCGCCGGACATGAAGTGATGGGCGGTTAATCGCGCTTGCAGCGGATGCTCAGCCCCACATTATTGAACTGCTGGCCGGAGTACACATCTGCACTGTCCGTATGGATCATGCGCATGAAGGAGAAGTTCAGGTCGTTGGGTTCACTCGTCCAGAACACGGCTTCATTCCCCATGGTGGAGCTGCCGTTGGAGAAGTGCGCGCCACCGGGGCGTGCGTTGAAACCGACCTGATTCGTTGCCGCATGGTTGGGCGCGTTCCAGAAGCCCGTGCCGCCTTGCAATGTGCCCACTTCCTTGAGCTTGCCGCCTGCCACGTCTGGCCCACCGAGCACTTGCACCAGTCCGTCCCATTCGGCCTGCGTAGGCACATGCCAGCCGGTGGGGCACACGTTGCGCGGATCGCTCACCGTGTAGTAGTTGTAAAGTTTACCGAAGTTGGCATCGTGCGCTGCGTCGTTATCGTAGTGCCGCCAAGCGCCGGTGCTCAGGTTCTGCCATTCCATGTTGCCTTGCACATTCGCGATGGTATTGCCGTTCGCGTACTTTGAGGTGCGCAGGTTCGAAGCCATCCATTCCTGACCAAGGAAACTGATGGTGGCGTAGGTGTTCCCATCCGCGTCGGTTACGCTGCCATTGGTAACAAGCACATCGCAGGCCTGCACCATGCCCAGGTCCATGGTGCCCCCGGAGAGAACAACCGTGATGGGGTCGGCATAGCTGAGGCCGCCGAGGTCTGAAGCAGCGATGGTTGCCGAGCCCGCGCAGCCGCTGAAGCTGAACTGGCCATTATCGCAGAAGATGGCGGTGCCATTCACCAGCACGTAGGCATTGGCCGCCGGCAAGCCTTGGCAATTGGCAACTGTGCCGGTCACGGTGGTGAGCAATGGTGAGCTGATCATGACGGCTGGAATGCCCGCGTCGCCGCTGAACGGTCCCACGGATTGCGAATGGACCGTATACGAGGCACCTCCGCAATTCACCCGGATGGTCATGGTCAGGCTCGAGTTCAAGGGTACCATTCCACCGAAGTGGCCTGTTGAGCTGGCGCTGTATTCGCGCCAACCAGCGCTATTCGAGAATCGCACGGTGGCGCCTTGCATTGGATTGCCCGTCTCATCGACCACTTGACCGCTAATGCTGCAGCCCGTATTCGGCACATCGAAGTTCCAAGTGCTGAAGTGGCTCACCTCCGCTTCGTACTGGCCATTCACCAACTGGCCCGTGCCTTCATAGGTCCAATAGCCCAGCGCCTCATTGAAGTGCCAGAGGTCGATGCTCGGATCGGCCAGTGCGCTCTGGTCTGGCGACATGGGTACGCGCACGCGGGCAGTGGCGCCACTGGCCATCTCCAGCTTGCTTCCGCCAGCGTCGGTGAGCTCAACAGCCACCATGCCGAAGGTGACCAAAGGCATGGGTTCGCCACTCTTGGCGCCCACCAGCGAGCCGGGCATCTCGTACTGCACGTTCTCGCCAGTAGGATTGATATGGTTGAGGTACACGCTCACCGGACCACTGTATGCTTGACCATTGCGCGTGAAGCCGCCCGTGCCGAAATCGATGCGCGTTCCTTCGAGTTGCACCGAGCCGCCAACGGCACCCGACACCGTGCCGGCTATGTTGCGCGCCAGCATGTGGATGCGCACCACGTTAGCGCCTGCTACCGGAAGGAAGGACCGCGATCCCTGGAAGAAACCTGGCTTGCTCACCTTCACATAGCCAAGCCTGCTGTAGGCGCGGATGCCATTGAGCGCGAACACGCCGTTCACATCGGTCACCGTGCTCTCGCTGCTATAGCCCGCGTACACCATGGCGCCGACTACGGGCGTACCTCCTTCATCGAGCACTTGGCCGCGCACATCAATGGTGATGGGAGCGCCCACTTGAATGGTATGCCGCGCAATGGTCGTGAACTCGCCTGCGCCATCAGAGATGGGTTCCTTGCGGCAAGCCTGAAGCGCGAGAACCGAACCGGCAAGCAGGAGCAGATGACGGAAGCGCATGGTGGAGGGGTTTTGGTTTGACGAAACTATCCATCCTAATCACGCACGAGACGCGCTTGGGGTTGGGTGCGCTGCCTCTCCAGTGAACGGGAGCAAGGGTCCAGGGAATGGCAGACTGCCGCTTTCCTCGGGAAAAGGACCGACGTGAGCATTCAATGCCAAATGCTCATCAAGTACTGGCCCTCCCCGGCTGTACCCTTAGCTCAGCCCGCTGATCACCCCATTCGCATCAATGTCCATGCCTTCGGCGGCGGGCACCTCGGGCAGGCCTGGCATGCGCATGATCTCACCGCAGATGGGCACCACGAAACCGGCGCCGGCACTGATCTCGATATCGCGCACGGTGATGCGGAAACCGGTGGGCGCGGCGCGCAGCTCCTTGTTGTCGCTGAAGCTGTACTGCGTTTTAGCCATGCAGATGAGCGCGCCATCCATGCCGAGCTTGCTGATGCGCCGAAGTGCGGTCTCAGCATCGCCACTGTAATCCACGCCATCGGCACGGTATATCTCGCGGGCGATGGTCGCGATCTTCTCTTTGATCGGCAACGCGGCATCGTAGAGCGGCTTGAAATCGCTCTTGCCCTCCTCAATCACGCGCAGCACA
>DAORNP010000206.1:0-4574 GCA_035441065.1 Flavobacteriales bacterium | reverse complement strand
CGGCCCCTTCGACTTCGGCGACGATGTGCAGGTGTTCCTGAACCATGAGAATGACAATGCCTGCAACCTGAATCTGGGCTTCACCACGCTGACACAGAGCGCTTGCCCGAACGAGATTCCTTGCTCTGCGTGGATACTGGGCATGAACCCGAACTACACCTGCGTGACCACCTCGGCGGGCAACATGACCGGCTCCACGCTGGCGCCGGGCATCACCGGTGGCTGCACAGGCGTAGTGCAGGACCAGTGGTACCGTTTCACGGCCACCGCTACCACGCACCGCGTGCAATTGGGCGGCACTACCACCGGTCTCTCGCACTCGATCTACACGGGTAACCCCGACTGCACCAACCTGCAGCTCGTGGCCGGCACTGCGTGCGTGGCGGGCGCCACGGCAAGCAACCCTGCGGGCCTCACCATCGGACAGATCTATTACGTGCGCGTGAGCCGCACCACGGTGGGCACCAACGCCTACACGGTATGCGTGAGCGCACCGCCGCTGATCGATGCCGATGCTACTGTGCTGGCTCTGCCCTTGGCCACCGCATGCTATGGGGCCAACGAGACCGTGAGCGTGACCGTTCTGAACAATGCGATCTACCCGCTCGATATGAGCGTGAACCCTCTCACCGTCAACGTGAGCGTGACCGGTCCTGTGGTTACCAACCTCTCGGGCACGTTCAACACCGGCATAGTGGCACCCGGCGCAACCATCAACGTGCCCATGAGCACAACGCTCAATATGAGCGCAGCCGGAACCTACACCTTTAATGGCACCTGCGTAGTGGTGGGCGACGGCAACGCGGCCAATGACCCGATGACCGCGGCCACCCGTACAACGGTGGCACCTTTCGCCGTGCCGTTCACCCAGAACTTCACCGGCTTCTCGGGCGCCAACCTGGCAACTTTGGTTGCGCCGAACAATGGCTGGCGCGAGGCCACCGGCGCTGCTGTGCCCACAGGTACCACGAGCGCATGGACCAGCTCGGCCGCAGCCCAGCAGACCGCTTTGGGCAGCGGTGTGAGCGCGCGCATCCAGATGACCACCACGGCGCGCAATGAATGGATCGTAGGTCCGAAGTTCGTTCCGGTGCTGGGCACCCAGATGAGTTACCGCATCGCGTTGACCGAGTTCGGCACTGGCGGCGTTGATGCGGGCACTCCAAGCCCCGGAATGCAGCCTGGTGATGAGGTAATCGTGAAGGTGAGCACCGATTGCGGCGCGAGCTTCAACACCCTCCTCACCCACAATGCGACCACACCGACCGGACTGACCAATGCCCTGCAGAACCAGTTGATTGACCTGAGCGGCTTCGCTGGCCAGGAGGTGATCATCGCCTTCCACGCCACCAAACCCGCCAGCACACCGCACCCGAACTACGATTTCCACCTGGATGACATCAACATCCAGAACGTGGCGGTATGCTCCGGCTCACCCACGGCTGGCACAGCCAACAGCAGCAATGCTGGGCCGGCCTGCGCGCCCGCCAGCACAACGCTCAGCGTTTCCGGCCAGAGCACGGACGGCGGCATTGTGGTTACCTGGTGGGGAAGCAACACCCCTGGTGGTCCTTACACCATCAATCAAGGCAGCGGCACCGTGCTGGGCGTATCCGGCCTCACCGCCACGCGCTACTGGAAGGCATCCGTGAAATGCACCCTTTCCGGCGACAGCGTGCTCACAGCCGAAGTGAGCACCGTGGTAACGCCCACGCCGACCGCCAGTGCCAGCGCTGGTCCGGCCTGCACTGGTGAGACGTTGAACCTCTTCGGCGCCACCGACTTCGGCACCAGCTTCACGTGGACCGGGCCGGACAGCTTCAACAGCACCGCGCAGAACCCGAGCATCGCCGCTGTCACGACCGCCGCTGCTGGCACCTACACCTTCACGGCCACCGCCAACGGCTGCACCAGCAGCAGCCAGGTGGTGGTTACGGTGAACATCGCACCGGTGATCACCAGCGTGACCGGCACCCCGAACCCGGTATGCAGCGGAGACGACAGCCAGCTGCAGGCCACGGCGCCGGTGAGCGGCTACTTCATGGGCGCTGGCGGCGCGAGCTTCATCGACATCAGCGGAACGGGTGCTCCGGTTACCCCTGTGGCTGGTGACGATACCGAGCACAACGTGACCATTCCGGGCGGTTTCATCTTCAATGGCACGAGCTACACCGACATCCGCATCGGAAGCAATGGCGTGGTGGTCTTCGGCTCGACTACAGGCGATGTGTCCCTGACCAATGCTGTGCTTCCCTCCACCGCCCATAGTGCAGGCAACGTGTTCCTCGCACCCTTCTGGGATGATATGGATGATGGCCCCGCTACACCGGCAGGGAACATCTTCACCCAGCAGGTCGGCAACGTGTTCATCATCCAATGGCAGACCTACGGCCACTTCAGTGCAACCAGCGGTCAGAACATCACCTTCCAGGTGCAGTTGGACCAGGTGGCGAATGTGGTTTACTTCGTTTACCAGGATGTGTTCTTCGGTGGAACACAAAGCACGCTTGACGCGGGTCTGAGCGCTACAGTGGGTATCCAGTGGGCAGCCTCGGCTGGCAACTTCATCCAATACAGCTTCAACACCGCCAGCCTCACCGATGGCCAGGTGATCTCCTTCACGCCGAACCAAGCCACCTTCGCTTGGACGCCGAACACCTACCTGACCTCAACCAGCATCGCGGATCCGGTAGCGCAGAACGTACTGGCCGATGTGACTTACACGGTTGTTGCCACGGCGGCGAACGGGTGCGTATCGGCGCCCGCGCAGCTCATCCTGGAGGCCAACCCACCGATCCAAGCCGGACAGGCCGAGATCAATCCTGATCCTGCCGGCTTCTGCACGGGCAGTGATAACGTGCTGACCGCCGTTCCGCTGGGCGGTGGCGGCCCCTACACCTTCACGTGGACGGACCCGAACCTGGTGACGGGCGCGCCGAGCGCTTCCCCGAACATCACCGTGAACATCGCAGGCACGTGGAGCGTGCTGATCGAGGACGGCTGCGGCAGCAATGCCAGTGCCAGCGTGGTGGTGACCGAGTACCCCGTACCGGTGGCCAGCGCCAGCAGCAACAGCCCGGTGTGCGCCGGAGAGCCCATCAACCTGGATGGCAGCAGCACGGTGGGTGGCAGCACCTTCGCGTGGAGCGGACCAGATGGCTTCGATAGCGATGAGGAGGATCCCGTGCTGGTCAATTCCACGCTGGCCATGATCGGCACGTACAGCGTGGTGGCCTCCGCGAATGGATGCAGCAGCGCACCAGCGACCACCTCGGTGCTGGTGAACGTGACGCCCACCACCCCGGTGGTGAACCTCTCGGTATGGTCGCTCTGCCCCGGTGGGAGCGTGGACCTCACTGCATCGTCCACGGCGCTCACCACCCTCACCTACACGGGCGGTGCCATCACCATCCCGGCAGCGCCCAATACTGGCGGCACCGGAGCGCTGAGCATCAGCAACCCGTATCCGTCCACCATCGCCGTGAGCGGCCTTCCCACCAGTGGCGTTACGGTGAAGCAGGTGCTGATCAATGGCTTCACGCACACCTTCCCCTCTGATGTGGACATGCTGCTGCGATCGCCCAACGGCACGAACGTGGTGATCATGTCCGATGCCGGTTCCGGGACGGACGCCACCGGCTTCGATTACGTTTTCCAGGATGGCGGAGCGGCGATGACCACCACCGTGAACCCCTCCGGCACCTATGCGCCATTCAACTCGGGCGCTACGGATGATTGGTTCACGCCAGGCCCGGGATCCATTACGCAGGCCACGCCAACGCTTGCCAGCTTCTCCGGGGACCCCAACGGCACATGGAACCTGTTCGTTTCCGATGACATTGGCGGCGACGTCGGGTCGCTCACCAGTTGGTCCATCGTGTTCGAGTACAACAACGTCACCTATTCCTGGACGGGGGCTGGCTTGAATACCAACAGCGGCCCGAACGTGACGGCCACACCTGCGAGCACCACCACTTACACGGTTTCGGCGGAGAACGATGGTTGCACTGCTTCGGCTGATGCGATCGTCCACATCGGCAACAACGAGCTGGCGCTTGAGGTGAGCACCGATGCCAATGGAGACGAGCTATCATACGAGTTCCGTGAAGAAGGCACCAATACGCTCTTCTACGCCGTAGGTGAGAACACCCTGCCGAACAACGCGCTCTCAACCAACCTGAACTGCCTGCCGGACGGCTGCTACTACTTGGTGGTGATGGATGCTGGCGGCGATGGCATCGTGGGTGGCGGTTACCTCTTGCGCGAGAACGACGGTTCGCAGCGACGGATCATCGACAACCGTCGCGACGCATTCGGTAACGGAGGCTTCACCAACGGTGGCTCTAGCCAGATCGCTGGCAACGAAGGCTTCTGCTTGCCGCTCGGCAGCGATCGCCTGGTCTACACCAGCTGCGACAAGCTCGATTGGCGCACAAGCCCCTGCGGAGCTGAATACGTTGTGGCCACCGACAACGCGACCGTGACCGCCCAGTATGGCGTGAACAATGCCAACAGCGGTTACCAGATGTGGTGGTACAACCCCAATGGCGGCTACAGCTTCAAGCGCTTCCAGA
>DAORNP010000205.1:287-4580 GCA_035441065.1 Flavobacteriales bacterium | reverse complement strand
AGATGGCGCGTGCGGTGGGCGTCCACGATCCGCGCGGGACAGGCGGTCGGCGTGCCTGTGCGTAGAGCCTGTGTGGTAGCCGAGCCGCCTGGACTTGGAAAGCCTGCCCCGGGCCACGACCCGGGGTGGTTGATTTTTGGCGGAAGCCCCGCAGAATTCATGCGGGGTTCATCAAGCAAAAGGTGGAAATTGGATCAGCGCATTCTTACGCAGGGACCAAACTGATGTCGCCCAACCGATTCATCAGGCGCTCAGGCCTGCGGCTCCAAGGGCACGGCATCGCTCAGCACCAGGTCGAGCGTGAGCTGCACGGCTTGTTTGGCCAGGGCCTTGGTGCGCTCGTCGCTCTCGCCGAAGAGCTTCTCGCTCTCCTTGCGCACCAGGTAGCGCAATAGATCGTCGTGGATCTCGAGGCCGGTGGCGGTGACCACGCCGTTGCGCGAGTGGCACCAATGCCACAGCAGGCGCAACGCGAGGCGCAACGAGCTGCGGTCGTGCAGGCGGCTGCCTTGCACCACCCACGCCTGGCCCTGCCAGCGGAACACCAAACTGCGCAAAGCGGTGCGGATGGTGCCCACCAGGCTATCGACGGTGATGGATCCCTCGGGCCTGCGGATCAGGTCGGCCGGTGCAATGGCGGTGTCGCGGCTGTAGCTGAGCTGGTGCGCCAGGGGCATCACCTTGTTGAACTGCGCCATCGCGGCGTTCACGGTATCGGCATGCACCACCAGGGTGCCATCGAAGCCGTCCGATGCCTCGCGCTCCTTGTCGTTCAGCATCTCCTGGTAATCGGGCTTCACCTTCGCGGGGTCCAAGGGCGGCAGCACGAAGCTGGGCGCGCCGATGGCGTGCGCTCCGCGACGGTGGCACACGCCGATCAAGTGCAGCGCCAGTGCGCGCAGGAAAGGCGCGTTCAATCCCACCGATTCGCGATCGGGGAACACCGGTGAGTCGGGTCCGTGGAACAAGGCGATGTGATCGGCGGCATAGCCCTGCGGGTCGATGCTGAGGCCTGCGGCGTGGTGCATCAGCTCGAAGAGGATCTCATCGGCCTCCAACGCGCCGGCGAGCGAATCGACCATCACGGTGGCGCGGATGCTGCCACGCGGCAGGTCGGCGCTCTGCTCCACTTCATCGAGCAGCTTCGCCCACAAGCGCGCCTCCATGTGGCTCTGCACATCGCGCAGCAAGAGGAAGAGGCCGCCCTGGCGCTCGGTCATGGGCTGCAAGGCATGCGTGCCCAGCAAGGCCAGATCAAGGAATGCAGCGGGCGAAGGCTCGCCCCGCACCAGCACGCTGGGCTCCAGCACATGCAGTGGACGCGGGGCAATGATCAGGCGCGTGGTGCTGCGCGGGTTGGCGCGCACGCGGCCTTCTTGCGGATCGAGGTACGAGAGGTCGAGCCGGGTGGCGCGCTCCAGCACGCGGTGCGCGCGCATCACGCTCCACGCATCGCCGCAGGTGAAGTTCCACAGGTCGGCGATGTAGCTCTTGGCGCCGGCGTTGAGGCCGTTGATCAGCTCGCTGCGCGTGCAGCCGCCGATCAGTTCCACACGGCGCTCCAGCAACTGATCGGGCACGGGATCGATGCGCCATTCGGTGCGCCGCACATGCTCGGTATCGATGAGCTGCGCCACATCGCCGGCCGACAAGGCCGCGCGGCGCCGATCGCGCAAGGGCAGCAAGGCCACGCGCCGCTGCTCGAAGCGGTCGAGGAGCGATTCGAGCAATTCCTGCACGCGCGGTCCAAGTGCGCGGTCAACGGTGGCGGCTTCCATCTGCTTGATTAAGCGCGGCGTTCTACGGCAGCGCAACGTTTTCGGTTGTACCGCCGACAATCGGGCAGTGTCGCCGTTCGCGTAAGGACGTCCTGGCGGATTCGCATTCGCTGGCAGCGGCGGGTGCCCTTGCAGATGCCGCGTGCGGTGGATGTCCACGGCCAGCGCGGCCGCGCCCGGCTCGGGAGGACTGCGCTGCGGGCCCTGCGCGAGCCGGGTCTGCGGCTTTGGCCGTGGTCGCCTTTTGGCTCCACCTTTTGGCGAAGCAAAAGGTGGAAGTACTCATTCGATTCACACCAGTTCAAATCAGCCAGCCTGATAAATGAGGGACATTCCAATCGGCATCAGCGCGCCACCTCAAGATCGGCCTCCCGCTCGGCCATGGCGCGCACCCGCGGGTTCATCACCGCGAAGAAGAGCGGTGGCGCAAGGCTCAGCAGCATGGTGCCGGGATAACCCGTGGGCAGTTGCGGCGCGGCATCGATGCTGTGCAGCACCTGGTACTTCTTGCTCGCCTTCCAATGGTGATCGCTGTGCCGCGTGAGCTCGAAGAGGGTGAGGCGCCCCAGCAGGTGGTCGCTGTTCCACGAATGCACGTGCTCCACGCGGCGGTAGCGGCCCTGCGCATCGCGGGTGCGGCGCAGGCCGTAGTGCTCGATGTAGTTCACCGTTTCGAGCATGAGCATGCCGATGAGGGCCGCCGCGATGAAGCCGCCCAGCACGAAGGGCCCGAAGGCGAAGCCGATCGCGGCCAGCAAGCCCGCCTGCCACAGCAGCGCATGCAGCATCTCGTTGCGCCATCCATACGGCGCGTGCCCCTCCTTGCGCAGCCGGTCGGCCTCGATGCGCCACGCGCTCACGAAGCTGAACACGATGCTGCGCAACCAGAAAGCATAGAGCCACTCGCCGTAGCGCGCGCTGGCGGGATCATCGGGCGTGGCCACGCGGCGGTGATGGCCCCGGTTGTGCTCAATGATGAAGTGCATGTACAAGCTGGTGAGCAGCAGCGCGCGCGCCAGATCGCGCTCCCAGCGCTTGGCGCGGTGGCCCAGCTCGTGCGCCACGTTGATGCCGTAGATGCCGCAGAGGATGCCCATGCTGGCCACGCGGCCCGCCACTTCCCACCAGACCAGGCCCGGCTCGCCCACCTGCAGCAGGAAGAGCAGCAGCATGGCCCATTGCACCGGCACCAGCAGGTAGATGAGCGCATCGAAGAGCGGATCGTCCTTGGCCACGGCCTCTTCTTCGGCGCTGAGGTTATCGGCGCGGCGCGGCAGCAGCAGTTCCAGCAGCGGCACCAGCGCGAAGGCATGCAGCGGCAAGGCCCAGGTCCACGCGCCGTGGCCCAGCAAGCTCACCACGCCCCATGCCGGCGCCAGCAAGGTGACCAGGTAGCGCAGCGCGCGCAAACGCACACGGCGGCGCACAGCGGTTGGAACAAGGGCGGCGGGCACGATGCGAAAGGTAGGATCGGGAAGGCAGGGCTAGTGTCGCAGGTCGCGCAGAACGAGCGCTGATCCATATCCACCATTTCTTTGATGAACCCGCATCAATTCTGCGGGGCTTCCGCCAAGAATCAACCACCACGGGTCGTAGCCCGTGGCAGGCTCGCTCGCCGACCGCCTGTCCCGCGCGGATCGTGGACGCCCACCGCACGCGGCACCCGAAAGCTCAGATGAACGCTGCCTCGTTGTGCCAATCAAGCTGGCCGTGCAGGCACAACATGAGACACCACCCCTATCCATACCCAAGCATAGCCCCATCGCCCAGCACAGCACCTCAGTAAAACGACACCGCCCCAGCGCTTGCGCGCCGGGGCGGATGTCCTGTGGAGCGTATGTTGTCCAGTAGCTCGTGGGCGCTTACGCGGCGGCCATGGCCCGGCAGGGCTCGCTCTTGCTGCTCTCACCGGCGGCGCCCAGCGCGCTCACGGCGAAGAAGTAGAAGGTGCCCGGCTCCAGGCTGTCGGCATCGAAGCGGCTCTTGCTCGTGGCACCGATCAGCTGCCAGTTGAAGGGCTCGGCGCTGGTGCTCATGAACACGTGGTGCATGTCGGCGCCGTCCTGCCGTTTCCAGCGCAGGGCCACGCGGCCGGTGCGGTTGGTGAGGAAGGCGCCCAGGTTGCGCGGAGGCGGCAACTCGCCCTTGCGCGTGCCGCGCTTCACCACCGTGAAGTTCGAGCTGAGGATCTTGTCCTCATCGCCATCGCTGGCCATTTGCACATAGCCCGCCAGCTGGGCCACATCGTCCAGCACCTGCAGGCCCGCCGCGCGGCGCTGCGTGAAGGCCGGCCGGCTGCGCTCGGCCTCCCAGATGGCGTTGGCGGCCACCAGCGCATCAATGTGCGACTGGTAGGCATCCAGCGCCGGCAACGGCGTGGGGAAGTTGGCGTTGCCGTCCAAGCCATCGTGGATGGCCTGCGCCTTTACGGCCAGATCCTTGGGGGAGAGACCTGAAACTCCTTTTTTCACTCTTGCCATTTTTTCCGGGGCCTATTGGTGGCGGAACCCCACGC
>DAORNP010000205.1:0-141 GCA_035441065.1 Flavobacteriales bacterium | reverse complement strand
GCCCCCGCACTTGGTTCAAACTCTCGCGCACTTGGTTCAACCTCTCCCGCACTTGGTTCAATGTCTCTCGCACTTGGTTCAAAGTTTCCCGCACTTGGTTCAACCTCTCGCGCACTTGGTTCAAAGTTTCCCGCACTTGGT
>DAORNP010000204.1:0-4586 GCA_035441065.1 Flavobacteriales bacterium | reverse complement strand
CATCCCAGAAAGGCTCCATGCCCTCATTCATCCAGAGCTGCTCGCCCCAGCGGTTGAAGATGGTCATCTTCACGGTCTTCTCGCCGAAGCCGGCGATGCGGAAGACATCGTTGATCGCGTCGCCATCGGGCGTGAAGGCGTTGGGCGCGAATACCTGGGGCAGCGAATCGAGCGCCACCACGCGCAGGCTGTCGGTGTGCGGGCAGCCGTGCAAATCAATCATGTCGTAGGTGTACAGCCCCGGCGCGAACGCCCGGATCTCTCGCGTGTAGGCTCCCGTGCTCCAGTGGAAGGCGAGGCCATCGATGGGCACGCGCAAATCGGCCACCTCATTGGGGCACACTTTGACCGAATCGTACAAGGCATGGCGCGGTGCGGCGGGGATGACCACCTGCACGGTGCCCTGGCACAAGCCATCGGAGACGTTCACCGAATAGAGTCCGGGCTCATCCACAGCGATGGTGGGCGTGGTCTCGCCCGTGCTCCAAACAAAGCTGGCGTTGCTCAGGTCGGTTCCTGGCAGGATCACGTTGAGCACGGCCACATCATCGGGGCAAATGATCGTATCGCCCACGAACCAGATGGGAAGGACATTGTTCAGGACCACCTGCATGCTGGTTGCATCGTCCTGCCCACAGCCCAGGTCGGTCACGGTGAGGGTCACGGTGTAGATTCCGGGCAGGGTGTACTGGTGCACCACGTTGGTGTCGTTGATCACCGTGCCATCGCCCATGTTCCAGGAGTAGGCGAGCAGATCGCCCGTGCTCTGGTTGTTGGTCGAAAGGGTGAGCGTGGTGCAGTCGCCTACTTGATCGGCGGTGAAGGCCGCGAGCACGGGTTGCAACGGATCGATCTGCACATCGATGGAGACGGTCTGGCTCGGTGAGCAGCCCAAGGTGTCGATCATGGTGAGCGTGACGGTGTAGGTGCCCGCGCCGCTGAAGATGTGGGTGATGTCCTGTGTGGCATATTGGCTGCCATCGCTCAGCTGCCACAGGTACACCGCGTTGGTGCCGGTGCTGGTGTTGGCGGTCGAGAGGATCAGGTTGTCGCAGTCGAAGACCTGATCGGCGGTGAAGGCCACATTGATAGGCTCGCTCGGCAGCACGGTCACATCCATGGAAACCGTATCGGCGAGATTGCAGGAGGCCGCATCGTTCACGATGAGCGTGATGGTGTAAGTGCCCACCCCTTGGAAGAGGTGGTTCACATCGGCCGTGGTGTAGGTGGTGCCGTCGCCCATGTCCCACAAGTAGCTCATGTCAACGCCCACGCTCTGGTTGGTGCATTGCACGCCCAGTTGCTCGCATCCAGGCGTCTCCGCGACAATGAAGTCGGCAGCAACTTGCAAGGGCGGACCGATGTCGACGGTGATCTGCACGGTATCGGCGCCACTGCAGCCGGTGGGATCCTCCGCGATGAGCTGCACCAAATAGCTGCCCGGGCCGGGGAACTGGTGCACGATGTTGGTATCGAGGTACTGCGTTCCATCGCCCATGTCCCAATACCAAGTGAGCGGGTCGCCCGTGCTCAGGTTGGTGGTGCTGATCTCCATCAAGGTGCAGTCGATGGTCTGCGTCCAGGTGAAGTCCGCATCGATGGGCTGCTGCGCGCCGATGGTGATGGGCAGGTACATGGTATCGGCCAGGTTGCACGAGAGCGAGTCCATGGCGATGAGCGTGACCGTGTAAGTGCCCGGCTGCGTGTAGGCATGGCTGGGCTCGAAGGCCTCCACGATGGGGCTGCCATCGCCGAAGTTCCAGAACCAGGTATCGCCGGTGCTCGCGTTGCTGAAGTCGATGACGATCGGCGCGCAGCCTTGGTTCAAGGTGCTGGCGCCGGCGGCGTTCACACCGCTCACGTTGAAATCGATCTTGAACACGCCGACGTCCCAGCCGGAGGGCTGCACATTGCTGAATGCCCCTGGCGTGGTCGGGAAGCCGCCACCGGTGCACACCGCTTGGTACACCTTGCCATTGGCATCGAACCGGCTGGTGCCGCCATCGACATGGCCCGCGCCCTGGTAGTAGGTGCCGTAGATGATGTTCGCCATGTCGGGCTCGAAGGTGGCCAGGTAGAAACCGCCGCTGTTGTAGAGCGGTGTGCCGGCGATCGGCCAGCCCGAGCCCACGCTATAGCCGCTGATGTAGATGTTGCGGCACACATCGACGAGGAAGGCCACCGGCACCATGCCCGCACCGGAGCCTCCCGGTCCGAGCTGCGTGCGGAACACCTGGTTCTGGAGCGCACCATCGAATTCTGCGACGAAGATGCCCGAGCCCGCCTGGCCGTAAGTGCCTGCTGGCGCAATGCCCAAGGTGCTGCTGGGCGCCTGCCCGAAGATGTACGCGTTATCGTCGAGGTCGAGCTGCAGGAAGAAGGCCACATCGCTGCCCGGATGGCCGAAGTAGGTGCAGCCCAGCACGCTGGTGGCGTTCTGGTTGAAGTGCACGATGAAGGCCTCATTGGCACCGTTGCTGGCAGCCTGGTAGGCGCCGGGCGTGGTGGGGAGCGTATTGCCCGCCGTGCCGCCGCACACGTAGGGCTCGCCCGCTGAATTCAACTTGATGCCGAAGCACATGTCGCCGAGCGGGGTCCCGAAATAGGTGCTCCACAGCAGCACGCTCAGGTCCTGGTTGAAGCCGAATGCCACGCCATCCTGTCCACCGGCATGGGCTGGCTGCACCGCGCCCGCCGTGGTGGGGAAGCCCGCCGCATTCGAGCAGCTGGCCACGTAGATGCGCCCAGCATTGTCGCAGATGACCTCGCCGCGATACGAGTCGCCATAGTTGTTGGTGAAGGAATTGCGGCCATCGACGCCGCTTGAACCGATGTAAGTGCTGCCCACGAGCGCTGCGCCCGTTGGATTCAGCTTGGTGATCACGATGTCCGATGTGCCGCCGTTGAAGGTGGGGTCGTACGCGTTGGGCGTCACCGGATAATCGTTCGATGGGGTGGTGCCGTACACCGTGAGCTCCCCGTTGTTGGTCACCACCAGGCTGTGCGGGTAATCGCCGCTGTTGCCGCCGATGTAGGTGGCGAAGATCAATGCGCTGCCCGTGGGGTTGAGCTTGCTCACGGCGATGTCGATGCCGCCGTTGTTGGTGCCGTCGAAGGCGCCGGGCGTGGCGGGGTATCCCTGCCCGAAGCAGATGGCTCCCGTGTAGATGTTGCCCTGCTGGTCGTAGGTGGCGGTGTGCCCGTAATTCTGCGTGGTGCCGATGTTGCCCGTGCCGCTGAGCGTGCTGGCGATCAATGTGGGGTCGATCACGATCGGGCGCTTCGCCTGCACGCCCTTGCCGAAGGCGAAGCCCACGGTTGTGCCGTTGAGCGCGAAGCGGCAATCGACCTTTTCCTTGGCGCCATCAGCATACCAGGCCACCGGTGCCAATTCATGCACCTCCCCTACCGAGGTCATCAGCACCAGTTGGCCCTGCTCGTTCACGCGCAGGCCATCGAGGCCCTCGTACCGGAAGCGCGCTTGGCTGGCCGCGGTGGCGTTGGCCACGATCACATCGTACTTGAAACCGCCGTTCTCGTCGTGCAGGCGCAGATCCACTCCGGGCCACAACTGCTTGTAGCGGACCTCGTCGAAGTGGCGCACGTCGCTGGCCCATTTCGAGGGATCGTTGCCGATGAAGTAGTTGAAGTAGTCGGCCGAGCGGCCCTCGCGCACCACCTCAGCATTCGGGTTGGCGCCCTCGAACCAGGCGTACCAGGCATGGCCATTCACGCGCACCTGGTCCATGGCCTCCGGCGCTTCGTGTTGCGCATCATGAATCCGATCGGGCACAGCCTCATCGAGCTTTGAGAACACCAAGCGGTCACGCTCGGCGAAGAGGGCCAGCAGGCCGAAGTCGGCACGGTACAGGATCGGGGGCTGCCACTGGCCCTTGTTCTCCACGTATTCGCCATGCAGCACCGGCTCTTGGGCGTTGGGGCCGTGGTCGTGACCATGGTGGCCGGCATGCTGGGCAAGAGCGGTGGTGCCAAGGAGCACCGCCGCGAGCACGGAAACAGCCGGTAAGGGGGCAGGGATTCGCATCATGGCTAAGGGTCTGAACGGGCACTCCAATGACAAGAGCAGGGGGCCGTTGGTTGCCTTGGTGCATAAAGCTAGTGGCCGACGGTGAAACCTCACCGGCAACGACCTGACAGACCGGGCGATCGGGCCGACGGAACAGGTGGTGGCGCATGTGGCCAAGGGTGCGCACGAAAGGGCACGGGCCCAGATCGCGGACCCGCGCCCTTCCATTCTCCTACGCGCATCGGATGCGGGCTATCGGCCCACCTTCACGGCGCGCTTCACCACCGGCTCACCTTCGAGCAGCAGCGTCACGTAGTACACGCCGGGGGCGAGGTGCTCGGTGCTCCATTCATATTGGAACTCGCCCGCTTCACGCTCGCCCTCGGATAGCATGCGCAGATCGCGGCCATCGGAGCTGTTCGCCATGAGCTGCATGCGACCGCCGCGCTCCAAGGTGCAATAAAGCGTGGTTCGATCGGTGAAGGGGTTGGGCGCGATGCGGAGCAAGCGCTCTTGCGCGGGGGTGAGCTTCTCCTCTGTCGGCACTGAGCCGCTTCGC
>DAORNP010000203.1:0-4593 GCA_035441065.1 Flavobacteriales bacterium | reverse complement strand
GGCCTTCAGCCGCTTTTCTGGGTTCTCAGCCGGGCCGGGTTCTGTTGTATTTTTCAGTGCGAGGGCTTTGTGTTGGGCGTATTCGCCGCTGACCCATAACTACTCGGTTGTGCCAGTTGTTAGGGCAATTTCGTTTGTGTGCCTGGTACTATTCCACTATTGCAGCAGGTAAAGCCTAGGTCCGGATTACAGGTCCAAGTCATCCAAGGGGCTGCGGATCTTACCAAGGGCTTTGTTGCTGACATGGGTATAGATCTCCGTGGTTTTACTGCTCGCATGGCCGAGCAGGGCCTGAATATAGCGCAGGTCCGTGCCTTTCTCCAAAAGGTGCGTCGCGAAGCTGTGCCGCAGGGTGTGTACTGAAGCTGGCTTGGCCACACCCGCATTGTCCTTTGCGGCATGAAACACGGCTTGTACGCTGGCTTCGGAGTAGCGTCCGCCGTTTTGTCCCTCGAACAGGTAGTGCTTGGGCCGGTACTCCGCTAGGTATTGGTCAAGCATCGCCAGGACCTTGGTGCTGAGGAGAGATACCCGGTCCTTATTGCCTTTGGCGCTTCGGATCAGCACCTGTTGCCGGTCACGGTCGATGTCGGTGAGCTCCAAGGCGAGCAGTTCGCCCAAACGCAAGCCCGCTGAGTAGATGAGCATGAGCATGCAGCGGTGCTTGAGGTTCGTCGGGGCCTTCAGGATGGACGACACTTCCTGTTCGCTGAGCACCTTGGGGAGCTTTCGTTCACCGCGCGGGCGTTCGATGAACTTCACGCGATGGGCATCACCCAGGACCTCCTTGTAGAAGTATCGCACCGCGTTCACCACCTGGTTCAGATAGCTGTTGCTCACCTTGCGTTCCAAGGCCAGTTCGTGCTGGTAGGCTTCGATATCCAATGGTCCGATGTCGCGCGGGTGCTTCTTGCCGAAGTGCAGGAAGAAGTGCTTGGTGGCGTTGAGATAGGTCTCGATGGTGCTGGTGCTGTATCGCGCAACCTCCAGCTTGCGGCGCATGGCGGCAAGGGCTTCGGCCTGTGCCGAAGAAAGTGCGAGCGCAGTGGGTCTCTTCTGTAGGGCTGTTGCCTTTACGGCGACTGGCGCTTCGGGCTTCTTCCGCAGCCCGTTCATATCAACCCATGCAAGCCCTTTGAACGCGGCGAAGATGATCTTGATCTGTTCCGGTGAATTGGCAGTGTACCAGCACCGGTTGGTATTGCTCCATTTGGCGCCCATCTTCTTCGCTGCGCCGATAAGCGTCGCATCATAGGGGAAGCGCAGCGCGATGCAACGCTGGGAATCATGCACCAGGTGCTCCAGCACCACGGGCTGCTTTCCGCTGACGATTTTCTTGTCCATGGCCAAGAGGCAAGGTAGGATCTTCGCCGCATGTTCCGGTTCAAGCAGTTCATCGTCCAGCAGGACCGCTGCGCCCTGAAGGTGGGCACCGATGCGGTGGTCTTCGGCGCGTGGGTGAACTACGCAGACGCGAATCGGATCCTGGATATCGGCACAGGCACTGGCGTGCTCGCACTGATTGCCGCGCAGCGCAATGCAGAGGCGCAGGTGCATGCCATCGAGATCGATGATGCATCGGCCGAGCAGGCAGCGGAGAATGCTGCTGCTTCGCCTTGGGCCGATCGCATCCGCGTGCACCGCATGGATGTGCGCCGCATGAAGACCGATGCGCCCTTCGACCTGATCCTGTGCAATCCGCCGTATTACAGTGGCACATCGCCGGCTGACGAAGCGCGCGGCCGCGTGGCCAAGCACGGCGCTGAACTCACATTCGAGGAACTGTTGCGTGCCGTTGTTGCTTTGCTCTCACCGGACGGACGTTTCGCTGTGATCATCCCTGCGGACCGCGAGGCGGAGTTCGTTGCGCTTTGCGCAGCGAATGGGCTTTTCCCATCGCGGCGATGCCTTATGCGCTACGTGGCGCATCGCCCGCCGAAGCGCGTGCTGCTCGAATTGCGACACGGCCCAACAGCATGCAGCGAAGAGCACCTCACCGTGGAAGGAGAGGGGCCGAAGTCCTTCACGCCCGAGGCGCGTGCCTTAGTTGTGGACCTGATTGATCGCTGATCACGCTTCAACCTCTTCCTCGCGGAACACGATGCCGTGCTTCTCCAACTCGTCGAGTATCGGATCGTAGATGGCGGGCTTCAGCGGCAGCAGCACGCCGCGGTCGTCGAGCTTGCCATTGAGCACCAGCTTGCACGCCATTGCAATCGGAAGGCCCACGGTGCGCGCCATGGCGGTGTGCGTCTGGTCCTGTCCGATCACGGCGAGCGAGGCCTGCAGTTCCTGGTGCTGCCCTTCGATGCTGTACCGGAAGCGGTGCCACATCACCACCAGGTCCTTGTCCTCAGGGCCGAGTTTCCACTTTTCCTCCAGCAAGCGTTGCAAGGTGGCGGCAGGGGAGAGGCCCGATGCGCCAATCGGCTTTTTCGTGAAGAGGTCGAGCCAATCGAGCTTCTGCATCACGTCGCCCTTCGGGTCCAAGCCAAGCGTTTCCGCGAGCATCGTGCGTGTATCGCGCCCAGCGGCATGCGGCAGGAAGGAATCGATGAAGTCATTGTAGGTGGCGCCTTCCGGCAGTTCCATCGCGAAGCCATCGTCGGTGCAGCCCAGTTGCACGAAGGTGTTCCACGCTTCGCAATAGCCGGCCTTGCGCAAGGTGCCGCGCAGCAGCGTGGGGATGTCATCGAGCCCATAGGCCTTGCGGTACTTGAGCGAATCGCGATTGGCGTAGGCATCGAACTGGCCGAGGTCGGGCACGCTGATGCGCACCGTGTCGGTGAAGAGGCGGTGGTAGGGGATGTACTTCACTTGGCCATCGCGGATGTACTTGGCGGCGCTGCCTTGTCCGGCGAGGATCACGTTGCGCGGGTTCCAGCTGAATTTGTAGCCCCACGGATTGTCGTCGCTCTCGGGCGCCACCAGACCGCCGCAATGGCTCTCGAAGGCTTCCAGGCGACCGCCTTCGGCGCGGATGCGGTCGAGGATGCGCATGGCGCTCATGTGGTCGATGCCGGGATCGAGGCCCATCTCATTGAGCACGATCAGCCCTTTCGCTTTGAAGTCGGAATCCATGGGCCAGAGCGCATCGGGCACGTAGCTCGGCGTGATCACATGCTTGCCCAGCGCCAGGCAGTCCTTCAGCACGTCCATGTGCATGAAGGCGGGCAGCATGCTGATCACCAGGTCGTGCTGCGCGATGAGTGCTCCCCGGGCTTGGGCGTCGGTGGCATCGAGCCCGACGCCATGTGCAACGGTTGGTCCCTCGTGCACCAGGCGCTGGGCCTGCGCCGAATCCTTATCGGCCACGGTCACGCGCCACTCCTGCTGGTCGGCATGGGTGATGAGGTAATGGATGAGGGAACTGGCGCTGCGGCCCGCGCCGAGGATGAGGATCTTGCGCATGTCTCTGATGGAGTGCGCGAAGATGCGAAGCGCGCTTTGCCCACTAGTGGGCAGCGCCGTTCGCGTTTCGTGGCATACCCGTTGCCATCGCCGGGCACCAACTACATTCGCGAACCCGAAAAACACCCCTCCCATGCTTAAGCTCTCCGCACTCCTGCTCACCGCGCTATTCGCGCCTGTCGCGACCATTGCGCAAACCTGCGACCTGGTCTTCTTCACCGACGACGGCGCCAAATTCACCCTCGTCATTGATGGGGATGTGAAGAATGCGGCACCGGCCTCGCGCGTAGTGGCCATGGGTATCCGCAACGAGACCCCGCTCTGCGTGGTGAAGTTCGAAGACAAGTCGATTCCTGATGTGAAGCAGAGCGGCTGGTTCACCATGGGCAAGGAGAGCACGATTCTGATCACCACCAATAAGAAGGGCCAACGCGTGTTCCGCCCGCAGGGTGAAGCCGAATTGGGCACCGCCGCCAAGACCGAGGCCAAGCCCAAGCCCGCCGAGTTCGTGGACGACCGCCCAGCTCAGTTGACCACCAAGCCGGCCAGCACCGTTCAGCAGGATGTGCAGGTGGGTGGTTTGCAGCAGACCACGACCGTAACAGTGGTTGAAGAAGGCGGCGGCACCGGAACCGGCACCGGCGAGAACGTGAACATGAGCATCGGCATCAACGGTGTGGGCATCAACATGAATGTCGGTGTGACCGATGGCACGACCAATCAGGCCACACGCACCACCACCACCACCACGCGCACCACCACCACGACCACCACCACGGGCACCGTGATGGCGGACCCCGTGAGGCCCGCACCGAAGCCTGAGCCCGTGGTCGAACAATACCGCATGCCCGGCTACACCGGCCCCATCGGATGCGCCATGCCCATGAGCGGCACCGAGTTCACCGATGCCAAGAAGAGCATCGAGAGCAAAGGGTTCGAGGAGACCAGGCTCACCGTGGCCAAGCAGATCGGCCGCGACCGTTGCTTCAGCACCGACCAAGTGAAGGGCATCATGGGCGTATTCAGCTTCGAGGAGAGCAAGCTCGACTTCGCCAAGTGGGCCTACGAGCGCACCCACGATAAGGGCAACTACTACAAGGTGAACGATGCCTTCAGCTTCAGCAGCAGCTTGAGCGCATCGAGGTTGTCGCCCTCGATGTAGAGATTCTTCGTGTTCTCGAA
>DAORNP010000202.1:3622-4716 GCA_035441065.1 Flavobacteriales bacterium | reverse complement strand
GCAGCTCCTCCTTCGTGCGGCCCTTCTTCTCCACCTTGGTCACGTAGTGCGGGTACACGCTGGCGAAGGCCATGCGGAAGACGCGTTCGTTGTTGGAGGCGGGTTTCATGGCACACCAAGATTAGCGCAGGCGACCCCATCTGCTTGGGTTGCGACTGGAGTGGAAAACGCTGTAGACGATGATCGTGTCCTTCATGACCCGGAACACGATGATGTATGGAAAGCGCTTCAGGTTGATCTTCTTGAAAGGCCCACGCCATTTCGGGGATCCGGTTGGTCGTTGACGGAGCACGTCGAAGTACTCCTGGACCTCATCATGGAACTCCTCACCAAGACCATCGCGCTGGTTCTCGTACCAGAGGTAAGCCTCGATGAACTCCGCACTGGCAACGTCCCGGACCTCAAGCCCGTAGCTCATCCCTTCTTCGCCTTGCGCGCCATCTCGCGCACTTCTTCCCAGGTGTAGCTCTTGCCTTCACCGCGCGTGTAAGCGGCTTCGCGCTCCTTCACGATGTTGTAGTGCTCGTCCGTGAGGCCGTCCTCATCCTCGCTCTTCTCCGCGCGAAACAGGTCGGCCACCTTCTTCAGCAGACCTTCATCGGTCGTGCGCAGCAGGCGCTCGATCAGTTGGAGCTTGAGGGACTCGGTGGACATGGGATCGACTTGTGAGACGAAGTTAGGCTGGGGAAGAGCGAAATGGTGAAACCGTGGACGATGAGCCGGGGCATGGTGATGTGTTGCGGATCAACGTCGGGGGCTTTCATCCGACCCCGTCATATGTCTCCCTCTCTCGAGTAATATTCACACCGTCTTCTCCGGATGACCATGGACATTGTGAAGTGCAACGCTCTGAAACGATCGCTCGCTGGCGAACCGCCGCCACAGGTCGTGCCTATCGATCGCTTTCTGGATGGGAACGACGACCTTGGTTCCATCGGATGCGATCTCATGGAACATCCGGGGATCGATGCATTTCGGCACGCGTTCACGGTGCTCCAAGGCCGACCTGATGTACAGGCGATCTATGCCCAGATCTCGGAGCTTGACCCCGGTGAGGGGTCCTGGCCGTTCACGGACACCGTGCTGGTGATCGG
>DAORNP010000202.1:0-3601 GCA_035441065.1 Flavobacteriales bacterium | reverse complement strand
AACTTCAAAAGGCGATCTCGCACCTACAGCCCGACGAGGTGGGGCCTGGTGACCCCGAGCACTTACCACCCGCACTCAGTGGTCCTGAGCGTCGGACGGTGCTTGTTGCCTGGTGGGATTGATGCCAACAAAGCCATGCGGCCTCCAGCCATCGCTGCGACCGGAGCGGTAGCCGCCGAGCGAGAGGGTGAAACCGTGGACCAGGAGGCGGGGCATTGTGGGTGGTGTGAATTGATCGTACGATCGCGCCCTACAGCAACGCGTGCAGGTAGTCGGCCGTGTTCTTCAGGCCGACCCTTCGGAACTGGTCGAGCACCTGATAGGCATCGAGCTCCGGGGAGCGACGATTCGCCACCAGTTCTTTGAAGGCCTCCAGCGCTCGTGATTGGTTCAGGTCGATGATGTCCGTGAGAAAGTCATCTGCGATCTTGGCCTCCAGGCCGTATTTCGCCAGCTCCTCTGCGGGAAAGTCGCGGAGGTTGTTCGTGACGATCAGGTTCGCATTGGCCTTGATGGCTGCGGCCAGCACATGGCGGTCGTCCTTGTCGGGTAGTTGCAGGCCTTCGATCAGACCATCGTAGTTCTCCACCAATGCATCCGGGAATGCATCGCTCATGCGTTGGATGCGTTTGGCGATCTCCGGCTCATCGATGCCCTTCTCGCGCATCACCTTGGCCCACTCGTCGCAAATGCCACTGCTCCACTTCACGGTGAAGAGGTCGTAATGTGCGAACCACAACAACAGATCCCGGATGTTCACCGGGTAGATGACGTTGGTGTCCAGGACACAGGTGAAGCGGACACTATGAATCATAGAGCCCGGCCTCTTCGTCGTCCTTCATCATGTCCTTCAGGTTCCGCCTCTGCGCCTCCTTCATCGCCCTACGGTACTTCATCACATCCTCATACTTGATGCGACGGTGCTTGCCGATCTTGGTGAATGGGATCTTATCCTGCTCCAACAGCTTGACGACATGGGGCCGCGAACAACCGAGCATCTCAGCTGCGGCTTGGGTGGTCATTTCGGCCGCGATGGGCATGATCTGCACCGGACGACCCTCGCCCAGGTCTTTCAGGATCCGCGTAAGCAGTTGTAGCGCCATCGTCGGCACAACGATCTTCTGGGAGGTCTCCTCGATCTCGATCTCGGTCGTGTCCTTCTTGCCAATGTTCTTCAATGACTCCTCCAGCGCAGGGAACGACCTACGTGCAGCCTCTTGCTCCGATCGTGTGGGCTTGGCGGTTTGTGTCTCAACTGATGGCATGGCGTCCGTGGTAGGTGATGCAAAATTAAACGAAATAAACGAAACGATGTTGCACAGGAGCCTCACCCCCAACGCGTCCATTTGCTTGATAGGAAGGGCTAGGCTGGCGCGACCGAAGGCATAACCGACTGATATACAAGCGTTCTATTTCTTGATGGTTGTTTGATGGCCCATCTGTCGAGAATTTGAAAAGCGGGAGGAGCTTTTAATGTTTCGGGGCGAAAATTTGAAAAGCTGCCTTCGAGCAGGTGGGCACCCTGCGCGAGATCACCGGCAGCAAGTGGGGGCGTATCTACCGCTTCGAGGAGTACTTCAAGGTGTTCGAGTAGCGCGCCGGGATGATGCGAGCGAGGTTGTGAAACCGTGGACGATGAGGCGGGGCATGGTGGGCGTTCTTGTTATCGCATCAACAAATCCTTGAGGCGCACTGCCTCGGTTTGATACACCGTGGCCCACTCCCCTGTTGGAGCACCTCCACATCGCGTTGAACCCTCCAGGTCGGCCTTGACCAAGTTGTTCTCATGAAAATAGAACCGAGCCTCCATGGTCACATCCTGAACGTCCAGATCAAATGAAGCCGTGCTGTCCACATATGCGAACTCCAAGCCTTGAGATGAGACGAAGACGAGCTGCGAATTCTCGAAGTAGTACTCTGTGATGTTGACACAACTCGAGAACCCGATCCGTTCAATGATCTTGACCAACCTTCCACTTCCAAAAAGTCCGGTTAGATCCCCTCCGCCGTCCGTCATCTGCTCCAGGAACTCCTCGTTCTCGAGCGTCCTGATCTCATAGTCTTTTGCCGCGTCGATCTCCTGAACGCGGCGGTCCACGGCGAGGATGTAGGTGCTGTCGATGATCTGCGCATGCGACAATGTGCAGCAAGCCAGCGCTGCCATGGTGATCAGTGCTCTCATGCGATGGAAAGTTAGACGCTCACGCAGCCGAGCGAGATGGTGAAACCGTGGACGATGAGGCGGGGCATGACTATTCCGATTTCATCGGGATACGATGGCGGGGCGCCACTCCGTAGACCAGTTTTCCATCAGGTGATTTGAAGGTCACGGTAATGGTTCGTTCCGGCGGGCTGCTCTTGTCCGATGAGAACTTGAAGACATATGTTGGCCTGACACCTCCCATCATGTCTTGCATGAGACTCGTCATGTACAGTTCCACTTTCCTGCCTTGCTTCTTCGCATCATCGGCCATTGGCGAGACCCGCTCCATGTAGGTCTCGTAGCTCACGAGCGTCTTGAGTTCCTCATCGAGCATGGCCCAGCTCTCCTTGTACTTCTTCTTCAGCAGCAGGTATTTCTGCGCAGTTCGCTGCTGTTCCTCCTTACCCTTGAAACCGGACGACAGGGATGCCAAGCCAGGACTGGCGTCGTACTTCCAACGGCAATAGAACCTGATCCTGTAGTCTCCATTGGCAGTGTCCGAAAACACCAAGGCCAGGTCCACGCTCATTGTGTCATTCTCCCAATCATTCGTTCGCCTCCAGAACCATCCATTGCCCATGTTGTCGTGCTGGTACAGCGGCTCTTGCTTCGTTGATGGACCCAACTTGAGTGTCAGTTCACTCAGCATGGAATCGTACACCTGCAAATACTCCTCCTTCCTTTCAGTGCGCTCGTGGTAGTCGTGCCTCGCATCGTAGGTCTGGGGCAGAAAATTGAGGCTGTCAATCTGGACTTCGATCTGTCGCACAATGGAGTCGTTCCGGGAATAGAGGTAGGACACCAGCGGTCTAGGACGGAACTCCTTATCCGTTCGCACGAAGCACACGGGTTGCGACAACTGGGTCATGAGTCTGGATCGGTAGGTATATGGTTCCGATCCGAGGCTGGTCTCAAGCGACTCGAAGTAGGAGATGTGCTTCTGAGCAAGTTCCGGTATATAACCCTGAGCCGATGCGCAGATCGAAGCAGCGATAGTAATCGCAAGCAGAAGCAATCTTCTACACAACGAGAGCATCATCTTGGCTGTTGTTTGCGTTAGGGACAGCAGCGGAAAGCCCGGAGCCGCTTCGGCGAGGACTTGCAGCGAATGGCCCGACGGCGAGTCTTCGAGCCGGAACGCCCAAAGCATCATCACTCAATTCAAATTCAAGTACGCGCCCAGCCCATGCAACCCACCTTCCCGTCCATACCCGCTTTCCTTGTAGCCGCCGAAGGGTGAGGTGGGATCGAACTTGTTGTAAGTGTTGGCCCAGATGACGCCCGCGCGCAATTTGCTGGTGAGGTTGAAGATCTTGCTGCCCTTGTCCGTCCACACGCCGGCGCTGAGGCCGTAGGGCGTGTTGTTGGCCTTCTGGATCACCTCGTCCACGGTGCGGA
>DAORNP010000201.1:0-4856 GCA_035441065.1 Flavobacteriales bacterium | reverse complement strand
CGCCTTCATCTCCTCGGGGCGCTCGGCGTAATAGTCGAAGCTGTTCTTGAATGCTGCGCTGTCGATGCCATGCTCTGCGAAGATCTCGTTGTAGTAGGAGCCCATCGGCGGCACGCCGGCCGGGGCAATCAGCATCGATTGGCTCATGCGCGCTTCAAGCAAGGTCATGCCCACCAGCACCTCGGTGAAGCGCTCGCGCTCGGTCACGCCTTGTGATGAAGGCGCCTCCGCATGGCATGCAGCCAGAAGGGCGACCGCAAGGATGAGCGCTGGTTTCATCGGTTGAAGAGCAAGCGTTCGCCTCGCACGGCATGATCCACCTGGCCGCTGGCAAACACGGTTCTGCCGTTCACCCAGGTGCGGAGCACGCGCGCATGGAATCGCTCACCCTCGAAGGGCGACCAGCCGCACCTGCTGTGCAGACCATCGCGCGACACGATCCAAGGAGCATCGAGGTCAACGAGCACGAGATCCGCCTTGAGGCCTTCGCGCACGTAGCCGCGATCGGCGATGTCGAAGAGCCGCGCGGGCGCGTGGCACATCTTCTCCACCACGTTCTCCACGGTGAACACCCCTTGGCGTGCGAGCTCGAGCATGGCAGGAAGCGCATGCTGCACCAAGGGCCCCCCGCTGGGGCATTGCCGATATTTCATCGCCTTCTCCTCCAGCGTGTGCGGCGCGTGGTCGGTGGCCACTACATCGATGCGGCCTTCATTCACAGCCTTGCGAATGGCATCGCGATCGGCAGCGGTCTTCACGGCGGGGTTCCACTTGATCAAAGAGCCTTTGTTGGCGTAGTCGGCATCCGTGAACCACAAGTGATGCACGCACGCTTCCGCGGTGATGCGCTTCTTCTTCAGGGGGCCGGCCTCGAAGAGTTCCATCTCCTTCGCGGTGCTGATGTGCAGCACATGCAAGCGCGTGCCGAACGCCTTAGCCCGTGCGACGGCCGCGCTGCTGCTCTTGTAGCATGCTTCAGCGCTGCGGATCAGCGGGTGCTCCTCGATGGGGATGTCCTCGCCGTAGCGCGCGATGCGTTGCTCCACCTCGCGCTTGATCGTGGGGTCATCCTCGGCATGGATGGCGAGCAGCATATGTGCGCGTTGGAAGAGCACATCGAGCGCGCGTTCATCGGTGATCACCATGTCGCCGGTGCTGCTGCCGAGGAAAGCCTTGAGGCCGCATACCGTGCGTGGGTCGGTGCGCACCACCTCTTCGATGTTCGCAGCCCCACAGCCCATGTAGAAGGAATAGTTCACCACGCTGCTGGCCGCGCCCATGCGGTACTTCTCCTCCAGCAGATCCTGCGTGAGCGTTTGCGGTACCGTGTTGGGCATCTCCATGAAGCTGGTGATGCCACCCGCCGCTGCCGCAGCGCTGCCGTGCGCGATGTCTTCCTTGTGCGTGAGGCCCGGCTCGCGGAAATGCACTTGATCGTCAATGGCTCCGGGGAGCAGGTGACGGCCTTTCGCATCCAGATCCTCCGCAGCGACAGCGGAGCCGATACCCTCCTCCGCGATGCGCGCGATCCGGTCACCCTCCACCAGCACATCGGCAGGGAAGACCCTTCCGTCGTTCACCACCTGAGCATCACGTATAACGAAGCGTGTCATCGCGGACTAGTTGATCCATCCTCCGAAGCGCATCTGCAGCACGCCGATGATCGCTTCGCGGAATATGCTCGTGTTCATCTTGCTGGTGCCCTTGGTGCGATCGATGAAGGTGATGGGCACCTCAGCGATGCGGAAGCCCTTGCGCCGCACGCGGTACTTCATCTCGATCTGGAAAGCATAACCGATGAAGCGCACTTCATCCAACGGCAGCGCTTCAAGCACACGGCGCGTGTAGCACACGAAGCCCGCAGTGGTATCGCGCACGCCGAGCCAGAGCACCGCGCGCACATAGATCGATGCGCAATAGCTGAGCAGGATGCGGTCCCAGCTCCAGTCCTTCACTTGGCCGCCCTTCACGTAGCGCGAACCCACGCTCATGTCTGCACCATCGGCGCAGGCCTTCCACAGGCGCACGAGATCGTTCGGGTTGTGGGAGAAATCGGCATCCATCTCGAAGATGAACTCGTAGCCGCGCCCCAGCGCCCATTTGAAGCCAGCGATGTAGGCAGTGCCCAGCCCTTGCTTGCCGCTGCGCTCCAACAGATGGATCCGTCCAGAAGCATCGGCTTGGGCCTCTTTCACGAGCGCGGCGGTGCCATCGGGCGATCCATCGTCAACGATGAGGATGTCGAACGCCGGGTCGAGTCGGAGCACATGCGCAAGGATCTCGCGGATGTTCTCGCGCTCGTTGTATGTAGGGATGATGACGAGGCGTTCGGGCAAAGCGCGGCGAAGATACCAGCCTTGGGCAGGCAAGCCTGCCATGCGCATCTCGGGCAAGCTCACGGACCGCAGGCACGGAACACCCTCAGCGCAACAGGTTCACATGGCCCATGCGTTCGATGCGATCGCCGCTGTAGGCATCCTTCACGCGCACTTGCCAGACGTACACGTCCATGGGTGCCTCTGAGCCATTCGCCAAGCGACCGTCCCAGGTTTCGCCCGGTGTTTCGCTCAGGAACACGCGCAGTCCCCAGCGATCGAAGATCTCGAAGCGGTAATAGCGCTCATCGATCCCGAAGGTGATCGGCCCGAAACCCTCGTTATTGTTGTCGTTGTTCGGCGTGAAGGTGTTCGGCACCCACAGCACCATGCCATCCTCCAGGGTGATGGTGCGGCAAACCGTATCGGCGCACAGCGCGCTCGCATAACCAACGAGGCATACGCCGTAGGCATCGCCGATCTGCGCGGGGAAGGTGTGGCGCAGGTCGTCGTTATTGCCCACGAGCTGCTCGTTGATGTACCACGCGTAGCTATTGGCGCCCGCGCTGGTGTTGCTGAAGAAGCCCGTCGGCTGGAGCGTGGTGATCACCTCGGGCAGCATGTCGAACGATGCCGTGGGCTGCGCGTAGGCCACAACTGCATCAGCGATGGTCACGGTATCCGCGCCGCAGCCGTTGCCCGCATCCACGATGAGCGTCACGTTGTAGCTGCCGGGCTGGCTGTACGTCCAAGTGAAAGGCTCGCACTGCTCGATGGTCTGGCCATCGCCGAGGATCCACGTGCATGTGCCGTTGCCATTATAGCTGTGCGAAAAACCGACCTCGAGCGGCACGCATTCCCCGTCGCTCTCGGCCGTGAAGTCGGCCACAGCCGGTGCAACCACTGTGATGCTCACGGAGGCGCTCACCGACGGGCAAGGATTCGGCGGCGTTATGGTGTAGGTGTAAACCCCAGATGCGCCCGTTGCGGGATCGAAGATGCTCGGGACTGTTGCACCGCTGGGATCGGTCCATAGGCCATTCGCATCGGGGCTTCCGCCGAGCGCAGTAATGAGGTCTATGGCATCGTCGCCTGGGCAGAAGGTGAGTGCCGTGCCCGTGCCGGCATTGCCAGCGGCAACAACAACAACGGTTACGATGGCCGCATCGTCAACGCAAGGCGCGGTGCCGCTCACGGTGTAGGTGTACACACCGGGCAATCCGGTAGCTGGATTGAAGCTTCCTCCCGTGGCAATGCCGTTGGGGTCAGTCCATACGCCGCCGGATTGTGGGCTTCCACCGAGTGCTGCGAACAGGCCGGCCACCGGGGCGCTGGTGCAGAGCACGAGGTTGCCATCATCGCCGGCTTGCGGAACGGGGTGGATGATGACTGTAACCGTAGAGATGGCCGAAGCGCAAGGCGCTATGCCCGTAACCGTGTACGTGTAGATGCCCGCTTGATGGATCGCGGGATCGATGACGGTGCCATGGGGCAATCCGCCCGGTGCGGTCCATGTGCCGCCAGCGTCGAGCGTGCCGCTGAGGCCATCGAAGAGCGATTCCTGAGCGCTGCTGGCGCAGAGCGTAAGGGTGCCGCTGGTCCCTGCGAGCGGCGCGACATTGACCGTGATGTTCAGCGTGGCTTGCGCATCAGGGCAGTTGCCGATGCCGGGCACCGTATAGGTGAAGAGCCCGCTGCCTTGGCTTGCTGGATTGAAGGTGGAAGCAACAGCAGCGCCTTGGGCATTCGTCCATGTGCCATTGGCGTCGGGCGTGCCGGCGAGTTGCGCAGTAAGGTTGAAGGGTGCCTGCGTGCTGCAAACGCTGATACTGTTATTGGCACCGGCATTGGGGCCCTGCAACAGATTCACCGTAACGATTGCTGTGCTAGCAGAACATGCAATGCCATCAATGGAGTAGGTCTGCGCGCCTGCTGGGTCCGTTGAAGGATTGAATACACCGTTGAACGCTGTGCCGTTCGGATGTGCCCATGTACCACCTGCCTGCGGCGATCCGCCCAAGAGGTTGAAAAGGTTTACGGCCGCACTGCCCGGACAGAGGTCGATGGATGCGCCTGTGCCAGCATTACCCGGCTGTTCCTCGGTGATGGTGACTTGCGAGCTTGCGCCAGCACACGGCGCCACCGCTGCCAGCGTGTAGGTGTACACGCCGGGGTCCATCGTCGCTGGATCGTAGCTGCCTCCGACAACCGCAGAGGGCCCGCTCCATGTTCCACCAGCATCGGGCGATCCGCCGAGCTGCGCGAAGAGGCTGATCGCGGCGCCGTTGCCGCAGACCGTTGCGCTGCCGTTGGTTCCCGCGTTGGGCGAGCTGGTCTCCGTCACGGTGACCGTCGCGCTCGCGTTGGTGCATGGCGCCGCACCGGTCACGGTGTATGTGTACACGCCCGGCGCCATCGTGGCCGGATCATAGTTGCCTCCGACAACTGCTGAAGGGCCGCTCCATGCGCCGCCCGCTTGCGGTGCTCCGCCGAGCTGCGCGAAGAGGCTCACCGCTGCACCGGCATCGCATACGGTCACGC
>DAORNP010000200.1:4627-4869 GCA_035441065.1 Flavobacteriales bacterium | reverse complement strand
CATGTCGTTGTAGATCTTGGTGCGCACCGAAGGCACAGTGACATCATAGGTCAGGCTCGCGGCATCATCCTTCTCGATCTTCTCTTTGCCGAACCACGCGCCCAACTCCCCGGTGGCGTACTTGCTCAGGTCTCCCAGGCTCACATAGAAGCGCACGCAGTAGAGCGAATCCTTCTTCATCTTCTTGGTGAGCTGCGTCTGGATGTAGGTGCGCGGCTCCTTGTTCTGGTAGCTACACCAGC
>DAORNP010000200.1:3274-4479 GCA_035441065.1 Flavobacteriales bacterium | reverse complement strand
CCTCCGGGGCGCTTGAGCTTCGACTTGCCCTCCCATTGCTCGAAGTCGCCGTTCACCACCCAGGTGCGGGCAGTGTCGATGGGTTGAGCGGAAAGTTGGCCGGCGATGGCGATTGCGAGCGAGATTGCGAGGTTGCGCATGCTGCGGTGATTTACGGCGAGGCGGGCGAAAGTAGCGAGCGCCCGGCAAGCCGAAGGCGCCCTTGGCAAGCACCATGCCCTTCAGCATGGCAGTGGGCCTTCTTGTTCGGCTATATTGACCGCCGAAACACAAAACCAACCTTCATGAAGCGACTGCTTACGATAATGAGCGCTGTGGCCATCGGCTCCTGCGCTATGGCCCAAAGCGGGCTCACGTTCGGCGCCAAGGGCGGATTGAACATCACGAACTTACCGAACAACGAGACGGGTTGGGCGACCAAGTCCAAAGTGGGCTTCCACCTAGGCGGCGTTGCCAACTACGGCTTCGGTCGCCGGGGCAATTTCTCCGCGCTCGCTGAGGTCCTCTTCGACACCAAGGGTGCACAGGTTCAGTCCTTCTCTGCTCAGGGAGCATCGGAGTACAAGCCCTTTTCGCTGACCTACATCACCATCCCCATTCAGGCACGCTACCGCTTGAAATTCGGCCTCTACTTCGAGTCTGGCCCTTATCTCGGCTTGCTCATGGGTGCCAGGTTCGATGGCGAGAGCGAGTATGAGTACACCACCTCAAGCGGGAAACAGACCGCCAAGTACAAGGATGACCTCAACGGCATGGATTTCGGCTGGACGTATGGGCTCGGCTATATCAATAATGCTGGCTGGGGCGTGGGGTACCGTGGCTTCCTTGGTCTGCGTGATATCTCCAAAGACGACCCGAACGACCTCGACGTCTACGTCATGCTGAACACCGGTTCGCAGCTCTCCTTCATGTGGTTCTTCGGTTGGGACTGAGCTGCAGCGCTCTTCAAATCAGAATGCCCCTCCTCGGAGGGGCGTTCTGATTTGAAGAGGTTGGGTGCGTTTGGAGCTGCAATCCATGAGGCATTCAATCGCCCCGCAGGAATACTCATAGCGTTGCCCGCCTCGAACCACTGCATGCGCTGGGTTTGGAGCATGGGCTGCGCCGGAATGTGACCGGTCCAATGGTATGATGGCCCGGAATCGCAGGGAGAACCGGTTATGGACCAAGGGATCGGCACTTAACCTCCCCTACTCCTTGGCCCC
>DAORNP010000200.1:2385-3237 GCA_035441065.1 Flavobacteriales bacterium | reverse complement strand
AAAACGAAGCGAGCCGCTCTATTCGAGCGGCTCGCTGTCAGGAAATCCGAAGTGACTTAGAAGCGCCAGCCCACGCGGATCGCGGCGGTTTCACCGAAGCCCATTCCGCCAACCTTAGTTTCGGGGGTCTTGAAGGTGTTGGTCGTGCCACCGGAAGAAACCGTCGTGGTGCTCTCCTTGATGGTGATGTTCTCGATGAGGAAGCCGAATTCAGCACCCACGAAGATGTTCTGCGCGAAGTAGTAGTCGGCACCTGCCAGAATGCCTACGCCGAACATGGAGTAGGGCGACTCAATCTTGGCGGTCAGGCCATTGTCGTAGGCTTGGCCATCGAAGTTGGTCCACTCCTCGGTGTCCTTGCCTCCACCGATCCCAATGGACAGGCCCAGGTAGGGCGACAGGCGCTCAGTGCCCGCGAAATGGTACTCGAAGCCAGGCATCACCTGCCAGCCCATGCTCTTAATGAGTTGGGTGCCGGTGCCGCCGGTGCCATCGGCGTTCTCCGCGAACTTGTTCTCGACTTTCGAGGTCTCAAGGCCCAAGCCGAAACGAATGGCCATGTTCGAGGAGAGGAAGTAACGATACTTGAGCATGGGGGCCACGATGGTATTGACATCGCCCGTCAGGTTCAGCTGCACCTCGAGGCTGGAAGCACTGCCCTCAGTAGGCTTCTGTGCAAGGGCCATGCTGGCAAACCCAACGATGGCGAACGTCGAAAGGATGATCTTCTTCATGGTTGTTTTTTGAAGGTTCGGCGGCAAAAATACAAGGACCTCGCCAAACCAGTGAACCCGAGCATGAACCTATCGATGTGAATAGCACAACGGCGCAGACCCGAAAATGAAATGGAGG
>DAORNP010000200.1:2002-2370 GCA_035441065.1 Flavobacteriales bacterium | reverse complement strand
ATCCCGGATGATCAAGGCGCGAACACGTCGTGTCCATCCCCTCGAAAACTGAAGCAAGGTTGCTTCACCGATTGGGGCAATTCAGAAAGTGAGCTAAGGCGCTCAGCTTAAAGAGCACCGTGCCCGAACCGGAGATTCCTCCGTATGCCCTCAGTTCTGCTGCGCCCGGATGATGTTCAACGCGCTCCCCGCCTTGAACCACTCGATCTGCTGGGCATTGTAAGTGTGGTTGCAGAGGATGGTATCGCTGCTGCCGTCCTTGTGCTTGAAGATCAGGGTGAGCGGCTTGCCGGACGTGAACGCGGTGAGGTCCGTGAAGTCGATGCGGTCGTCCTCCTGGATCTTGTCGTAATCGGCCTCGTTGGCGA
>DAORNP010000200.1:1379-1831 GCA_035441065.1 Flavobacteriales bacterium | reverse complement strand
GCCTTGTAAGCGCGCTGTGTAGCGGTAACGGCACCGTACTCACCCGTCAACTGGTTCTTCACCTTGTCGGCCTCGCCATTGAAGGCGTTGATGGCGCCGATCAGTGTGTTGTTGCTGATGTTGTCCAGATGACCGCGGTAGCGCAGCCAGCTGCCGGCCATGCTGATGTGGTCGGTGGTGCACTTGCCCTTGGCCTTTATCAGCAGCACCGCATCGCTGATGTTCTTGCCGTTCCACGCGGGGAAGGGCTCCAGCAATTGCAGGCGCTGGCTGTCGGGCTTCACCACCACATCCACTTTGCTGCCATCCTCAGCGGGGGCTTGGTAACCGGCATCTTCCACGGCAAAGCCTTTCGGCGGGAGCTCCCAGCCGGTGGGCTCGGCAAGCTTCACCTGTTCACCCTTGTCGTTGGTGAGGGTGTCGTGGACGGGATCGAAAGTGAGCTTGCCGCT
>DAORNP010000200.1:427-1218 GCA_035441065.1 Flavobacteriales bacterium | reverse complement strand
GCAGGCGTTGGTGAAGATGGTGGCGCCGCTCTTCTCGAAAGTGTCGATGAAGCCGTCGCGCTCGATGGTGTAGCGCACCTGCTCAGAGCCGGGATTGATGCCCAGGTGCGACTTCGGCTTCAGGCCCTTGCTCACCGCATCGGCCACGATGCTGGCGGCGCGGCTGATGTCCTCGTAGCTGCTGTTGGTGCAGGAGCCGATCAGTGCCCATTCAATCTCAGTGGGCCAGTCGTTCTTGGAGGCCTTCTCCTTCATCTCGCTCACCGGCGTGGCCAGGTCAGGGGTGAAGGGTCCGTTGAGGTGCGGGCTCAAGGTGTTGAGGTCGATCTCGATCACTTGTTCGAAGTACTTCGCCGGATCGGCGTACACCTCAGGGTCGCCGGTGAGGTCGGCCGCGATCTTGTCGGCCATGGCGGCCACTTCCGCGCGGCCGGTGGCCTTCAGGTAGCGGCGCATGCTGTCGTCGTAGCCGAAGGTGCTGGTGGTGGCGCCGATCTCAGCGCCCATGTTGGCGATGGTGCCTTTGCCGGTGCAGCTCATGCTCTCGGCGCCGGGGCCGAAGTATTCCACGATGGCGCCGGTGCCGCCCTTCACGGTGAGGATGCCGGCCACTTTCAGGATCACGTCCTTCGGAGCGGTCCAGCCGTTCAGCTTGCCGGTGAGCTTCACGCCGATGAGCTTGGGGAACTTGAGCTCCCAGGGCAGACCGCTCATCACGTCGCAGGCATCGGCGCCGCCCACGCCGATGGCCACCATGCCCAGGCCGCCGGCGTTCACCGTGTGGCTGTCGG
>DAORNP010000200.1:0-307 GCA_035441065.1 Flavobacteriales bacterium | reverse complement strand
CCTCGTTGCTCTTGTTCAAGGCTTCCTGCAGGTCCTGTTTGGCGCCCACACGGGCCTGGATCAGGTGGTCGCAGTGCACGGTGCTGGGCACGGCCACTTTCTTGCGGCCCGTGGTGCTGAATTGCAGCAGGGCCATCTGAGCGGTGGCATCCTGCATGGTCACGCGGTCGGGCGCGAAATCGACATAGTCCTTGCCACGGCCGAATGCGGTCTTCGGCTCGCCGTCCCAGAGATGGGTATAGAGGATCTTCTCGCTAAGGGTCAAGGGGCGGCCCACCACCTTGCGAGCGGCGGCCACACGTGTGGG
>DAORNP010000199.1:4032-4894 GCA_035441065.1 Flavobacteriales bacterium | reverse complement strand
TGATGAACTTCTGCATGATCGGCTTCCGCGCCTTGTCGGTGACGTTGGCTCCGCGATGCGCCTCATCTATGATCAGGATGAAGTCCTGCGGGGCTGCTTGGATCGTGTTGGCGACAGTCTGCCAGAAAGTGTAGGCCTTTCTATCGCCGGTTTTCGTCAAGAGCTTGTCCTTGCCAAGTAGCTGGGTGTTGATGAAGTAGATGGTTCCCGGTGCAAGGCGCTCCGCATCGAAACTGGCACTGTCTACAGGTACAATGCAGGTGTAAGGCACGTTGTCACATGCCGCCATCAACTTGCCGATGCTTTGCTGGTTTAGCTCTGGCGAATCAGAAAGCCACAGGAAGGTGGTGTTCGGGCGTGCACTGAAACCTTCCGTACCACCGAACAGCCAATCGATGACGGCTGCAACGGTGATGGTCTTACCAGAGCCGGTTGGCGCGCTAAGCACAACCGCTTCTTGGTCGCCCGTTCGAACGCCCTCTCTGGCCTGGTTCAGCTTGGTCAGAATCGCGCGTGCGGCCGTTGTTTGGAATTCCTTGAGTTCGAGTCGCATCCCTTGATGTGTTCAGTATTGCAATATCTCCTGTGCGTTGATCCGGAAGTTCTCCAAGTAGCTCTTGTACAGCTGTACGCATGTGAAGCGCCTACCGAGCGCGCGCCGCATCTGACCGAAGCTCTCTTCGCTGTCTGTAACCAAGAATGCCCATTTAACATCGTCGCGGTCATGAAGGGCTTTCTTGAAGCTGGCGAATTCCTTCTCCTTCAAGAGAACCGAAAATGGTGACTGCTTTGGAAGGTACCATGACGTGCTTCCTTTAGAATCAGGACGTTCCCCAGTCGCACCAGCCATTAACCATAGTAC
>DAORNP010000199.1:3647-3855 GCA_035441065.1 Flavobacteriales bacterium | reverse complement strand
AGTACCTGTAAGTGCTGCCTTCATTCGTGGCCAGGTGACAGCATTCGCAACACCCTCTTTCTCATACAATGGATTCCCTTGGTAGATCCCTTGGGCGTTTAGCGCAGACTCGCGTTCTGCAGAGACCTCATTGTTCGTAACGGAAATACTCCTTCTTCTCCCTCCATCGCGCCAGTTCATTAAGCAAGTGGCATGAAATGTCGTGGCC
>DAORNP010000199.1:2937-3637 GCA_035441065.1 Flavobacteriales bacterium | reverse complement strand
GTCTAGGATAAGTGCATCCGGCTTCGAGCGAACAAGTGGCAGTATAGTATCCTCAACGGCATAAAGAGATTTCGGAAACGAGAATGCTTCTGTACGGTCAAGCATTGTCCTCAATAAGGTTGATCCATAGGCACCTGCGTCATGTCTTGATCTCTTCCAGACGGTCTTGATTCGCCGATCGGCGATAGATGCATACTGGACAGTGACCACATTGGTAACCGGGTTTCTTTCAATGATTTCCAGTATGCCTCCTTCGATTTGCTCTTGAAGCTGTTTGCTGAGATAGGATATTGCCCATGTCTTCCTCTTTGAGTCATACTCTCCTAAGGAAACGTATCCCTTCTCAATAAGCTGAGCCAAGGTTATGTGCCCAACGCCCCAGTTCCCCCACTGCCCATTGGTCCTTATAGGCCACGCCGCCTTGTAGCCATCTACTAGTGCATCAAGATCAGGGTCTTCGTCATACAATGGTTGCCCCACGCCTACAATCTTCTTCTTGGATTCATCAATGAGGATCGGAAAGAACATGTTCTCCCGATCTTCTCTTCTCGCATTCGTGCCAGACCTTAAAAGGCCCTTCCAGCGAGGCTTTTTCCCTGCGACTGCTTCAAACCCCTCGTCAGGTTCTGGCGTGAGATAGTCATCGACCTTTCCTGCAACGGTTGCACCTTGGCGGAAGACAAAGAGGGCGAATTCTTCA
>DAORNP010000199.1:1718-2915 GCA_035441065.1 Flavobacteriales bacterium | reverse complement strand
TACCGTCCTTGTGTGACACCTTTGGGATTAATGACAATTGTAGCCTGCTGGATTTGTGCTTCTGGGAATGTGGCTTCAAGCAAGCAAGACAAATGGTGTACCTCGTTCTCATCAATGGTGACCACAAGAGTGCCTTCGGGCTTGAGAAGCCGCCTTGCAAGTTCAAGACGGCGTTTCATCATTGACAGCCACTTAGAATGGCGAAATGAATCAGACTTGTCGACATAGTCGTTGTTGTACTTCCAGTCGCGTGCTCCGGAGTTGTATGGCGGGTCGATGTAGATCACATCAACCTGCTTCTCGTAGCAATAGAGCAGCAGTTGAAGCGCGTGAAAGTTGTCCGCATTGATCAGAACATGCCATGGCTTTTCGTCGCCACCACGTGCAACGCGATCCACAGGTGTTAAGGCAGGATACATGGGTTCTCCGAAGCGGCGGACCACAACCAGCTCATCGACCTTCACCTTGTTCTTTTCGCTGGGCGCCGTGGAGTATCCCTCCACGTCTTTGGCAAGAGTGGCGGTGCCTTTGGATAGGTCTCGAACCCGCCAGAGCTCGTTCCCGCTTTCCTTTTTCTTGGCCACCAACTCACCGACCTTAACTGGCAACGATGGCAACCGGACAGTTTCCGGCAAGTGCTCCTCGAAGACAAGGCCGAACTTCTTCGTCTTCTTCAACTCCTTCACTTCGCCAGCGATCGCTTTGCGTAGGCGCTCATCCGGGATCTGGGCGATAAGGTCTTCGATCTTGGCCATGCTATCAGTTCTCTTTTGCGAAGATGCGCTTCGGCATCGGTACTAATCTTCGGTTGTGTAGGATCTGCGTGAGGGATTGGACCGGAAAGCCACAGGCGGGTGAGGAACGAGGCCGCCGAGGACTTGGAGGGGAAAGCCCGACGGCGCGCATTTGGCGCCGGCACGCCCACACCTCCTAACTCTGATCCAACTTCTTCACCATCGTCAAGATCGTCGCCAGCGCCACGGTCTCGCCCGTCTCATCCACCACATCCACCAACCACTTCACGATCCCCCTGGCCACATCCGCGCCCTTGGGTGAGTCGGCGGTCTTCGGCCGCTTCTCCTGGTCCAGCTTCTCGCGGCACGTGAACTTCACCTGGATGGTGGAGCCCGGGTACACCGGCTTCAGGAAGCGGCACTCCTCGATGCCGTAGTTGAGAAGCACGGGCCCCTTCGGCGG
>DAORNP010000199.1:0-1683 GCA_035441065.1 Flavobacteriales bacterium | reverse complement strand
GCACGCGAGAGGATGAAGTAACCGTGCGCCACGCGGCCGGTGAAGGGGGTGCCCTCGAGGCTGTTGGCGTCCATGTGCGCGTAGAAGCGGTCGCCGCTCAGTTCGGCGAAGTCCTCGATGTTCTGCAGCGTCACCAGGTGGGTCTCGCTGAGCAGCGTGTCGCCGATGTGCAGCTCCTCGAAGTGCAGGCGGAAGGGGTGCTTTTCGCTGATGCGGTAGCGCGCGCCCTGCTGGTACTGCTGGGTGAGGGCGGTGATCATGCTGGGGTGGCCCTGGATGGCGGTGCGCTGCAGGTAGTGCAGCACGCCGCGCTTGCCGCCCATCTCCTCGCCGCCGCCCGCGCGACCGGGGCCGCCGTGCACCAGCGTGGCCAGCGGACTGCCGTGGCCGGTGTTCTCCTTGGCCATTTCGCGGTTGAGGATGAGCATGCGGCCGTGGTGGCTGGCCGCGCCCCACACGAACTGCTGCGCCACCTTCTCGTCGTACGTGGCGATGCTGGCGCAGAGGCTGCCCTTGCCCAGCTTGGTGAGGGCCACGGCATCGTCGATGTCGGTGTACGGCATCAAGGTGCTCACCGGACCGAAGGCCTCCACGTTGTGGCTCACCTGGTTCTTCCAGGGATCGTTGTTGTAGAGCAGGATGGGGCTCATGAAGGCGCCCTTCGCCGCGTCGGCACCGGTGACGTTCACGCTGTCCGGATCGCCGAAGACCACTTGTGAGCCTTTCAGCAGTTCGTTGAGCGCGCGCTTCACTTCTTCGCGTTGCGCCTTGCCCGCGAGCGCGCCCATGCGCACGCCTTCCGCACGCGGGTCGCCGATCACGGTGCTGCCGAGGCGCTTGCCCAGGGCGATCTGCACATCCTCCAGCACGTTCTGCGGCACCATGATGCGCCGCGCGCCGGTGCAGCGCTGGCCGCACTTGAGCGTGATCTCGCGCGTGACCTCCTTGATGAAGAGGTCGAACTCCTCGGTGCCCGGCACGGCGTCGGGGCCGAGCACGATGGCGTTGAGGCTGTCGGCCTCCATGTTGAAGGGCACGCTCTCGTCCACGATGCGCGGGTGGCGCTTGAGCATGCGGCCGGTGCTGGCGCTGCCGGTGAAGGTGACCACGTCCTGCTGCATCACGTGGTCCAGCAGGCCCTCGGCGCTGCCGCAGATGAGCTGGATGGCGCCCTCGGGCACGATGCCGCTGGCCACGATGTCCTCCACCATCGCGGCCGTGAGGTAGCTGGTGACGGTGGCGGGCTTCACCACGGCGGGCACGCCGGCCATCCAGTTCACGGCCACCTTTTCCAGCATGCCCCAGATGGGGAAGTTGAAGGCGTTGATGTGCACGGCCACGCCCTCCTTGGGCACCATGATGTGGTGGCCGATGAAGGTGCCCTGCTTGCTGGTACGGATGGCCTCACCGTCCACGTAGAAGGGCATGTTGCCCAGGGTGCGGCGCAGGCTGGCGTTGGCGAAGAGGTTGCCGATGCCGCCCTCGATGTCCACCCAGCTGTCGGCCTTGGTGGCGCCGGTCTTGTAGCTGATCTGGTAGTATTTGTCCTTGCGCTCCATCAGGTGGAGGGCGAGTGCCTTGAGCATGCGCCCGCGCTCGGGGAAGGTCATTTTGCGCAGGGGCGGGCCGCCGACGGTGCGGGCGTAATTCAGCATGTGGGCGAAGTCGAGGCCGCCGCTGCTG
>DAORNP010000198.1:4542-4934 GCA_035441065.1 Flavobacteriales bacterium | reverse complement strand
GGTGAGGGCCCTGCCCTCAACGCCGATCATGCCCATGCCGCGGGAAAAGTTGAAGGTCTGGAAGATCACCCCGATCGAGCCGGTGACGGTGGATTCCTGGGCGATCACGTGGTCCCCGGCAAGGGCGATGTAGTACCCGCCGCTGGCGGCCACATTGCCCATGCTCACCACCAAAGGCTTGGCTTCGGCGGCGAGCTTCACCTCGCGCCAGATCACTTCGCTGGCCAGTCCGCTGCCGCCGGGGCTGTTCACGCGCAGCACGATGGCCTTGATGGTGCTGTCCTCACGGGCCTTGCGGATGGTGCTGCTGAGCGCGGCGCTTTGGATCTCCTCCTCGTCGTCGCCGCTGCTGATTCCGCCCTCGGCGTAGATGATGGCCAGTTTGTTCTTCG
>DAORNP010000198.1:2520-4437 GCA_035441065.1 Flavobacteriales bacterium | reverse complement strand
GTCCGCGAGCACCTCGTCCCGGTACATCAGCGCGTCCACGAGCTTAAGGTCGCGCGCGGTCTCATCGTTGCGCGCGGCCAAGGTGTTCACGATGCTGTCGAGCGTGGCTTCGGAATGGCCGGTCTTGGCGCTCACGGCAGCGCGGTGATCGGCCCAGAGGCCGCGCAGGATCAGATCGATCTGCGCGCGATTGGCAGGGCTCATCTTCTCTTCGGTGTACACCTCTCCGAAGCTCTTGAACTTGTTGTTGCTGCCGCGGATGAACTGCATGTCGATGTCGAGCTTCGCGAAGAGGCCCTTGAGGAACATGTACTCGCTCATCAGGCCGCGGTAGTCCACCATGCCTTTGGGCTGGAGGTAGATCTTGTCGGCCGCGGTGGCCAGGTAGTAGCTGCCTTGCGTGTAGTACTCGGCCCAGGCCACCACGGGCTTGCCGCTCTCCTGCTTGAACTCGAGGAGCTTCTTGCGGATCTCGCGCAGGTTGGCGAAGCCGCTGGACACATTGCTCAGGTCGAGGAAGATGCCCTCGATGTGCTCGTCGGCCTTGGCCTTATCGAGCGCCTCGATCACCTGGTTCAGGCCGATCTTCTTCTCGCCTTGGAATGGGCCGAAGTCGAAGTCCATGTCCTCGCTGGAGCCGCGATCAGCGATCGGGGCATCGAGGGTGAGCTGGAGCACGGTGCCATCCTTGATCTTGGTGGGCTTGCCTTTGCTCCCGAGCCCGGCGGCCGCTGCCGCGAGCATGCCGATGAAGAGCACGATGAGCACCACGCCGATGAGCAAGGTGCCCAGCATGGAAGCGAACATGAATTTGAAGAACTGTCTCATGGGTGCGCGGTCGTTTTGTTTCGGAGGCGAACATAGACCCTGGACCCATTGCGGTGCCCGGCCTGCTACACCAGCGGGAAGGTGGGTGGATGGGAGGCCCCGATAGCTTTGGCCCCATGCCCGCCCCCTGCGAAGCCCTTCTCCTCCTCGGCGGCAACATCGGTGATCCGAAGCGCATCATGCATCAGGCTGAAGCGTTGATTGAAGAGCGCGCTGGCCGCATGCTATCCCGTAGCCGCGAGCATTGGACTGAGCCTTGGGGCTTCAGTGACCCGCGCCTCTTCCTGAACCGCGCGGTTATCATTGATACTGAACTCGCTCCAGAGCGGCTCATGGAAGCGCTTCTTGGTATCGAAGCTGAGTTGGGCCGCAAGCGTGAAAATACAGGGGGGTATTCGCCACGTTTGATCGACATTGACATCCTGCTCATTGGCAATCAGCTCATCGATGCCCCAGGGTTGCAAGTGCCGCATCCACGGTTGCACGAACGGGCCTTTGCACTGGCACCCGCTGCCGATGTGGCGCCACTGTGGGTCCATCCGAAACTCAATCGCACGGTGATCGAATTGCTCAACGACCTTCGCCCGCCGGCATGAGCACGCGTTATTCCTACATCGCCATCGAGGGGCTGATCGGTGCGGGCAAGACCACGTTGGCGCGGCGCCTCACGGAATTGTGGAACGGCCGCTTGGTGCTGGAGGAGTTCGACGACAATCCCTTTCTGCCGCGTTTCTACAAGGAGCCCGATCGCTACGCCTTCAGCGTGGAGCTGAGCTTCCTGGCCCAACGCTACCACCAGCTCAAGCGGGTAACCGAACAGGAGCTCTTCAGCCCCGTCTCCGTGGCCGATTACAGCATCGGTAAATCGCTCGTTTTCGCCAGCGCTACGCTGCCGCCCGATGAGCACGCTCTTTTCCGCGACCTCTACCAAATCATGTACGCCGACCTGCCTCAGCCGCAGCTCATCGTGTACCTGCACTTGGGCATTGAGCGCGTCCGGGAGCGCATCCGGCAGCGGGGCAGGGGCTACGAGCAGCAGATCGGCGCGGAGTACCTCATGCGCCTGCAAGAGCGCTACATGGACCATTT
>DAORNP010000198.1:461-2510 GCA_035441065.1 Flavobacteriales bacterium | reverse complement strand
GAAGACCACCACTACCCGCGCCCTTATCGTGGACCTCGGCACCGTTGACCTTTTGCAGGACAAAGCCGCTTTCGACCGCCTGCTGGCCCTGATCGACGAAGAGGCGCCGACCGGTCATCGCATTGCAACCCTCTGAAGCGCACGGCGGTATGTGAAGAAATCGGGGATACTGCTCAGGGATTCCCCGAATAGCGGTGTTTATACTTGCGCCCGAAATCACCCAACCGCCATCTGAAATGGAAAAGCGCCACCTGAAAGGCCTTTCGCTCCTCGCCGCCACCACCCTCGTGATCGCAGGGTGCGGAGGCCGCGGCAAAATGAAGAAGTACGCCGAGAACATCAAATACACCGTTGACCCCAACCCGCTGATCGTGCAAGGCGATTCGGTGGCCGTGGCCATCAACGGCAGCTTCCCCGGAAAATACTTCTACCGCAAGGCCCAAGTGGAATTGACCCCCACGCTCACCTATCCCGGTGGCGAAACCCCCTACAAGATGGTGGGCTTCCAGGGCGATAAGGCCGTGGGCAACTACACCGTGATCCCTTACGAGGCCGGCAAGAGCTTCAGCTACAATGGCAAGGTGGCCTTCACCCAGGCCATGGGCAACCAGAGCGAGCTAGTGGTGAAGATCCTGGGCAAGCAGGGCACCAAGAAGGAAATGCCCTTCGATCCCGTGAAGATCGCCGATGGCGTGATCACCACGCCCTACCTCATGCTCAGCGACGACAAGGTCCTGCTGGGCAAGGACGCGTTCCAGCGCGTGACCAGCCACTCGCAGGATGCCACCATTCAATACCTGGTGAACAACAGCGTGGTGCGCCCCAGCGAAGTGAGCGATGCTGATGTGAAAGCGTTGGCGGCCTTCATCAAGGCCAGCCTGAAGAACCCGTCGATCCAGATCAAGGGCATGAGCATCGATGCTTGGGCCAGCCCTGAGGGTGAATTGAGCAAGAACGAGAACCTGGCAAGCGACCGCGCCAAGAGCGCGATGGCATGGGCCAAGGGCGAACTGCTGCGCAACAAGGTTGATGCTGCGAAGGTCGAGACCTTCTTCGCCCTGAACCCGCGCGGTGAAGACTGGGAAGGCTTCAAGCGCGCCATGCAGGCCAGCACCACCGTGCCGGATAAGGAACTCGTGCTGCGCGTACTGGAGATGTACCCTGACCTGACCAAGCGTGAGGAAGAGATCCGCAACATGGCGGCCACCTACAAGGAGATCAGCGAGCACATCCTGCCTCAGCTGCGCCGCAGTGAGATGCGCCTCAATTTCGATCGCGTGGGCAAGACCGACGAGCAGCTCACCGCCATGAGCAAGAGCATGCCCGACAGCCTGAACGTGGAAGAGCTGCTCTTCAGCGCCACGCTCACCACCGACCTGAACGAGCAGTTGCGCATCTACCGCGAAGCCAGCCGCATCTACCCCGCTGACTACCGTGGACCCAACAACGCGGGGTACGTACTGTACCAGCAGAACAAGCTGGCCGATGCCGAAGCCGAGTTCCAGAAGGCCAATAGCATCCAGGACAACCCCATCAGCACCAACAACCTGGGGGTCTGCGCCCGCTTGAAAGGCGACCGCAAGAAGGCCATGGAGCACTACAACAAGGCTACTGCGGCCGGTCCGGAAGTGAAATACAACATGGGCCTCATCAACATTCAGAACGGTGACTACGGCAGCGCAAGCAGCAACATGGGCAGCACCAACAGCGTGAATGCTGCGCTGGCCAAAGTGCTCGGCGGTGATGCCAGCGGCGCTCAGCGCATCCTGGAGGGCGCCTCAGACAAGGATACCGCCACCGGCCACTACCTCATGGCCATCATCGGCGCGCGCCAGAACAACGGCGACATGGTGCGCAACAACCTCGCACTCGCTGTGCAGAAGGATGCCAGCCTTCGCGAGAAGGCCATGAAGGACCTGGAGTTCCGCAACTTCAAGGGTCAGCTCGGCATCTGAGCCGAATCCTTTTCAAATAAGGGAGCCCCTTCGCCTTTGCGAGGGGGCTTCTTCTTTGGATGCCATTCAACCCGATGGACCTTGTCTTTGGGCT
>DAORNP010000198.1:0-447 GCA_035441065.1 Flavobacteriales bacterium | reverse complement strand
ATGGCCCGATGCACAGGCACCCCATGGCTTTCTTCACGCCAGGCCAGGGGCGCCAATTGATCGCTGCGGCACTCTTACAGCTCTTTGCTAACGCGCACCGCCAGGGCGTAAGGCGAGTCTTCAGGCCAACGCAATGAGCTCCTGCGCCAATCCGGAACCACAACAAGCGCCATGGTGGAATCATGCGGCTCGTATGGCCCAAGGATAACGCAGGAACAACGAAGCCCCTCCGGCGAACGGAAGGGCCTCATTGCGGCGCGAAGCGCGAAAAGGCGACGCTACTTCACGCCATCTGAGGGTTGGCCCTGCTCACTTTGTGCGACTTGGGCAGGGGAGCCTGGCCGCGCAGCGGACCGAGGTACTGCTCGTCGCTGAGAGCCAAATTGAGGATATATAGGCCGTTGAGCGCGATCACGAGCACGTAATCGAGCATGCTGCGCTTGCCGA
>DAORNP010000197.1:4690-5063 GCA_035441065.1 Flavobacteriales bacterium | reverse complement strand
GCTGCCCTCAGCGCCGCGCCAGATCGAAGCGGTCCAGGTGCATCACCTTGTGCCAGGCGGCCACGAAGTCGCGCACGAATTTCTCCTTGGCATCGCTGCTGGCGTACACTTCGGCCAGCGCGCGCAGTTCGGAGTGCGAGCCGAATATGAGGTCGGCGCGGGTGGCGGTGTACTTGGCAGCACCGGAGGTGCGGTCCTTTCCCTCGAAGGTCTCCTTGGTGTCGGAGGTGGGCTTCCACTCGGTGCGCATGTCCAGCAGGTTCACGAACCACTCGTTGCTGAGGGCGTCGCGGGTGGTGGTGAACATGCCGTTGGCGGAACCGTCGTAGTTGGCGTTGAGCGCGCGCATGCCGCCCACCAGCACGGTCATCTC
>DAORNP010000197.1:4363-4669 GCA_035441065.1 Flavobacteriales bacterium | reverse complement strand
GTGAGCAGCTGGGCCTTGTCCACCAGCAGTTCCTCGGTGGAGATGGTGTAGCGCTTCTTCAGGTAGTTGCGGAAGCCGTCGGCCATGGGCTCCAGCAGGGCGAAGCTGGCCACGTCGGTCTGCTCCTGGGTGGCATCCATGCGGCCGGGCGCGAAGGGGATGCGCACCGGGTAGCCGGCGTTGGCGGCGGCCTTCTCTACGGCGGCATCACCACCCAGCACGATGAGGTCGGCCATGGACACCTTCTTGTTGCCGGCGCTGGCGTTGAAGTCGGCCTGGATCTTCTCCAGCGCGGCCAGCACCTTC
>DAORNP010000197.1:3995-4353 GCA_035441065.1 Flavobacteriales bacterium | reverse complement strand
AGTTGCGCGGGGTTGTTGGCGGCCCAGTCCTTCTGAGGTGCCAGGCGGATGCGTGCGCCATTGGCCCCGCCGCGGCGGTCGCTGTGGCGGTAGGTGGAGGCCGATGCCCACGCGGTGCCCACCAGTTCGGGGATGGTGAGGCCGGAGCTGAGGATGGACTTCTTCAGGCGGTCGATGTCGGCGGTGTTGATGAGCGCGTGGTCCACGGCGGGGATGGGGTCCTGCCAGATGAGGTCCTCGGTGGGCGCCTCGGGACCCAGGTAGGTGCTGCGCGGCCCCATGTCGCGGTGGGTGAGCTTGAACCAGGCGCGTGCGAAGGCCTCGTCGAAGGCGCTGGGGTTCTCATAGAAGCGGCGGG
>DAORNP010000197.1:3551-3964 GCA_035441065.1 Flavobacteriales bacterium | reverse complement strand
ATGCGCAGGGAGAGGTCGGTGGTGAGCATGGTGGGCTTGTGCATCTTCTCCTTGTCGAAGGCATCGGGCACCATCATCTTGGGGTTCTTGGCCACCCACTGGTGCGCGCCGGCGGGGCTCTTGGTGAGCTCCCATTCGTTCTCGAGGAGGTTCACGAAGAAGAGGTGTCCCCACTTGGTGGGGGTGGAGGTCCAGATCACTTCCAGGCCGGAGGTGATGGCATCGGCGCCCTTGCCGCTCTTGTAGGTGCTCTTCCAGCCGAGGCCCTGCTCCTCCATGCCGGCCGCTTCGGGCTCGGGGCCCACGTGGCTGGCGGGTCCGGCACCGTGGGTCTTGCCCAGGGTGTGGCCACCGGCGATGAGGGCCACGGTCTCCTCGTCGTTCATGCCCATGCGGCCGAATGTCTCGCGGAT
>DAORNP010000197.1:1611-3491 GCA_035441065.1 Flavobacteriales bacterium | reverse complement strand
GTAGATGAGGCCCATCTGCACGGCGGCGAGGGGCGTTTCCAGATCGCGTTCGCCGGAGTAGCGCTTGTCATCGGCCAGCCACTTCTGCTCGGCGCCCCAGTACACGTCGGTCTCGGGTTCCCACACGTCCTCGCGGCCACCGGCGAAGCCGAAGGTCTTGAAGCCCATGTCCTCCAGCGCCACGTTGCCGGTGAGCACCATGAGGTCGGCCCAGGAGATGCTCTTGCCGTACTTCTGCTTGATGGGCCAGAGGAGGCGGCGTGCCTTGTCGAGGTTGGCGTTGTCGGGCCAGCTGTTCACGGGTGCGAAGCGCTGCTGCCCGGCGCGCGAGCCGCCGCGGCCATCGCCCGAGCGGTATGTGCCGGAACTATGCCACGCCATGCGGATGAAGAGGCCGCCGTAGTGGCCGTAGTCGGCAGGCCACCAGTCCTGCGACTCGGTGAGCACGGTGCGGATGTCCTCCTTCAGGGCCTTGTAGTCCAGCTTTTGGAAGGCTTCGGCGTAGTTGAAGTCCGGGTCCATGGGATCGGAGAGCGAGGAGTTCTGCCGGAGGATTCCGAGGTCCAGGCGGTTGGGCCACCATTCGCTGGTAGCGGTGGCGCGTGCGTTGGAGGGGCTCTTCATGGTGGCGCCGGAATGGCCGTCTGCGGTCTTGTCCTTGTTGGCTTCGGGCTTGTCCTGCGAGCAGGAGGTGAGGAGGGCAGCCAGGGCGAGGATGGATGCGGTGTGTTTGAGGTAGGTCATGGTAAGTGATGCGAGATGAACAACGAAGCTATCGTTGGTGGGAAGTGCGGTGCATGATGATCGTCACAGAAAGGATGTGCGTTGCGCTATGCGCAGGAATGCATGGGTGGGGGGGCAGCAAGCAATTCGCGACCTTCGATCCATGCGCACGGCAAACTTTCACATCCTGTTCGCAGCATGCTTGCTGAACACCGACACCACCGCCCAACCCTGCGATTGCCCGGCCACCTTCTCCTGGATGGTCTCCACCTTCGAGCAGAACGATGCAGGCTTCCAACTCGTGGTGGACCGAAAGGGTGAATCAGCGTATGCCGAGCACACTGCTACATACCGCGCGAAGGCGGCCCAGGGGACGGACCTCATGGCCTGCACCGAACTCCTGAACGAATGGCTGCAATGGTTCCGTAGAGGGCACATCGGCATCGGGCCCACGGAGCAAGGTCAGGCGGCGATGCAACCGACCGCAGGTTCAGCGGCTCAACCGACGGCCCTTCCTGCAACGCGTTCGGTCAAGATCACCGAAGCGGATCTGGTGAAGCGCTTGCAGAAGGTCGGTGCCACGCGGCATGCCATGGAAGGCGTGTGGACCATGGATGCGTATCGCGTGGGCATCGTGCGCCAGCCGAAGGACCCTTCGCGCCTCGATGCGGTGATCCTCGCCTCGAAGAACAAGAACTGGCAACCCGGCATGGTGAAGGCTGAAGTGCAGCTGCAAGCCGATGGTCGCTGCACCGGTACGTTCTACATGGGCGATCATTCGCGGCGCGACGTGGCGGCGACCATGCTCGGCACCAGCGGTGGCCTGCTCGTGATGAACGGGATCTGGCAACGGCAATACCCTCCAGCCGAACTCACCGTGATGGAGCAGCTTCACCTGCGCATGGTGGACGCCGAAGCGCCCTTCCTCCTGCCGCTGAGCGATCGCACGCTCTACCTGCGCATCCCGTCCTTCGCCTTCGAGCAGAAGGTGTTGATCGACAGCGTGCTCACCGCGAACGATGCGCTGATCCGCCGCACCGACAACCTCATCATCGACATACGCAACGGCACGGGCGGCAGCGATGCGAGCTACTCCGGATTGATCCCCTACCTCTACACGCAGCCCATCCGTTCGGTGAGCGTGAAGCTGCGCGCCA
>DAORNP010000197.1:0-1601 GCA_035441065.1 Flavobacteriales bacterium | reverse complement strand
TGAATGCCGCAGGCTACGAGGGCTACGCGGACATGCTGGGCCGCGACACCGAGGGTGGACGGGAATGCCTGGCCATCGCTGCGCGCATGCGGGCCGCCCTCGGAGTGTGGATCGAACACGATGAACAGCCCTGGTCGGTGGATAGCGCGCACACGGTCTCGCCCTTCCCGAAGCGCGTGGGCATCGTCTGCAACGGCAACAACGGCAGCACCGATGAGCAGTTCCTGCTCGACGCGCGCACCAGCGCCAAGGTGAAGCTCTTCGGCCACCCCACCTTCGGTACACTCGACGTGTCGAACATGCGCAGCGTGATCTCGCCCGATGGCTGCTTCGAGCTGGGCTACACCATGAGCCTGAGCCATCGCCTCCCGCGCATGCCGGTGGATGTGATGGGCATCCAGCCCGACCACTACCTCGATGAGGGGATACCGGAGCTGGAGTGGGTGGGCTATGTGCAGCGGGTGCTGGAGGGGCGTTAGGAAGACCTACTGCCCCGCTTGCTCACGACCACTTCCATGAGGCCCAGCGCTGCAATGAAGCCCTGGAGCCAGAAAAGCTCTGTCATCAGCACCTGCACGCCGATCCAGATCACTGTGCCCGCCCCAAGGATGAACGCCGCGCGCGATGCATGCACGCTTCGCCGCAAGGTGAGCACGAAGCCTGCGCCATGGCCTAGCCCGAGCACACCGAACAGAATCGCTCCCGGCCAGAAGAAGTCGGCGAATAGGGTGCTGTGCATGAAGCCGCGCGGCAGCTGGAGCAAGGCGCCATCGGGCGCCATCATCAGCAATAGGCCGCCGACCAGTGCATTGAGGGCGAGGAAACCTTGGACTCCAAGGAGGACAACGCGCATGGTGCGAAGCTCAGGAATCTACTCAACAGCGCCTTCTCAGGCGACGCAGTGGGCCTCGGCAGGCGGCTTCTTCCTCTCCCCTGCCCTCCCCTGTTCAGCGCCTGCTGTTCAGCCAGCGCACGCCCACCAGCCGATCGAGGCGTTGCATGCGGTCGGTGAAATAGAGCAGCACGGTGTAATCGTTCTCGGTCTCGAAGTGGCTGCCCTCGATGGAGGCGATATCGGCGCCGCCGGTCTCACGTGAGCGCGTCACGTAGCTGAAATCGTAGAAGCCCTGCTTCAGCAGCACGGCGGCATGGTAGGCCTTGCGCTCCGCCTCCCATTGCATACGGAAAGCGGGCTGGCACTGCCAATCGCTCAGCTGACCATACACGTAAGGCTCCTGCATCAAGGGCGCTTCCATGGGCAGCACGAAGTGCACGAGGAAATAATCGGCGCCGAGCGGATCGCCGTCCATCAGGTCGTTGCGCACGAGGAACTTGCCATTGATGTCCTGCTGGTTGTTGTAGCGACGGATGGTGCGCGGGGCCTCGGGCTGCAGCCATGCTTCGTACACGCGCTCGCCGAGGCCGGGCACGATGCGCTCGATGCGGTTGGTGACGAAACGATGGTTCTTCAGGTCGAAGTTGCGGAACTCGTTGCCGCCCATGAAGAGGCCCTGATCCGGGAAGTCGTACACCAGCTCGGTGCCGTGGTGGGGGAGAGGACCCTGATGCAGGGCCTGCGCCGTTACTACGCTGTGTGCGGG
>DAORNP010000196.1:0-5145 GCA_035441065.1 Flavobacteriales bacterium | reverse complement strand
TACATCCTGCAATTGGAGGAGCGGGTGAAGCGCTTGGAAGCCAAGAGCGGTATTCACTAATCCTTGGCGCCATGAAGCAGAGCAAGCTGTGCATGCAGGCGGCTGGCGTAGTTGCCGCATTTCTAGTGGGCACTATGGCCAACGCACAGAACAACCCCGCACAGCACCAACCGCCTCAAGGTGAGTTGTACCAGGTATTCAGGGAGCGGATGGCTCGCATCGATTCCCTGAAGAACAGCATGCCGGATTCCGTGGTCTATAGCGAAGGCGGAGAGCTGAACGAGCTGATGCGCTGGTACTCATACTGGCAACCACGCTTGGCGCCACACGGCGATTTCGACAATTACGAGCGAATGGTCTCCGCCTATTGGGAGCGGGAGAAGCAGCGCGGAATCGGTCAGCGTGCGAATGAGGATCCATGGCACGAGATAGGCCCCACGCGGCGCAGGAACCAGATGCTGGGGATCGGCCCCATCCGGTCCATTGCCATCAGCGATGTTGACCCCGATTACATGCTCTGCACGAGCAACAGCGGCGGGGTGTTCTACACCACCAACGCTACGACGGACTGCTACTGGCAGAATGCGGGAACCGACACGCAATGGCCCAGGTCAGGAGCAAAGCATGCCGCGTTCTATCCTGGCGAATTGAACCAGTGGTTCGCTGTCAATGGAGAGCGGCTGGGCTACACTGGAGGCATCAGGCGGAAGATGGCCAATTCAAACACATGGGATTCCGATGCCATCTTCGATCGATTCGACGCCCCCGAACAAGACATCAATGTCCAGATCGTGAAGCTGCTCTTCGACCGAAAGACCAACCTGAACTTTGATCATCGCCTGTTCGCCTGCACGAGCCGCGGACTCTATTTCTCTGATGACCCGATAGCGGCTAGCCCAGGTTGGACCGCTTCTTACATCGTGCCTCCCCTCTCCATACAGTCCGCGTATCCAAATGGCACAATGGATATGAGCCGGGTCTTCGTGAACGACGTCGAATACCTTACCATACCGAATACATCGACCCTATGCGCCGCCATGCGCTTCACGGTTGATGTTGGCAGCAATGGCCAGCAGATTGTCAATGTTTGGCGATTCATGCAGTCTGCGGATAATGGTGGCTACTGGCAGGAGGTTGAAGGCCAGCCTCAGGTGACAACGAACTTTAATTGGTCGTCGGTCGAGGTAACCGCTGATGCGCCGGCGAACTTCTTCTGCAAGTCATATGGACCTGGGGGTTGGGTGAAATCTTACAATCCGGGCATACCTGCATTGCCCTGGTCCGATGAGGCGACAAACATCTTTCAGCCAGGAAGTCACTTTGGCAATGGCCACGCCTTCGCAATTGACCAGTTCGATCGCGAGTCCCTATTTGTTGGCAACTATATCGATATCACCTGGTATCGGAATGGAGCTGTCATACCCTATCCTTACCCGGGTGGTACCGGAGGAAATAACTCGACTGGACATGATGATACTGAGTGTATCCTATCGGACCCGAATACGCCTGGATTGTTCTGGGTTGGCCATCATGGAGGTGTTTCAAGAATCAATACAAACGGAACAACGAGATCCTGGTTGGACAGGAGCGATGGGCTTGGCGTTGCCGAGACTTGGTCCTTTTCCACATCCCAGAATAAGCCGGATTACATCGCACTGGGTCTCTATCACTATGCCAACATCCTCACCCGTGTTCCGTATGCTGCAGAATGGGACCCAGACTGGGACTACCTTGATCACTACGGAGATGGGACGCTGGTGCTCATCAATCCAAAAGACGCCAATACAGTTTACTTCGCAGAACAAGGTGATCCCCTCATTGGCTGGAAGAGAATCGATAATGCTGAATCGACCGTAACAGGTGTGACCAGCATCGGAACTTTCCGATCACAGTATTACGGAAAGGGCGACCTGCATCGCACTGAACCGAACACGCTATTCCGCACGAAGACGACAAATGTCATGGGTGTCCCTCCAGTTGATCTGCCGATTACCAATTACGAGAACGAGATCTTCAAGTCGGACCGAGGCACGACGGGAACAGAAGTCCAGATCAGCGACTTCGCGAACAACGTTCAAGCCACGCGAAGATCCAACAGCGGCTACGCATTGGACAATGAACAGTTCTTGTGGATCAAGAACAACCCAGCTAATCCTGAACACCTCTATGCGAGCCAGGAGAATTGGAACTATCAAGCAAGATTGTGGAGGACCACAATAGCGAACTCGCCTGACATACCCGCCGTTCGCGCGTCCTGGCATGAGGTGGCCCACCCACGGCGAGCAGATCTATACCAGGACGAACTGAGGCCGCCCAACATCGCTGCAATCGGGTTCGATACGGAGGACGAGAACCACATCTACATCTCATACAACGGCTCTTCCTTTGGCTCGGCCGTGGACTTCCATGGCGACTTCGCTCAGCAGATGGTATTCCGCCTCAATCTTTCCCAGCAAGCACCTAGTCCAGGACAAATTGACTGCAGCACGACACCTTACTGCGATGACCTGACGATGAACCTGCCGAACACAATCGCCAGCATGAACGGTTTGGCCTTCGAACAGGGCAGCGATGGCGGCCTCTACATCGCTACCGATTTCGGCATCTATTTCACCAACAACAAGCGCATCTCCGCCTATGACCCGGACAATCCTGAGGATGCCAATGAGCCGAACAGTAGCGGCTGGATCCGCAGCGGCACCAATTTGCCGCATGTTGGCTCGAACGGCCTGGAGATCAACTACCAGGTGAACAAGATCAGGGTGGGCCTCTATGGTCGCGGTGCCTGGGAGCATGACCTGTACTGCCCCACGGACCAGGACTTGGCAGAGACCGGCACCTACGGCGAGGATTCCTTCCTGGAAGCAAGCAGCAGCATCACCTCGGATGCGATCGTCGCGGAGGAGCGAAGGGTGCATTATCGCGCAGGTGAGTCCGTTCGCCTTCAGCCCGGGTTCCATGCCCAAGCGGGTTCTCGCTTCCACGCCTTCATCCATCCGTGCAATGCACCCGGCAATAGTTTCAACCCGAAGAAATTACCCGTTGGAACCACTAGGCCCTATGCCAATAGTGAGCCCACGACTGAACCCGCCGGGATAGTCCTATCCCCGAATCCAGCCCAAGGCCTGACCACGGTTACATGCCAATCAATCCCTAGTGATGCTGCAGCCCGGCTCAGACTGTTTGATGCGCGTGGCCGTGTGGTTCGCGAAACGATTATGAAAGGCACTCAGCATACGCTCGATCTCGTTGGCCTTCACGGCCTCTACGTAGTGCTGGTGGTTTACGACAGCGCTCAATACACGGCTAGACTTTCAGTGCCATGAGGGTCGTGTGGGGCTTCCTCATTTGTTTATTTCTGCCCTTACCTGGATCTGGCCAGTTCTTCCCAATAGCCGAAGCGACATGGTGCGCATATCAGGACGGCAATGTCCGCTACCGACATCTCTTGTCTGCAAACCCAGATACTATCGTCGATGGCCAGGTGTATCAGCTTGCAAGGAACTACATCTGCTATGCGAATTGCCCGAATTGGTCGCTTGAGAACTTCGAGTACCTATCCACCACCCTGATCAGGTCGTCACCGGACGGAAAAGGTCATATTCGGGGGTTTGGCGATACAACTGAATACCTCGTTGGTGATTTGACCGCAGCAGTGGGCGATACGGTGCCAGGTGTTCTCATATTCGGACCAAATTGGTGGGATTGGGACTTTAGTCCTGCGAGACCAACATACAGCGTCGTTGTTGACTCAATCGTCCATATTGAACGCTGGGGGGTCACAGTTACCAGGCACTTCGTTCATGAGCTTACGGTTTGGAATGCCGACGTCTCTTCATCATTTGATCCAAGGAAGTTCTTCTGGCAGCAAGGCATGGGAACCTCTCATGGTCTGGTCCTTCGCATGGATGCTGCTCTTGGTGGCTACTACGCGCTAGATTGTGCCATGACAGGAGACTCCACGGTCTTTTCCTGGTACTTCCCAGGACCGGACCTTCCGCCATGGGGCTACCCACCCGGTGGCCCAGCCTGCTGCGCGCCGTGGGATGTGGGAATAGGCGAACACTTGTTCAACCAGAGATTCGTCTCGGAGAATCCCTCAACGGGCTTGTTCAGGTTGAATACCACAGCACCAATCGCCGTGGAAGTGTTCGATGCCCAAGGACGCGCCATTGCCGCGATCAGGGCCAATGAGTTGGACCTCAGCGCGCACCCGCCCGGCCTCTACACGGCGGTGGTAACGACAGCGCAAGGCCGCCAAGCCATACGCCTGATGGTGGTGCGGTGAGCGGCCTGCCCTGCGAAGCCCCAAATGGCATTCCGCTTAAGGCCTCGGTGTTCTTCCCCAGCGCGGGGCAGAAGCAGCTGCTATTGCGCTTCGCGAAGCTGACGGTGGTGGAGGGCTGATCCGCTTACATTTGATTGCATGAACGCCCAACAAGCGAAGGACATCATCTCCGTGGACCCCGAGGTTCTTGGCGGATGCCCTGTGTTCAAAGGCACGCGTGTTCCGGTGGAATCGCTGATCTGGCATTTGGAACGTGGCGCTACGCTTGATTCCTTCATCGAGGATTTCCCAAGCGTGAGCAAAGAGCAAGCGATCGGCATCCTCGACCTTGTCGGCGGCTTATTCAGCGCGGATCGGATTCAGAAATTGTATGAGGCTGCTGCTTGACGAGAACTTGCCGAAAAGGCTCAAATCACTGCTTGCCCCGCATGATGCGTGGACCGTGCGAGACATGGGCTGGAATGGCAAAGGGAATGGCGCGCTGCTCGCGTTAATGAAGCAGAATGGCTTCGAAGTCCTATCACCTTCGACAAGAACCTAAGTTACCAGCAGAATTTCCAGCGGTACGACTTGCCCGTGCTCATTCTCGACGCCGAGGACAACACCTACGATCGATTGGCCCTGCTGATGCCAACAGTCCTGAAGGCAATTGACGATGGCTTGGGCCCTGGCCCGATGAAAATTGCCTGAACCGCCTGCTGCTGGAATTCACGCATTCCGATCACAGGCCCCGCTATCCTACTTTCGTCCCGCGCCGCGCATCGTGCGGCCCCTGCGTGCCCGAGATCAGCGTGTAACGATCGTCGTGGCGGTCATAGATGCCGAGTGCCGCGCGCGGCTCCATCCAGTGCTGAGAG
>DAORNP010000195.1:569-5252 GCA_035441065.1 Flavobacteriales bacterium | reverse complement strand
GCGCGGCACTTGATGTCGAAGAACTTCTCGGCACCGAGATCGGCACCGAAGCCCGCCTCCGTGACCACGTAGTCGCCGAGGCTGAGGCCCATTTGCGTGGCCAGCACGCTGTTCACTCCTTGCGCGATGTTGGCGAACGGACCGCCGTGCAGGATGGCCGGGTTGCCTTCGAGCGTTTGCACCAGGTTCGGCTTGACCGCATCCTTCAACAGGATGGCCATCGCCGCCTCGGCCTTGAGGTCGCGGGCATACACGGGAGTGCGGTCCCAGCGCTGGCCAACGTAGATGTCGCCGAGGCGCTTCTTCAGATCCTCGAATGATGTAGCGAGGCAGAGGATCGCCATCACTTCGCTCGCGGGCGTGATGTTGAATCCGTCCTCGCGCGGAACGCCGCCGTTCACGCCGCCGAGGCCGATGGTGATTTTCCGCAGCGCACGGTCGTTCATGTCCATCACGCGCTTCCAGGCGATGGTGCGCGGATCGATGCCCAAGGAACGCTTGCGGTTCTGCAGGTTGTTGTCAATGAGCGCGGCGAGCAGGTTGTTCGCCTTCTCGATGGCGGAGAAATCGCCAGTGAAGTGCAGGTTGATGTCCTCCATGGGCACCACTTGCGCATAGCCGCCGCCGGCCGCGCCGCCCTTCATGCCGAACACCGGTCCGAGGCTCGGTTCGCGCAGCACCACGATGCTCTTCATGCCCAGTTTGCTCAGGCCCTCGTGCAGCCCGATGCTCGTGGTGGTCTTGCCTTCGCCCGCAGGCGTTGGGCTAACAGCCGTAACAAGGATGAGCTTACTCTTCGAGGCCTTCTCGCGATCGATGAGCGTGAGCGGCAACTTGGCCTTGGTGCGGCCATAAGGCTCGATCACTTCCGGGTCGATGCCGAGCTTCTGCGCGATCTGCGCGATGGGTTTGAGTTGTGCTTTCTGGGCGATCTCGAGGTCGGTGGGGAATGCCATGCGTGCAGGTCTAGGTCCGCGAAGGAACCGTAAAGCCACGAAGGCGCAAAGCCCCGATGCCGGATTCGATGGGAACCGGCAGGCGATCGGCTCCCTTGTGCTGATGCATATCAGGCCTTCTGCGGCCGCTGCGCAGTTCCTTGGTTGAACAAGTCGGGCCATGCCCGCTCGTCGCCCATGAACCGTATCCATCTGCTCACCGTCGTCCTGCTGCTCTCGGGCTCCACGAACCTTACGCTTGCGCAGCCTGTGGGGGAAGCCGCCCCAGCCGAACCGGAGCTGGAGGAGAACGCGACATCCTTCTGGGTGGATGGCGGCATCGGCATCGCTTCGAAAGGCTTCGTCTATCGGGGCGGAGCCCACTTCATGCTGCGCCCGGTGGCCTTCTCCATCGGTGTCGGTCAGGTCAGCGGGAAGAGCGGCATCAACATCAGCGGAGAATGGGAGCGCCTAAGCACCGTTCACACCATGGTGAGCTATGTCCTCACCCCACCGGGCACGCGCGTGATGGCCTCCTTCGGCGCGGGAGTGGGCTATGGACAGTATGAGGAGCGCGCCTTCGCGTCCGGCGGGTCTTGGCTGTTGAACCCGATCTACGAGACACGCAAGGCCACGGTAGTCGACTTCCCCATTCACCTCACGGCCAACTTCGCCGTTCGATCGGACTTTGGACTCTTCCTGGGCGTCGAGGGCCATGTGAACAGCGAGATGTCCACAGCGGGCCTCGTCATCGGGGTGCGCTTCGCCCCCATCGAGTAGCAACTGAGGCTTGGGCTGAGGGCGTGCGCCTACTGCACTGCGAAGCCCGCCTTCCGCAGATCCTCCCAAAAGCCCGGATAGCTCTTGTTCACCACCTGCGGGTCCTCGATGGTGATGCTGCCGAGCCGGAGCGCCAGTGGCGCCAGCGACATCGCCATGCGGTGATCGATGTCCGGATGGAAGGACATGGGCGACGATGCCGTGATGCCCTTGCGCACGGCGAATGCGCCATCAGCGAAGGCGGCCAGGCCACCAAGGCCCTCGATGGCTTCAGCCACTGCTCGCAGCCGGTCGGTCTCCTTCACGCGCAGGTTGTCGAGGCCGGTGAGCACGGCAGATTGATTCAACGCGGCCAGCGTGAAGGCCAAGGGCTGGAAGAGGTCGGGCACGTGCTTCAGGCTGCGCGGAAGATCCTCCCATTGACCCGTAGCTGCGCGATGGCTGATGCGTGCGCCCGCTTCGGAAAAGCGCGTCTCCACCCAAGGCGCCCACAGGTGCTGCGCCTCGCGATCGCCTTGCATGGTATCGTCGGTGAGGCCCTCAACGAGGATCTCCGCTTCGGGTGAGAGCGCAGCAATCTCGTACCAGAACGACGCACTGCTCCAATCGGGCGGCACGGTGATGGGTGCGGGGATGTAGTCACCGGGGTCCACGCGCACGCCATCGAGCTCCAAGCGCGGGTATACGCCGAAGTGAGCGAGCATCTTCAGCGTCATGTGCACGAAGGGCTCGCTGAGGCGCGTACCGGTCCAGCGCAGGGTGAGGCCCTCGCGCATGCGCGGCGCGATGAGCAGCAAGGCGCTCAGGTATTGGCTGCTGATCGGCGAATCGAAATGCACCTCGCCGCCTTGGAGCGCGCGGCCACGCACGCGATAGCCCTCGGGCACGCGTTCGATGTCGGCGCCGAGCTGCTTCAATGCATTGACCAGGTCGTCGTGCGGGCGCTCGAGCAAGCGCGCGATGCCGGTGAGGACATGCTCCTCCCCTTCGCGCACGCTGGCCCATGCAAGCAGGAAGCGAAACGTGGTGCCTCCCGCACCGCAGTCCATCACACGTGGCGTGTTCTGGAGCAACTCGCGCATCACGCGGGTATCGTCACCATCGCTGAGTTCGGAGACGAGGTTGATGTCGCCGCAGAGCGAAGCCATGAGCAGGGCGCGGTTGCTGATGCTCTTGCTGCGGGGAAGCGCGATGGTGGCCTTGACGGGGCCTTTCGGACGCGATACGGTGATGGATGGCATGGGCGGCAAAGTTGGCGCTCACCCCCGCACCAACAACCGGTAATACTCCAACGCTTCCTGCACTTGCGCTGCAGTGATGGCCATGTCAATCTGTGCGCTGCCGATGCCCGTGAGCAGCGTGAAGCGGAACTGCCCGGCGCTGTTCTTCTTGTCGTTGCGCATGAGCTCGATGATGCGGTGGTCCTCATCGCCCTGCAACGCGTAAGGCTTATAGAGCGAGAGCAGGTAATCTGCAATGCGATCGCAAGCGGCACGTTCCATGAGGCCTTGGCGCCAACTCAGCCAAGCCTCCGCGATCATGCCCAGCGCCACCGCTTCGCCATGCAGCAGGGCGCGCTGACCGCCTTCCCACGAGAAGGCCTCGATCCCATGGCCGATGGAATGCCCGAAGTTGAGCAGCTTGCGTGGCCCGCTCTCGCGTGGGTCCTCCTTCACCACTTCGGCTTTGATCGCTGCGCTACGCTCCACCAATGGTGCAAGCGCATCCAGATCGTGCAAGGGTGCATCGCAAAGGGCTTCGTAATGCGCCGCATCGCGTACCAGGCCATGCTTGACCATCTCGGCCACACCATTGAGCAATTCACGCTTGCCCAAACTGCGCAGGAATGGCACGTGCACATACACGCCTAGTGGATCATGGAACACGCCCACCATGTTCTTCACGCCGCCGAGGTCGATGCCGGTCTTGCCGCCGATGGCCGCATCGACCATGCCCATGAGCGTGGTGGGCACGTGCATGCAGCGGACGCCGCGCTTGTAAGCCCCCGCGATGAAGCCGCCGAGATCGGTGACCACGCCACCGCCGAGGGTGATGAGCAGCGCCTCCCGGTCGGCGGCGCGCACGGTGAGGTGCTGCCAGATGTCCTGGCAAACGCTCAGGCTCTTGCTGCCCTCGCCCGCTGGCACGCCGATGGTCTCGGCATCGCGCAGGCGGGGCGAATGGGCCAGCAGCTCGGGCAGGCAATGGCGCAGGGTGTTCTCGTCGCCCAGTATGAAGAGCGCGCTGGCCTGGGCCTCCTTCACGTCACGGTCCAGGGCGCGCAGCGCATCGGACCCGTGCACTACCGGATGGCGGCCCGCGTCAATGACATTCGCTTCGCTGCGCTTGGGGACCATGGCTAATATTGTCGGCCCAAGTAAGGGCCCTTCGGCCAAAGGAACGAAGGAAGCTCCCATGCCGACCACGGCCCCCGCCTCCACCACTGCGCCCAACCTGGGCGATACCCGCATCGCTTTCCGTCAGTACACCGATCGCGGACTGCTCCGCGCCTACTGGCTCTTCCGCATCATCGGCATCCCCTGGCTCAATGCCACCGGACGCGCACTCACGCAATTCGCGCTCGCCCTGCACCTGCCCATCAAGTGGGCGGTGAAAGCCACCCTCTTCAAGCACTTCTGCGGCGGCGAAACGATCGACGAGAGCCTGCGGACCGCGCAGAAACTCGGCGACGCCGGCGTGGGCACGATACTCGACTACAGCGTGGAGGGGCAGGAGGATGATGACTCGCTGGATTATACGCGCGATGAGATCCTGCGCACCATCAAGGCTGCGCAGCAGCGGAAGGACATCCCCTTCAGCGTGTTCAAGCCAACGGGTCTCTCACCGGTGCATATCCTGGAGAAAGTGAGCGCCAGCGCACAATTGAGCAAAGAGGATGCGCACGAGTGGGAGCTGGTGCAGGGCCGCGTGCTGCGCATCTGCCAAGCCGCGCACGATGCCGGTATCC
>DAORNP010000195.1:0-502 GCA_035441065.1 Flavobacteriales bacterium | reverse complement strand
ATGGCGCGCTTCAACCGCAACGGCGCCATCGTCTTCAACACCATCCAACTCTACCGACACGATCGCCTTGCCTTCCTGAAGGAATCGTTCGCTGCGGCTGAACGTGGAGGATACCACCTCGGCGTGAAACTGGTGCGCGGTGCCTACATGGAGAAGGAGCGCAATCGCGCAGCGGAGAAGGGATACCCCTCTCCCATCCACGCCGACAAAGCCGCCGTTGATCGCGACTACGACGATTCCTTGCGCTTCTGCATCGCGCACATCGACCGCATGGCCGTGATGGCTGGCACGCACAACGAACAGAGCTCGCTCGTGCTCGCAGGCTTGCTCGAGGAGCATGGCATCGCGCGTAACGATCGTCGCGTGTGGTTCGCGCAACTGTTGGGCATGAGCGACAACATCAGCTACAACATGGCCGATGCAGGCTGCAACGTGGCCAAGTACGTTCCGTACGGCCCCGTGCGCGCCGTGCTGCCCTACCTGATCCGCCGCGCGCAGGAGA
>DAORNP010000194.1:2321-5279 GCA_035441065.1 Flavobacteriales bacterium | reverse complement strand
CAAGACGGCACATCTGCGGGACAACAGCTGGTACCTGGGGTCGCGCGCAACGGCGCCGCCATGCCCAGGACTCAGGCCTTCGACCTGCTCGGTTACGTACCTGCTGAAGCCCACTTCAAGGGCACCTGTTACATCGACTACTACGTGCGCGATCCCATCACCAGGGGCAAGCGACGCATGCGCATCAAGCTCAACCATGTGCGCGGCGTGGCCGAGCGCAAGGCCTATGCGCGCAGCGTGTGCCGCGAGGTGAATGACAAGCTCGCGCGCGGCTGGAATCCGCTGCAGGAGAGCGGCGCCACCGCCAGCTGGCACACGCTCGACCACGTGCTCACGCACTACCTCTCGGTGAAGGAGCGCGACACCAACCACAGCAGCCCCAAGACCTACGGCAGCTTCGTGCGCGTGTTCCGCAACTGGTGCCGCGCGCGCGGACTGTTGGAGAAGGCCGTGAGCGTCTTCAATCGCACGCACGCGATCGAGTTCCTTGATCACCTCGTGGAAGAGCGCCGCGTGGGCAACATCACCTACAACAACTACATCCTGCGCAGCTCAATCCTCTTCGGGTGGATGATCGAGCGCAGCTACCGCGCCGACAATCCCTTCAAAGGCATCAAGCGCAAGAGCAAGAGCGAGAAGTTCCGCACGCTCATCACCGACGAAGAGCGCCGCGCCTGCCTCGAGTGGTTCCAGCAGCACGATCCGCCCATGGTGCTCGTGTGCATGTTCGTCTTCCACACACTACTAAGGCCGCGCAGCGAGCTGCTGCGCATCCGCGTGCGCGATGTGGACCTGCGCAACGGCATCGTCAACGTGAGCGGTGCCGATTCCAAGGGCAAGCGCATCCGAAGGCCCGCCATCCCCGATGTGATGCTGCCCTATCTCGTCGCCGCCGGCATCGATCAGGCCAAGCCTTCGGACTGGCTCATCGGGCGCGACCTGCGGCCCGGGCCCATCGCGTGCGGACACAACACTACGGGAAACCGTTGGGCGCGCATGCGCGATGCGCTCGCGTGGCCAGCCGACAAGGAGCTCTACTCGCTGCGCGACACCGGCATCGTGCAGCTCATCGCCGATGGCGTGGACCTGCACTACGTCATGCGCCAGGCCGGGCACCGCAACATCGCCACCACCAACATCTACGTGCAGCACTATTTCCCCGCCGGCATCGAGGCCGTGCGCACCAAGGCCACCGCGTTCAAGACCTTCGCACCATGAAGCTCTTCAAGTACCAGCGCAGCAATCTGGTGCTAGGCCTCATCGTGTTTGCCGTGGCCGTGCTCGTTGCGCTGCTGAGCTGGCTCTTCGGTTAGTCGCTCACGGCATGCTTCCGCTGGCGGTGGCAATCACGTATGCGCCGCTGCTGCTCGCGCTCTCGATCGTCCCGCCACGCACAATGATCTTCACGCCCACGGTGCCGCTCGCGTTGTTGTTCTGCGCGCTGATGTAAAGCCACCGGCCCTTCTCAGCCGTGAACTCGTAGTTCCAGCTTGTGGTCATGTCGCGCTGCTCGGTGTTGCCGCTGCTGTTCGCGTAGGTGAGGCTGCAGCTGCTGCACTGCACCTCGTAGCGCACCTTCTCGTCTTCTGGTTTGCGGCATGCGCTGAATGAAAGCGCGAGGAGCAGGAGTATCGCGGGCCTCATGCCCGCTAACCTAATCACTTCAGCCGTCGCACGCGCCCCTGGTCCTCCAGGTAGGTGAGCTCGCTCTTGCGGCGATCGATCTCCTTGTTGCTCACCACCGCGCGTGTGGGGCGGCTGCTGGCTGCCAGCAGCGCGCGCAGCAGGGCGTTGGTCTCGGCCATGCCACCGCTCTCGGCCGGCGCAAGGCCTCCGTAGCCCTTGCGGAACATCGCGTTGGTGCCATTGCCGCCTTGGGGCATGTTCACCATGGCCACGCCGCGCACGAACCGGCTGGCGTCCTGTTGCACCGCCTCGGTGGCTGCGCCGAAGTTGAAGGGCGCCACCCGGCCGAAGATGCCGCCGCTGCGACCAATGGGTATGCGCGAGCCCTTGGCGCTCATCTGCAGCAGCATGGGTACCAGCGCGCGGTTGTTGCGCGTGAAGAGCTTGCTCAGCACCAGCTCGCCGCCCTCCAGCTCAGCGGTCACTTTCCCGGTCTTCGGGTTCACCACCTTCAGGCCGTCCTCGGCGTGGCTGGGCCCATCCAGCACCAGGCCCTTCTCGCCCAAGGCGATGTTGCTGGCGCTGCCGGCGGCGCCGCCCGATGAAGATGGCGGCGGTGGCGTGGCAGGTGCCTTGTTCAGCACGGAGTAGGCTTGTCCGATGGCGCCCAGCACCGCGCCCACGGCCACGGCCACGCGCGCGGCCAGCGAGTAGGGGTCGCCTGCCGTGCTGCTGGCCACGGCCTGGCTCACGGCCACGGCTGCGTTGGTGGCGATCTGCACCAGCGCAAGGGTCTTGCCCCATTCGGTGTCCTCGAAGGCGCGGCCCTGCGCATCGCTGTAGATGGCGCTCAGGAAGGAGTTGAGGCCGGCCGCGGCCTGCCCGATGCCTTGGTAGAGCCCGATGCGCGCCTGCAGCTGCGCCTTGCTGGCCGCCGCGTCGTCGGTGATTTCCTTGTCGCGGTACCGCTTGCGCACCGCCGACAATGCTTCTTCCTTGGCCTCTTCCAGTGCGGCAGCGTCGATGCCGTACTTCTGCGCCAGGGCGATGAGCGTGTCCCACTTCGAGATTTCATCATCGATCTCGCGCTCGGCGCTGCTGAGCATGGCGCGGCGGATCTTGCCCGCCGCATCGCTGTAGCCCTTCACGCGCTCTTCGCCCTGCCCTTCGATCAGCTCGGCGCGCTCGCGGGCCTGCACTTCTTCCAGCGCCAGCAGGTCGGCTTCGGTGGCCAGCTTGTTGGCCAGCAGCTTCTCACGCTCGCGCGCGTGCTTCACATCCAGCTGCGCGATGTCGCGCTCGTCGGCGCTCAGCCCATCCTCGTAGATGCGC
>DAORNP010000194.1:836-2221 GCA_035441065.1 Flavobacteriales bacterium | reverse complement strand
GTGTGGGGCGCTCGCTGGCGGGTGTGGCTTCGGCATCGCCGGCCATGGCCGCCAAGCGGTTGATGCGGTCCATCTTCTGCTGGAACTCGGCATCGATCGCGAGCCTCCGGTCCAGGGTGCTCTTGTAGGTGCCTTCGGCATTCACCAGCTTACGCATCTCGTCGTAGAGCGTGGCGGGCATGCCGTTCTTCTGCATCCAGGTGTTGAACCGCATGTTCCGGGCCACCTCGCTGCTCTCTGCCTGCTGCAGTTTGTTGAAGTGGCCGGCGATGAGCTCGTAGCTCTCCGCGAAGCGCTGCTTCTGGTCGGCGTTCATCTGCAGCATGGCGCTGGTGCGGATCGCGTTCATCCGCTCCAGCGCATCGCCTTCGTCCTCCACGGCCTCGGCCTGCCGGTCCTGTATGTCGGCGATGTCTTCTTGAGCGCGCGCCAGCAGGATCTTCTTCACGTACGCGGCGTTGACCCTGTCGAGCACCACGGCCAGGTCGGCATTGGTGGCGCGCTCCGCATCCAGGTAGGCGGCGAACTGCGGGTACTCTTTCTTGATCTGCTGGATGTTGGCGATGCGCCGCTCGTCGCCCTCGCTGAGCCGCATGGTCTCGAACACCAGCGCGTTGATGCTGCTGCGCTGTTTCTGCAGCTCGGCGTCAACGGGCTGCTTCAGCCAGTCGGCAATGCCGCGCGCGATGCCGTTGATCGCGTCCACCACGCCGCTGCTCACGAAGGCGCCCATCATGCGCTTGCCGATGATCTCCAGGTTGGCGGCGAGCGTGTTGTTCTTCGCGTTGAATTCGTTGGTGATGCTGGTGGCCGAGGCGAATTCCTTGTTGGCGATGGCCTGCTGGTCGCGCACCAGCTTGGTGTTGCTGGCCAGGCTGGCCAGGGTGCTCACGGCGCGCGCGCCTTCCTGCCCCATGTCGCCGAAGAGCGTGGTCATGCGCGCCAGCCCTTCGTTGTTGCCGTTGAGGCCTTCCAGGGTGCGCAGCAGCGCTTCGTTGGCATCGCGGTTCAGCAGCTCGCTGAATTCCTTGGTGCTCATGCCGGCGATCTTGGCATAGGTCGCCGTTTCCTTGAAGGCTTTCAGGGTGAACTGGCTCAGCGCGGTGCTCGCGGTCTCGGAGCGTTGGCCCAGCTGATCGAGGGCGGCGGCGTAGCCCAGCGTGTCCTGCACGTTCACCTTGGCCTGCGTGTTCACGCCGGCCATGCGCGTGGCGAAGTCCACCAGGTAGCTCTCTTGCGCGGTGCTGGCCTGGCCCAGCGCGTTGATGGCGCTGCCGGTGCTGAGCATCTGCGCTTCGAGGCCCTTGCCGGTGGCTTCGCCCACCTTGAAGGTCTGGTTGAGCTTGCCGATGTTCTTGATGGCCTCGTCGCCAAGGTCCTCGCCC
>DAORNP010000194.1:399-690 GCA_035441065.1 Flavobacteriales bacterium | reverse complement strand
CTGGTTCACTTCCGCGCGCGTCATGCCCGTGGTGCGTTGCACGTCGGCCTGTGCGTCGCTCAGCTTGGCGGCGCCATCCACCCAGCCCTTCACCAGCTGAATGATGCCAGCGCCGGCCAACGTGGCGCCAAGCACCGCGCCGGTGGCGGCGATTTGGCCTTTCATGCTCTGCCACATCCGGCCGAAGGGGCCCATGCCGGTGCGCACGTTGGCCATCTGGCGCTCTACGGCCACCAGTTCGTTGCGCAGCCGCGCGAAGCCCGCGGCGTTCGGGCTCATGGTATGCAGCAC
>DAORNP010000194.1:0-259 GCA_035441065.1 Flavobacteriales bacterium | reverse complement strand
GTTCTTCACCTGCTCGATGCGCGCGGCGTTATCTGCCCACTGCTGGGTGTTGGGGGTGAGGTTGCGCTGCGCGATCTGCAGGCGCTTGAGCTCGTCGGTGAGCTGCTTGGCCGTTAGGGCGGTGATGCCGATCTCCTTGCGCAACTCCTCTTGCCGCGAGCGGATCTCGCTCAGGCGCGCGGTGGCGGCCACGTACTCCGTGGTGTTCTTCTTCAGGTCGCGGAGCTCGCTGTTGATCTTGGCGTACTCCTGGTCGAGG
>DAORNP010000193.1:4340-5316 GCA_035441065.1 Flavobacteriales bacterium | reverse complement strand
GCGATGATGTCCTCATCCTTGGCGACGGTGTTGAAGCTGAGCGCCGGGATGCTCATATCAGCGGCCACTTCAGCCTCGGCTTCCTGTGCGCTTGCTTCGGCATCCGCTTTCGCCAAGCGTTCATCGATCGCGGAGATGCGTTGCTGGATCTGCTCGCGCTTGGTCCTGTCGCGCTCGGCACCGGCCAACTGCTGTAGCTCGGCGCGCTCATTCTCCAGCACGAAGCGCTGGTTCTCGTCGTTGCTGGTGGCATTGCCGCCATTCAGGTTCGATCCAACTGCAGGGGCATCCACGAATGCCGATCCGTTGTTCTGCTGCTCGGATACCCCACCGGTCTGTGGCACTTGGGCAACGCTGGTGCTTTGCAAGGTCCGGTCGCCAGAACCATTGGCCGTGACCGTGGTGCTTCGGCTTGCTGTGCGCTGCGCATCTTCAGGCAGGCCGCGCGCTTCGGTACCGCTAGTCTGTGGTGCTTGTATCTCCGTGGCCGTGCGCACGTCCTTTCCATCCGTGCTACCTGCTTTCACGGAGGTGGTGCGGCTCGCAGCAAGTTGCGCATCGTCCTGCGTGGTGCGATCCATCGCGCGGGTGCCATCGCGCTGCTCGCCAACGGCTTGTGCGGCGCTTACCAGGTCCCAGTCGAACGCGCGTGACTCAGCTTGCGTTCGCTCCGCCAGCACGGCGGCATCGAAGCGGTCATCGATGGGAAGCGCAGCGGCGCGCTGATCTGCACTGCTGATGCGCATGCCGAGCTGCTCTGCCTGAGCGGGGCTCAGGTCGGTTCCAGCACCGCGCTCGCTGGTTTGCGCGAGGTGGCGCGTGAGCGATGCCTGCCCGCGCAATACGGCGGTCTGGCGTTCAGCGGCTTCGGCCTTGCGCACCGCCACCTGGGTCTCTTCGCGCAGGAAACGCTGCTGCTGGTCCAGTTCGGTGATCTGGCGCTCAAGCTCCTCCTTCTTCGATCTGGTGCGCGTAT
>DAORNP010000193.1:523-4304 GCA_035441065.1 Flavobacteriales bacterium | reverse complement strand
GCCTCTTCGTCACGCTTGGCCCTTGCCATGCTCATGAGGCGCGCGGCTTCTTTCTCTTGTTCCTGCAATCGGATCCTCGCCTGCTCAGCGGGCTCCTGGGCCCGATCGGGTTTAGCGCGTTCGTCCAGGCTCTGCTTCAAGGTGCGCAATTGGGTCAATGCCTTCGTTTCGTCCTTGGAGGCAATGGCAGTGGCCAAGTCGCTGCTGAGCTTGGTGGCTTCGGCTGCGCGCTGGCGGGTGGTGAGGGCCGCCGTAGTGAGCGCGATGCCCGTGCTCTGCGCTGCACGTGCGCGCATGGCGGCATCACGTGCGCGCTGCCTTTCGGTCGCCGCCTGGGTCATCAGGGCATTGCGCTGCTGCTCATCGTCGTTGATAGCCGTTGCGCGCTTCACGAGCTCATCGGCACGGACGGCTGATTTTTCCGCTTCCTGTGCGGCATCGAGCGCCAGCGCAAAAGCCTCACTGGCCATGGCCTGCTCATCAAGCGCTTGTGCTTCGCGTTCGCGCGCATCGTCCCTGGCCAATTGAAGGGCCTTGGCCTGATCGACATCGCCGGTGAATCCTGCCTGGGTGAGCAGATCTCCCTTCGGTTGCTCAATGGGTGCGGGCTTGTCGGCCACGATCTCACGATCGCTCACATCGAGGCGGGCGCGGCGCTTGATCTCGTCGAGGGCCAGGGCCACCATATCCTCGCCGAGCGGCTCATCGAAGTAGTTGCGGATGACGAGTTGCTCGAGGTCGCCCTGACGGTTGAGCACGAGCTCCTGGCGGTAGGCGCGCGGGCCATCGGCCTTGGGCACTTCCACCACGCCCATGTGGGACTTGCCAGATGGGCCGCAATCAACGAGGTAGCGGTAGCGCCCCGCACGCGGGACGCTCAGCGCGTAGTTGCCATTGAGGTCGGTGCGCGATTCGGCCACGCGCTCCTGCGTGAGCATATCCTCCACCACGATGCGCGCCTTTCGATCCTCCTTATCGAAGCTGCTGGCGTAGGTGCCCTTGAATACCGTGATGGTGACCGCTGCTTGCGCCGTACCCACACGATAGACGTGCAGCATGCCCTGCTTGCTGTTGCGGCCGCTGGCGAAGCAGGCTTCCTTCTGCTCAGCATCGACGATGTAGAAGATGTCGTCGTCGGGGGTGCTCACGGCGAAATCGAGGTTCTCCGGACGCCCGAAGGCATCGAGGCCCTGGTCGTAGCTCGCGCGGAACACATCGTAGCCGCCCATGCTGTTGTGGCCCTTGCTGCTGAAGAAGAAGACCTTCCCGCCAGGGTGCATGAAGGGGAAATCCTCGTCCTGATCGGTGTTGATGTAGCCCGCGAGCTTCACCGGGGTGGCATACGTGCCATCGGGCAGCACTTCCGATCGGTAGATATCGAGGCCGGTGGCGCCGTCCTTCCCATAACTGCTGAAGTAGATGGGGCCATTGCGCTCGGGCAGGTACACGAGGCTGCGGTGCTTGCGCTTCTTATCGAGGCTGGTCTTCAGTTCCTCAGGCAGCACCACCACGCGTCCGCCGATGTCGGCGAGGTCGTAGAAGCGGAAGAAATCGGCATCCACCACTTCCACCTTGCTGCGCACGGTGATTTCCTTGAGGTTGCTCAGGAGCTTCTCGCCGTTGCGGCATTGCTTCTGGAGGGCTTCAACCGGATGCACCGCCAGCAGCTTTTTGTCTGCCGTGCCCAAGAAGCGCTGGTAGGCTGATTGCGCATCCTTGAAGCGGTAGTTGAGGTGATAAGCGCGACCGAGCCAATACCACGCAAGCGGGTCGGTGGTGGGCGCGTCAGTAGCGAACTTCAGGTGGCTGATGGCCTGCTCTTTATCGGCGCTGCCGTGCAAAAGGCACGCACCGAAGCGGTAGTTGAGCGTGCGGTCGCTGGGCGTGAGGCTTACAAGCTGCGAATACAGGGGCATGGCTTCGGCGAACCGCTGCTCTTGGAAGAGCTGGTCGGCCTTTGCACGCACCTGAGCATCGCCACCTTGGCCGAGGGCCAAAGCAGGGAGGAGCAGGAAGCAGAATATGCCCGGAAAACGGGTCATCGACTGAGAGTGGCCGCTTGTACCGCTGCCGAGGTGCTTGGGTTTCACGGTGTTCCGCTGCTCTTGCCGGCAAGGCTCAGGCGGTTCTCCTCTCCGCGCAGCAACCGCCCGATGTTCTCGCGGTGGGTGTAGAAAACCATGGCGCAGAGCACAATGGCGAAGCCCACTTTGATGCGGCTCTCCTCTTGCCAGATGAGGGCAACCGCCAAGGGAAAGGCCAAGGCTGCGAACAGCGAGCTGAGCGAAACGTAGCGCGACGCCAGGAAAACCAGGACGAACACGCCGATGCAAACACCTGCGGCGCCCGGATGCACAGCCAGCACTCCGCCAAGGCTCGTGGCCACACCCTTGCCGCCCCTGAAACCCGCGAAGACGGGATAGAGGTGACCGATCACTGCGGCGATCACCAGCCCTACGCGCAGCCACATCCACGGGCCGCTATCGGGCTGCAACTCGGTGAAATTGGGCAGCACCCGCACCGGCAGGAACCCCTTGAGCACATCGATGAGCAGCACGGGAACGCCTGCTTTCGGGCCCAATACACGGAAGGTGTTCGTAGCACCTGCGTTGCGGCTACCGTGCTCACGCACGTCGACACCGAAGAAGGCGCGGCCCCACCAAACGCTGGTAGGGATGCTGCCGCAGAGATAGGCGAGCACCATGGCGAGCGTGCTGTACACCCAAGGGAACTCCATCGTTCAGGTTTCTATCGATGCCCGGTATGAGCCGAAGGCCTGCCGCACCATCGTGGCGTAAAAGTAGCCGCGCTCAGGTGCGATCCTGTCCAACGCGCGGCAGGTTGCTACGACCCGCTTGTTATCAACCCCTTGCAGCCCGGATGGCGCCCAGCTGATCGGTGGCGCTACACGTTGAAGAGAAAGTGCATCACATCGCCATCGCGCACCACGTACTCCTTACCCTCGGTGCGCAGTTTGCCCGCCGCACGGCAAGCGGCCTCGCTGCCTAAGGTGATGAAGTCGTCGTAGCCGATCACCTCGGCGCGGATGTAGCCTTTCTCGAAATCCGTGTGGATCACGCCTGCCGCCTGCGGACCGGTATCTCCCTGGTGAATGGTCCATGCGCGGACCTCCTGCACGCCAGCCGTGAAGTAGGTCTGCAGCTTCAGCAGGTGGTAAGCGGCCCGGATCAGCTTGTTCACGCCGGGTTCGTCGAGGCCCATGTCCTTCAGGAACATCTCGCGCTCTTCGAGGGTATCCAGGCTGGCGATCTCGGCCTCGATGGCCGCAGTGACGAAGATGACCTCCGCGTTCTCGCTGGCCACGGCGGCCTTCACCTGGTCCACGTACTTGTTGCCCTGCACGGCACTCTGCTCATCCACGTTGCACACGTACATCACGGGCTTGGTGGTGAGCAGCTGGAACTCGCTCAGCAGCGCAGGGTCGTCATTCGCGGTGATCACGGTGCGTGCGCTATCGCCCTTCAGCAGGGCCGTGCGGATGCGCGTGAGCAGGTCGTAGCGGCGCTTGGCCTCCTTCTCCCCGATCTGCGCCTGCTTCTCCACCTTCTTGATCCGCGCCTCTACGGTCTCGAGGTCCTTCAGTTGAAGCTCAATGTCGATCACTTCCTTATCGCGGACAGGATCCACGTTGCCATCCACATGGATCACGTTGGGATCGTCGAAGCAGCGCAGCACGTGCAGGATGGCGTCGCACTCACGGATGTTGCCGAGGAACTGGTTGCCCAGCCCCTCCCCTTTGCTGGCCCCCTTCACGAGCCCT
>DAORNP010000193.1:0-402 GCA_035441065.1 Flavobacteriales bacterium | reverse complement strand
GAGATCCAGGGTGAGGTCGGGATCCACCAGAGCCACCCGGGGCAGCATGCGCGGGCTGCGCAGGCTGACCTTGACCTGGTGTTTGGGCGAGGCGAGGACGGCATTGCGGGTGACTTCGGCTCCGGTCCCGGCGGTGGTGGGAATGGCCAGGACGGGCAGAGGATTGGCGAGCCGGTGATCATGAGCAGAATACCGAACGGTCACGGGTTCCGAGTCCCCGCGTATGTTCGCGCTCCCTCATGCGCGAAGCAGCATTCATCAAGAGGAACCAGGCCAAATGGCAGCGCTTGGAGCGCAGCGTCAACGGCCTTGCAGAGCTCAGCGGCGATGAGGCCAGCGCGCTCTACATCGAGCTGAACGACGACCTGAAGGAGGCCACCGAAAAGAACAAGCGCCTTGTGG
>DAORNP010000192.1:0-5743 GCA_035441065.1 Flavobacteriales bacterium | reverse complement strand
TGGCGTTTCAGTTTGGCCATGCGGTACACCAAGCCAGGCTCTTGGTTCATTCGAACAGATCGGCGTGCAGCGCGCCCTCATGCCGCAACAGCCATTGTTTGCGCCAAAGGCCGCCCACATACCCCGTGAGTTTGCCATCTGCTCCGATCACGCGATGGCATGGGATGATGATGGGAATCGGATTCGCGCCGTTCGCGGCGCCGACAGCCCGTGCCATGGCATTGCCACCGATCTGCGCTGCGATGCGCTGGTAGCTCGATGTGCTTCCCGATGGAATGGCCTTCACTGCCTCCCATACGCGCTGCTGAAAGGCAGTGCCGTTAGTTGCAAGCTGGAGTCCGAACTCGCGCCGCATTCCTGCGAAGTACTCTTCCAGTTGCCTCTTGCCCTCGAGAAGCACGGCGGGCATCTCCTCGGATGAAGTCCCCGTCGCATCGAATGCCAATGCGGTGATGCGCTCACCATCGCTCTCCAGGCGCAGCGGGCCAATGGGCGATTCCATGAGCAAACCATACATGGCTTTCGCGGGATCGGGCATGGTGAGGGCCTCTACTTTGCACGCAAATCTCCGCCAATGGCCTGGTTCACCCCCGACTACAATAAGTTCTTCATAGACCTCGCGAAGAACAACAGCAAGGAATGGTTCGATGCCAATCGAAAGCGCTACGAGCAGAGCGTGAAGCAACCCTTCGAGGCCTTCGTGGCTGAAGCGATCGCACGCATTTCGAAGCACGACAAGGCCGTGACCATCACACCGAAAGAGGCCATTTTCCGCATCAACAAGGACATCCGCTTCAGCAAGGACAAGACGCCCTACAAGTTGGAAGCCTCGGCGATCATCTCACAGGCAGGTCGCAAGGACCACAGCGTGCCGGGGATCTACTTCGCCTTCGGGCCTGAGGCGACGAAGTTCTATGGCGGCTGCTACCAGCCGGAGAAGGAGCAGTTGTTAGCCATTCGCGAAGCGATCATGAAGGATGGCAGAGGTTTCCGCAAGGCCATCAGCGGCAAGCCGTTCATGACGCTCTTCAAGGAGGTGCAGGGCGAGGCTAACAAGGTCCTGCCAGCCGAATTCAAGGCGCATGCGGCCAAAGAACCGTTGATCGCGAACAAGCAGTTCTATGTGGCCGCTGAGAGGCCTGCGAGGCTCGTGGAGGATCCGAGGCTTATGGACTTGTTCATGGAGCACTGGCTGGCCATGCGCCCTTTCAATCAGTGGCTGGCCAAGGCCTTGTGCTAGGTGGAAAAGAGAAACGCCCGCCATCGGCGAGCGCTTCCCCCTTTCACCAACCGGTTACTGTGCGGCCTTGCCGTTCAGTTCAACGGTCAGCTCGATATTGTCGGACAGGATAGCATCCTTGAGGTAGTGCTTCCAGGCGACATTGTACTTCTGGCGATCGAAGACCAGCTTGCCCGTGGCCTTCACGGTGCCATCGGCGTTCTCGGTGATCACGATATCGGTGATGGTCTCCGTGTTGGTGTTTCCGCGGATGGTGAGGTTGCCGGTCGCCGTGTTGCCGCTGCCGCCGGTGATGCTCAGCTTGGCGGTTGGGTGGTTGGCGTTATCGAAGAAGTCAGGGGTGCTCAGGTGGCCGATGAGTTGGCTCTTCGTGCCCTGCTTGCTGCCCTCGGGCTGGTAAGCCTCGTCGGTAGGGTTGATCGAGGTCATGTTCACCTCAAAGGTTCCGGCCTTGAGCACGCCGCCTTGCACGGTGAACTCACCGCTGTTGAAGGAGATGGTGCCACTGTGCCCATAAGGAGCGGGGCCTACCACGTTAGCGGCCCAGTTCAGCACGCTCGTGGCGACATCGATGGTGTACTTGTGCTCAGCGGCTGCGGCAGCTGCGAGGCTGTCGGCGGTGGCCTTTTCGCGGGCCGCTTGTTTCTCGGCCTCCGAAGGGCCACAGGCTACCAGCAATGTGGCCAGCGCTGCAATGGAAAGGACTGTAGACTTCATGACGTTGTTGGTGATTGGGCCGCAAAGGAACGGAAAAAGTTTCCACGGAAAATAAGTAATCGTGAAATTTTGTTTTCGACCAGATGGAACCTCGATGCTCAAAGGAACCGGGCGCCCTCACGCGCCATGCGACGCAGCATCGGGGAGGGGCGATAGCGGTCCTCCCCGTATTCCGCCTGTAGTTGTTGAAGTATGCCCAGCCAATGCGCAGCCCCGTGCTCATCGGCCCAGGCCAGCAGGCCCTTCGGGTAATTCACGCCCTTGGTCATGGCGAGATCGATATCTGCTGCATTTGCGATGCCCCAGAAGAGCGCATCGGCCGCTTCGTTGATGAGCATGGCCACTACGCGCTCCACGATCGTGTTGCCGAGGAGCATGTCCGGCTGCGCATTCGGTATGCTATTGTCAGCGGCGTATTCATAGTAGCCTCTTCCGCTCTTGCGGCCCAAGCGCCCGCTTTCGACTTGCCGCTGTTGCGTGAGGCTTGGCTTGTAGCGCTGGTCGTAGTGGAAGGCTTCCCACACGGTCTTCGTCACCGTGAAGTTGATGTCGTTGCCGATGAGGTCCATGAGCTCGAAGGGGCCCATGCGGAAGCCACCATAGGTCTTCAGTGCTGCATCAATCGTGGGCATGTCGGCGATGCCTTCTTCGAAGATCCGGATGCTCTCCCCGTAGAATGGCCGCGCCACACGATTCACGATGAAGCCGGGTGTGTCCTTGCACAGCACAGGCACTTTGCCCCAGGCTTTCATCAAAGCCGTCATGCGCGCACCGAGCTCTGGATCCGTGACCAAGCCAGGCACCACCTCAACCAAGGGCAGCAGTGGCGCGGGGTTGAAGAAGTGCAGGCCGATGACGCGTTCGGGCCTGCTGCACGCTGCGGCTATGGCAGTCACGGAAAGCGATGAGGTATTCGTTGCGAGCACGGCTTTCGCGCCGAGGATGCCTTCAAGTTCGGAGAATAGCTTTTTCTTGATGCCCAGATCCTCGATGATGGCCTCGATCACGAGGCCGCAGCCCACGAGTTCCTTCAGGTCGCTTGCAGGTGCGATGCGGCTTTGGATGCCATCGGCTTGCTCCTTCGTGAGCTTGCCTTTCTCCACCAGCTTATCCAGGGTTTTCCGCAGCGTGGCCAGAGCCTTGTCCACCGTTTCGCGACGGGTGTCGAAGAGTACCACGTCATGCCCGGCCTGCGCGGCTACTTGCGCGATGCCGCTGCCCATGGTCCCGGCGCCGATCACGGCGATCTTCATCTGTGCGTCCATTCTTCTCAAGTTTCAGAGGTCGACCCTGATGGCCAACGATACGGGTGCGAACAAGGAAGCTATTCGCCTTTGTAGGTGGGCTTGCGCTTCTCCAGGAAGGCCTTCACGCCTTCGTTGTAATCGTGGCTCGCTCCAGCGATGGTCTGCAGTTCGTTCTCCACATCGAGTTGCCTGTCGAGGGTGCTTCCTTGCGACCGATTCAGCGCTTCCTTGGTGAGGGCGATGGCCTTGGTGGGCATGGCGGCGAGCTTCTTGGCAAGCGCCGTTGCCTCATTCATAAGCTCTGCATCGGGCACGGCCTTCCAGATCATGCCCAGGGCCTCGGCCTGTGTGGCGCTCACCTTGGGCGCGAGGATCATCTGCCCGAATGCACGTTGCATGCCCACCAGACTTGGCAGCGTAAAGGTGCCGCCGCTGTCGGGGATGAGGCCGATATTGATGAAGCTTTGGATGAAGTTGGCGCTCTCGGCCGCCAAGGTGAGGTCGCACGCGTAGGCGATGTTGGCTCCGGCTCCGGCCGCAACGCCGTTTACCGCGCCCACCACGGGCTTCTTCAGCGCGCGAATGCGGCGCACGATAGGGTTGTATTGCGTGGTGAGGATGTCCTCGATCTTGGTGCCAGGGGCGATGGCCTCTGCAAGGTCTTGTCCAGCGGAGAATGCTCGGCCCGCGCCGGTGATGAGCACCGCACGGATCGCCGGGTCGCTCGCGCAACGGTCCAACGCATCAATCAACTCCTGCGACATCTGCCGGTCGAAGCTGTTGAGCTTATCGGGGCGATTGAGCGTGAGGGAGGCAACGCCATCGGCGGTGGCGAAGAGGAGCTTCTCGTAGGTCATGCGGCAAAGGTGCGTGCTAGGCCGATGCCACAGCACGAGCGTCGATGCTCATCGCGCACTTGAAATGCCCCTTGGGGCAGGCCCGATGCCCGTGCAATCCGCAGGGACGGCAATCGAGTTGCTCGCTGGTCTCCAACACGCGTCCATTCTCGCCCAACGGCCCGAAGCCGAATGCCGGCACGGTGCTGCAGAAGATGGCCGTCACAGGGGCATTCATCGCGCTGGCGATGTGCAAGGGGGCGCTATCGTTCACGTAGTTCATCGAGGCGCCTTTCATCAGGGCGGCGGTGCCCAGCAGCGAGAGCTTGCCTGCCAGCACCTCGCCACGGCCAGCGGTCATCGCGATGCGCTCGCACAATGCACCATCGCCGGGTGCGCCGATTAGCAGCACGCGCCGCTCCACGGGCAACGATTTGATCAGCTCGATCCACTTCTGCTCCGGCCATTGCTTGGTGAACCAGACCGATGCAGGAGCGATGCACACGTAATCGCCAGCCATGAAGACCTTGGCGGCATCGTTTGCCTCGGGCGTTGGATACAAGCCCGGCAATGGGCGCGTGCCATCCGTCAGGTGCTCGATCAGCGCGTTCAGGCGGTCCACCTCATGCCGTCCATCACCGATCACGTGCTTCACCTTCCGTGTGAATAGGAGGCTGAGCGGGTTCTTGTCGTAGCCGATCTTCTCCTTGCCACGTGCCAGCATGGTCATGAGACCGGTGCTGAAGAAGCGTTGGCAGTTGATGATGTGGTCGTATTCGGTCTTCCGCAGCTCGCCGATGAGCCGGAAGAGGTCGCGTGTTTTGCCCTTGCGCTTGTCCCAGATATAGAGCGTGTTCAGGAACGGGTGCCCCGCGAACAAGCCGTCGTTGCCCTTGCGCACCACCAAGTCAATCGCGGCATCGGGGTAGAAGGCGCGGAGCTTCTCCAGCAGGGCCGTGGCCAGCACGGCATCGCCCAGGAAGGCGGTCTGGATGAGCAGGAAGCGCTTCACGCGGGGCAAGGTAGGAGGGGGCGAAAGGGCGGAAAGCAAAGAACCGCCGGGCTGCGGCCCGACGGTTCTCGAAGATTGCTGGTGCGCTTAGCTGTTGGCCTCGACCGGCTGGCGCTTCTCCGTGATGCGGGCGCTCTTGCCGCGACGGTCGCGCAGGTAGAAGATGCGGGCGCGCCGCACATCGCCGCGCTTGTTCACGTCGATCTTGTCAATGAAGGGGGAAGCCACCGGGAAGATGCGCTCCACGCCCACGTTGTTGCTGATCTTGCGTACGGTGAAGGTGGCGGTGCTGCCGCTGCCTTTGCGCTGGATCACAACGCCTTGGTACTGCTGAATGCGCTCCTTGTTGCCCTCCACGATCTTGTAGTGGACGGTTACGGTATCACCCGCCTTGAATGCGGGCATTTCCTTCAATGGGGCGATCTCTTTCTCGAGTTGCTTGATGCGGTCCATGACCTTGGGTGTTAGCGGGTTGCCCAGCGGCCCAAGCGATGCAGGGGCATACGGTCCCGGAATTGGGCCGCAATAGTAAGGATCTTTCCGCTTCGTTAACCCGCTGAGTTCTCGCCTTCGGGACCAAGCAGCTCCGGTCGCCGCTGTCGGGTGCGCGCCACGGCTTGGGCATGGCGCCATTCGTCGATCCGTGCCTCGTGGCCGCTCAAGAGCACATCCGGCACTTTCCAGCCTTTGT
>DAORNP010000191.1:0-5743 GCA_035441065.1 Flavobacteriales bacterium | reverse complement strand
TGGGGCGCGACCAGGATGAGATCGTGGTGATGCCGATCCGCACCGTGCAGCGCCAGACCGACCTTTACGGCAACGTGATAGAAGCTGCTGCCAGTGCCAACTGCACACACAGCAACCTCTACCCCACCTTCAGTACCGAGGCGAACAGACTGGCCCAGGCGCTCAAGATCGTTTCCAAGTTGATCTGTGGTGGGCTGAAGACGAAGATCTATTGGGTGAGCGTTGGCGGATTCGACACGCATGCCCAGCAAGTGGAGGCTGATGACCATAGCATCGGCTTCCATGCCAACCTGCTCAAGGGCTTGAGCGATTCGATACACGCTTTCCAGGACGACCTGGGACTGCTCGGCCTCGAGGACCGCGTGCTGGGCATGACGTTCAGCGAATTCGGTCGCCGCATCGTGGACAACGCCTCGCTCGGCACGGACCACGGCAGCGCGCAGCCCATGTTCCTCTTCGGCAGTAAGGTGCTGCCCGGCATGCTGGGCACCAATCCGCAAATCCCCAGCAACGCCACCTACCAGACCAACCTGGCCATGCAGTACGACTTCCGCAGCGTGTATGCCAGCGTGCTGAAGGATTGGTTCTGCTTGGAGCAGAACGACATCGACGCCGTGCTGCTGAATACCTACCAGCCGCTGGCGCTCATCGACCCCGAAGGCTGCTTAGGCACGAGTGTGCATGAAGCCAACCAGCGCGCAGGGGATCAGCTGCTCACCGCGTACCCGAATCCCTTCACCGAGCGCACCACACTCGAATACGTGAGCAATGGTGGCCGTGTGCTCATCCAGGTCTTCAACGAGCAGGGCCAATTGATGCAGACTGTGATGAACCAGCCCATGGCGCAAGGCAGCTACCGGATCGATGTGGACCTGGGCGACTTGCCGGCAGGCGTGTATTATGCGCGCTTGCAGAACGAAGGCAGCCAGCAGGTACGCAACTTGCTGAAGGTGCGCTGAGCGGCTCTCGCAAAGCCCGCTGTTAATGTCCTGTTAAGCCTATCGAGGGTTCCGGAAGGCCCCTCACTTTTGGCGTACCAACGTCGGAACACAACACCCACTCACCCATGAAGAAGTCCCTACTCTCGCTCGGATTCGGTCTTGCAGTGCTCGCTGTGTGCGCGCAGCCCAACGCCAAGCCGCTGGGCGGCAATGGCCCCATGATCAGCATCGACAAGGAAAGCCATGACTACGGGAACATCCCGCAAGGCGCCAACGGCACCTGCGAGTTCACCGTGACCAACACCGGCGATGCCCCGTTGATCATCACCCAATGCCAGGGCAGCTGCGGTTGCACTGTGCCGAAGTGCGAGACGGCCCCCATCAAGCCCGGAGAGAAGAGCGCCATCACGGTGAAGTACGATACCAACCGCGTGGGCCCCATCAACAAGAGCGTGACGATCACGAGCAACGCCACCAACGCGCCGAGCAAGATCGTCACCATCCGTGGCACCGTGGAGGCGTCCGCAACATCGCCCACATCGCCGGTGAAGGAGGCGAGCCCGATGGCCCCTGTCGAGAAGCACTAACCCGCACGCATCAGCACCATGAAGAAGCTCTTTTCATTCGCCTGTGCAGCCTTGCTGGCATTCGCCGCTGCGGCCCAGTCCGGCCCCAGGATCCAAGTGGACAAGGAAGTGCATGACTACGGCACCATCCCGCAAGGCGCCAATGGAGAATGCGTCTTCACGGTGACCAATACGGGCGACGCCCCACTGATCCTGACCAACTGCAAGGGTTCTTGCGGCTGCACGGTGCCCAAGTGCGACACCGCCCCGATCGCACCCGGCCAGAAAAGCAGCATCACCGTGCGCTACGATACCAAGCGCACGGGACCGATCAACAAGAGCGTGACCATCAGCAGCAATGCAGCCAATGAGCCGGACAAGGTGGTCCGTATCAAAGGCATGGTCGAGGGCGGTGCCGCCGAAGGCGGTTCGAATTGATCAGCCAACGCCAATTGCACGAAGGGCCTTCCGCAACGAAGGCCCTTCGCTTTATGTCTTGTGCCGATCTTCGCCCTCCCAATCACGCACGCATGCCCGCCATCTCCTCCAAAGGCCGCTCGATGCCGCCATCGCCCATCCGCAAGCTGGTTCCTTATGCCGAGGCCGCGAAGAAGCGAGGCACGCAGGTGATCCACCTCAACATCGGCCAGCCGGACATCGCGACGCCCGAAGTGGCCTTGGATGCGATCCGCAACCTGGACCGCACGGTGATCGAGTACAGCCATAGCGCGGGCTACGAGAGCTACCGCAAGGGCCTGGCCGCCTACTATGCGCAGCATGGCATCGCCGTCACGCACGAGCAGATCATCATAACCAACGGCGGCAGCGAAGCCCTGCTCTTCGGCATGATGAGCTGCTTCGAGCCGGGAGACGAGGTGATCATCCCTGAACCGTACTACGCCAACTACAACAGCTTCGCCGTGAGCGCTGGCGTGAAGGTGGTTCCCGTGCGATGCACCATTGCCGATGGCTTCGCACTGCCCTCGATCAGCGCTTTCGAGGCCTTGATCACCCCGAAGACCAAAGGCATCCTCATCTGCAATCCGGGCAACCCCACCGGTTACCTCTACAGCCGCGCCGAACTGGAGACCCTGCGCAGCATCGTGCTCAAGCACGACCTCTTCCTCTTCGCGGATGAGGTCTATCGCGAGTTCTGCTACGACGGCGCCAAGCATGTGAGCGCGTTGGAGCTCGACGGCCTCGATCAGCACGCGGTGCTCATCGACAGCGTGAGCAAGCGCTACAGCATGTGCGGCGCGCGGGTGGGTGCCTTCATCACCCGCAACAATGAGCTCATTGCCACCGCGCTCAAATTCGCTCAGGCGCGCTTGAGCCCGCCTACATTCGGGCAAATCGCCGGTGAGGCCGCACTGCGCACCCCGCAGCGATACTTCGATGATGTGGTGGCCGAATACGTGCAGCGCCGCGACATCCTGGTCGATGGATTGAACGGCATCCCGGGGGTGAGCTGCCCCAAGCCGAAGGGCGCCTTCTACTGCGTGGCCGAATTGCCCATCGATGATAGCGATGCCTTCTGCCAATGGCTGCTCGAATCCTTCAGCCATGAGGGCCACACCGTCATGATGCCGAACCTGAGTCTGGACGCAAGCAGGTGCGCTTGGCTTATGTGCTGGAGCAGCCCTTGCTGAAGCTCGCCGTGGAATGCCTTCGACGCGCATTGCTGGTGTACCCTGGCTCCACGGTAAAGGAGAAGGCAGGCGCTAGCCTGCGCTGACGACCTGCTGGCCGCCTTTCCTGCAAGGCTTCCATCGTTCCGTAACCGTCGTTCGTCGATTCCGTTGAAGCGGGCCGACTGGGCCTACTCCGCCCTGTCGAATACGGACCGACATGAACACGATCTATCGAATGATGGCCTTGGCCCTGCTGGCAACAGCAGCGCCTGCTGCCCTGCTCGCGCAGGAAGGCACCATCGGGTCAGAGCACCGCTATCAATTCACCCTCATCGAGGCGCCCACGGCGTTTGGCGAGAAGCTGATGATGGAGTCGCTCGCAAGCCTTGACCCGGAGATGCGCATCGATGTGGACCGCATGGAGCGCACGGTGAAGGTGCTGGCCTACCGGCCGCTCGACGCCCAATCGATGGCCAACTATGCTGCTTCGCTTGGGGTGAACATGGTGCCGCGCCGTACGCGCATGGAAGCCGCTGAACCAACACGGACCAATCCATGAGCGCCATGAACCGCAACCTGAAGCATCTCTTCGCAGCGCTCGTCATTGTAACCATCTCGTCCGGTGTCAGCGCACAGACCGCCACCAACGATTGCGGATACAACGCGGGCAATGAGTACCCCGTGGGCACATCGTGCTCGCTGCTCACCTTCAACAAGCCTAACACGAACACGGCTTTCCTAACAGCCACTGGCTGCTCCGGAGGCAACTATAACGATGCTTGGGGCTGGTTCACGGCTACATCGAACTATGTGAACCTCACCTTCGACCCCGCGAACAACCACCGTCCGATCCTGCACCTCTACACGGGGGCTTGCGGCAGCCTGTCGCAAGTGGGATGCGTGAATTCCGGCGGAAACGGCAACAATGCCAACCTGAGCATCGAAGTGGTGGAAGGCCAGGACTACATGGTGCGCATCCAGCGCCATAATGATAGTGGCACCATGAACGGCTCGTTCTGCGCATGGCGCCCGGCCTTTCCAGCGAACGACAATCCCTGCAGTGCAACGAGCCTCACGGTGGGCGCCACCTGCTCCAACACGGCAGGCACCAATCGTGGCGCAACCAGCACCACGGCCGTGGCCGCGCCTTCCTGCGGCGATTACCAGGGCGGCGATGTCTGGTACAGCTTCGTGGCGCCAGCCAACGGCGCAGCCACCATCCGCACGGCAGCGAACGGATTGACCGATTCGGGCATCGCGCTGTACAGCGCCACCAGTTGCTCAGGCACCTTCACGGAGGTGGCATGCGCGCCCAATGGCAATGGCAACATGGGGCAGATCAGCTACGCAGGGCTCACGCCCAGCCAGACCTACTACGTGCGCGTGTGGGGCGATGGCAACGCCAGCGGCACCTTCAACATCTGCGTGGTGAGCCTGGCCAATGATGAAGCCTGCGGCGCCACCTCGATCACCGCTGGCGCTAGCTGCTCCAACACCAGCACCACCAACCTGTATGCAACGCCCAGCATTAGCATGCCCGCGCCCCCATGCGGCAACTATGCGGGTGGTGACGTGTGGTACAGCTTCGTGGCTCCGGCCAGTGGCGCTGCAACCATCCGAACCGGAACGAATGGGCTCACCAACTCGGCGATCGCCCTGTACAGCGCTTCTTCGTGCAGCGCAGGGTTCAGCCTGATCACCTGCGCCGTTGATGGCAATGGGAACATGGGGCAGATCACGCAGCTCGGCCTCACGCCCGGAGCGACCTACTACGTGCGAGCTTGGGGCGAGAACGGCGCCAGCGGCACCTTCAATATCTGCGCATTCGTCCCTGCGCTCAATGACGAGCCGTGCACGGCCACGGATATCTCCATCGGCACCTCGTGCAGCTACACTGGATACAGCAATAATAACTCGACCGTGAGCAGCGGCATTCCCGCCCCTGGCTGCGGCAACGCGAACTTCAATGATGTCTGGTACCGCTTCACGGCGCCTAGCAATGGCCTGGTCACCTTCCGGGTAACCATCGGCACGCTCGCGAACCCGCAAATCGCGGTGTACCGGGCGAGTTCGTGCAACGGTCCGTTCACCCTGGTGAAATGCGACAACGCCAGCGGCCCGGGCAACGCGCCATTCATGACGCTGACGCCGTTGGAAATCACGCCGGGCGACACCTACTACCTGCGCGTTTGGGGCAACAATGGAACAACCGGCACATTCAACCTCTGCGCCTTCACAGCGCCGGCCACGGGCGATTGCATCTATGTGCTGCTCATGTGGGATAGCCAGGGCGATGGATGGGGCAACAGCCGCGTTTCCATCCAAGTGGGTGCCGGTCCTGCGGTGGACAATTGGATCGCTAATGCTGACGAGGACGTGGCCTACATCCCAGTAAGCACGGGGCAGAACATCACACTCTCCTATGCCACAGGCGGATCCGGCAGCCAAGGCGAGATCCGATATGCCCTGCAGCTGATCAATGGCCCACTGTACATCGATGGGCCGACACCGGGCACCGGCTTGCGCTGGGCAGGCACGGCCGATTGCCAGAGCGCGGCGCCGCTGCCCAGCGGCGAGGTGCGCGCCACCTTGGCGCCTTACTTCA
>DAORNP010000190.1:0-5822 GCA_035441065.1 Flavobacteriales bacterium | reverse complement strand
TATGGCAAGGATTTTCCTCATCGGAACAGGGTGAGATCGGTGAGCATCTGTTTCTCTCGGCCATCCACGAATCGGACCCATGTCTGGACGACATAGACATCCTGCGGGCTGAGCTGACCTCGGTAGGTCCCATCCCAGCCGTAGCGCACATCATCGCTCTCGAAGATCAGCTCCCCCCATCGGTTGAAGACGCGCATGCGGAAGTCATCGACGAATCGGACGAAGGCGTAGAAGACATCGTTGTTGAGGGCGTTGGGGTCGTAGTAGCCGCCGCTGCCCGTTGGGGTGAATGCGGTGGGGATGACGATCTCGTGGACGGGGGTGATGGTGATGTACGCGAGGGCTTCATCGGTGCATCCGTGGATGTCCGTCACTTCCATGATCACCTGGAAGGTGCCCACATCGCCATAGGTGTAGGTGGGATTCATGGCGTTGCTGGTTCCGCCATCGCCGAAGGTCCATTCCCAAGAGGCGATGCTGCCCTGGCTCTGGTCGTTGAAGTCGATGCTGGCGTTGTCAGCGGTCGTGCTGTACGTGCTCGCGCTGAAGCCCGCTGTGGGCGGCAGCCAGGCGTTGATGATGCCGTTGGAGGGGCTGGTGCTGGTGCAGCCGATGGGGGTGCTCACCGTGAGGGTTACGGCGTAGGTGCCTGCCTGGTACGTGAGGATGGGCTGCGGCGAAACGCTGGTGCTGCCGTTGCCCAGGCTCCAGAGGTAGGTGATGCCAGGGCCGAGTTGCATATCGGGGAAGGTCACGGAGAGCGGTGCGCAGCCCTGCGCGATGATGGGCGGCAGGTTGATCGCGGGCGGGGTTTGTACGCGCAAGGCGATGGTGCGTTGCACGGTGCTGCCGCATTGGTCGGTGACGATCACGTGCAGGTCCTGGTCGGTGCTGAAGGGCACGGTGAAGGGACCGCTGCCCGTTTCACCCAGTTCGGGCCAGGTGATGGTGTAGCTCCCGGTGTAGCCGCTGAGGATCGCGGCCACCGTGGCCGCAGCGCCACCTGGGCAGATGATGGTATCGCCATAGGCCGTGAAGCTCGCGGCATCGAGGTTGAGCACTTGCACCGGATAGAACTGCGCGGGCACGGTGCATCCGTTCTGGTCGCTCACGCTGAGCACCACGTTCTGCGATTGCGAGAAGCTCGTGGTGATCGGGTTGCCTGTTCCCAGCGGCCCCCAGTTGTAGGTGATCGCGCCTGTGCCGCCGTTGGCCTGCGCGACGAGCGTGACCGGGGCATTCACGCACACCGTGTCGGGCACCACGGCCATGAAGGTGAGCGGCTCGGGCTGGTTGATGATGCCGTCCGCCTGCGTGGTGCAGCCGTTCGCGTCGGTCACCGAGAGGCTCACCGGGCCTGCCCCAAGCATGCTCACGGCCGGTGTCATTTGTCCGCCGCTCCAGGCGTAGGTGTACTGCGGCGTTCCGCCGCTCACCAGCGCGTAGGCCGTTCCGTTGTTTCCGCCGTTGCAGCTCACATCGGTGGTGTTGAAGGCGCTGACCGTGAGCGGCGCGGGCTCGGTGATCACGGCGGTGATCGAGGTATCGCAGCCCAAGGCGTCGGTGATGGTGATCGTGTAGGCGCCAGGACCGAGGTTGGCGATGCTCGGAGTGCTCTGCCAGGCCGAATCGTTCCACTGGTAGCTGTTGCCGGCCACTAAGGGCGCATAGGCGATGCTGCCGTTCGCGTTGCCGCTGCAATCGATCATCGAAGCGGTGAGTCCCGCGCCGATGAAGGCATTGCTCAAGCTGATCAGCACGGGGTCGCTCGCTGGCGGGCAGATGGTGTTGCCCGTGGTGGTGAGGGTGACCGTGGCGCTGCCGCTGAGGATCTCGGCATTGCTGGGCATGTATTGCGCGTTCAGCCCGTTGCTCAGCCAGGTTCCTGTTCCGCCGCTCCATGCGCCGCCGGTGGCGTTCACCACGCTGCCGTTGAGGCTGATGGGGTAGTTGCCCATGCAGGCTACCTGGTCCGTTCCGCCGTTGGCCTGGTTGGGCTGTGCGAGCGCATTGATGGTGACAGTGCCGATGGCCACTGCGCAATCGTTCACATCGGTGACGCCCACGATGTAGGTGCCGGCCACGGCGCTGATGCTCTGCGTGGTGGCGCCATTGCTCCACAGGTAGCTGTAAGGCGGTGTTCCACCAGCGGCGGTCACGCTGGCCGTTCCATTGCCGAAGCCTGCGCAGGTCTCATCGGTGCTGATGATATCCGTGACGACGATGGGCGCAGGCGAGGTCACCGTGGCGGTGAGCGTGGTGCTGCAACCCGGACCATCGGACACCGTTACCGTGTAGGTTCCGGCGGCCAGGTTGCTCGCGGTGGGCGTGGTCTGTGCACCGGGATCATCCCAGAGGTAGGTGAGGCCGGGGATCACCGGGGTCACGCTCGCCGAGCCGATGGTCTGGCCGCTGCATGGCGCATTCACCGTGGTGATGCCCAGGTTCGCGAAGCTATTGGGGATGGTGATCACCATCTGGTCGGTGGCCGGCGGGCAGGCGCCGTTGCCCATGGTGGTGAGGGTGAGCGTGGCGCTGTTGGCTGCGATCTCCGCAGCTGTAGGCGTGTAGCTCACAGCAGGCCAGCTGCCGCTGAAAGTGCCGTTGCCGCTCCAAGCGCCGCTGTCGGCGTTCTGCACGCTGCCGAACAGGGCCAGCGGGAAGTTGCCCACGCAGCCCAGCAGGTCGGGGCCGGCATTCGCCACGTTGGGCTGGGCCATCGCGGCGATGGTGATCGAAGCCATCGCGGGCGCGCAGTTATTCGCATCGGTAATGGTCACTGTGTAATCGCCCGCACCTGCTGTTATGCTGGCCGTGGTAGCGCCATTGCTCCACACGAAGCTGTATGGCTCGGTTCCGCCGATGGCTTCCACCGTGGCGCTGCCATTGCCGAATCCGGCACAGCTCTCGTCCGTTGCGGAGATACTCGCGACGCTCACTGGTGCAACGGGGCCGATGGTCGTGCTCAAGGTGATGCTGCATCCGAAGGCATCGGTTGCGGTCACGTCGTAGTCGCCCGCACCTAGGCCCGTTGCGATCGCCACGGTCTGAACCGGTGTGGTGCTCCACGCATAGGTGAAACCACCCGAGGAGGGAGTGAATTCCGCAGAGCCCGTGAGCGTGCCGAAGCAGATGGCATCGGTGGGGATCACCGTTGCGGTCGCGAAGCTGTTGGGTATGCTGATGAATACCTCGTCCGTCGCGGGCGGGCAATTGGTGTTGCCGGTGGTGGTGAGGGTGAGCGTTACGCCATTCGCGGCGATATCGTCTGCGCTCGGTTCATAGGCAATCGTTGGCCAAGTGCCGGTGAAGCTGCCCGTGCCGCCGCTCCATGCGCCGCCGGTGGCATTGGTCACGCTGCCATTCAACGCGATGGGGAATGAGCCGACGCAGCCGACGAGGTCAGCACCTGCATCGGCCTGGTTCGGTTGAGCGCCAGCGTTGACCGTGGCCGTGGCCGTCACCGGTCCGCAGCTGCTTGCATCGGTCACGCTCACGGCATAGGTGCCTGCTGTTGCGCCTGTGAGCAGCGCGCCGCTCGCGCCATTGCTCCAGGTATAGGTGTAAGGCGGCGTTCCTCCACTGGCGCTGGCCGTGATTGTGCCATCGCCTAGCCCGGCGCAGCTCTCATCGCCCACGGCGATGATGTTGGTCGTGAGCGCTGGTGGTTGCATCACGGTGGCGCTCAGGCTGGTGATGCAGTTGTAGCTATCGGTGATGATTACGCCGTAGGTGGCCGCACCAAGCCCAATTGCGGTGGCAGTGGTTTGCGTTGGCGTGGTGCTCCATTGGTAGGTGAAGCCAGGTTGGCCGCCCAGAACGCTGGCAGTGCCATCGGAACCGCCATTGCAGATTGCAGGAGTGGCGCTTGTGCTCACGTTCGCGAAGCTGTTTGGGATGAGCAGCGTCATTTGGTCGCTGTCGGGCGGACAGTTGTCGTTGCCAGTGGTGGTGAGGGTGAGCGTCACGTTACCGCTGGCGATCTCCGCCGCAGTGGGCGTGTAATTCACATTGGGCCAGGCACCTCCGAAGGTGCCAGTTCCGCCGCTCCATGTGCCACCCGTTGCATTGACCACACTGCCGCCTAGGGTCACGGGGAAGCTGCCCACGCAGCCTACAGCATCTGGTCCCGCGATGGCTTGGTTCGGCAGCGATTGCGTGCCTATGGTGCCTGTGATCGGTGGCGAAACGCAGTTGTTCACATCTGTGATCGTCACCGTGTAATCGCCGGGGGGCGCGGATATGCTGGGTGTGGTTGCGCCCGTGCTCCAATCGTAGGTGAAGGGCGCTGTGCCAGCGGTCACGTTGGCGGTGGCCGTGCCGTTGCCGCTTCCCAAGCAGGTCTCACCGGTGGTGCTCATGGTCCCGTAGAGACCGGGAATCACGGTTACGGAGTAGATGTAGGTCTGGAAGGCAGGGATGGGGCAGGCTCCATCATTCACATTCACGATGAAGGGGAAGAATCCTGCGGTATTGGGCAGTGCCGTCCAACAAACCTGGCCGAGCAAAGGGTTGCCCGGCGTGTAGGTGAATGTGGCACCCGGCAGGTTCTGCCCGATGTTGCTGAAGGCGTTCAGCACGTTGGGCAGGTTAGGGTCGCTGATGCTGAAGTTGAAGCAGAAGTTGCCCGACTCGCATACCTGAACGGCGCGAGGACCAAGCTGCACTGCATTTCCTGTAAGGCCATTCACGACACCGGTAGCCGGGTCGGGCGGATCATTCGCGCAGGGATAGGCCACGAATTGCATGTCTCGCATCACCGAACCCACCAGTACACCGTTCACCCAATGGTTCACGCGCACCACCACCACCCAGTTGCCCATCAGGTTCAAGGTGAAATTCACTTCGCCCGTGCTCGGGTTCAGAGTGAGGCCCGGAATGGGTTGTTGGAAGGTGTATGGGTTCACGTAGGGGATCGGGTTCCCATTCAGTCCCATGGCGTTGATGAGCTCGTAGCTGAGCGAGTCGCCTTCGGGGTCCCATGCGCCGAAGCTGTACGTGATGGGGTAGCCGAGGCACACGTACGGGATGGCGGTATTGCTGAATTGAGGAGAATCGTTGCACGGGTTCACCGTGGTGTTCACCACCGCGCGGATATGGGTGCGCTGCGTCCCTGGCGCCACTAGGTTGATGATCGCGTCATTGCGGTAGATATTGGTGTAGGAGATGGTCCAGCTATCGCAAGGAGCCAGGGTGATTACCCCCGTGTAGGTGAAGTGCTGGATGCCGGGAAGTGTACCGCCATTGCAAGTGCTGCTTGGAAGTGAGGCGCTGCACAACTGGCTGATCTCCGTGGGACCGCTGTGCGTCACGGTCATGCTCGTATTGCCGCATGGGCTGGTGAGCTGCAGCGTCACGCTGGGATCCACGTTGATGCCAGCGCAATCGCGGTACACCATCAAGGTGATGCGGTACTGGTTGTTCCCTAGACAGGTCCAGTAGATCTCGCCTCCGCTGAAGTGCGTGGCACGGCCAATGACCGTGGCAGCGATGAGTGCGAGAGTGAGAGCGTAGCGTTTGACCATCGGGGAAGGCAGCGGAGTAATCCGTGCGTTCCTACGGCCAAGTGGTGGCAGCGGTTTCCACAGTGCCAGTGCGCAAGGCCCTTCGGCAAGTGGTCAATAGGGTCTATGCGGCGCTTCAGGCTGATGATACGAGGTGCAATCGGGTGAGTGCAGCCGTCGGTCGAAACAAGCGGGAAGCACAGGTCAGAAATGGAGAAGGCGCCGAAAGGCGCCTTCTCAGTGTCCTGCGGACCCGTAGGGATTCGAACCCCAAACCTTCTGATCCGTAGTCAGATGCTCTATCCAATTGAGCTACGG
>DAORNP010000189.1:5089-5823 GCA_035441065.1 Flavobacteriales bacterium | reverse complement strand
CGTTCGCCCTCGGCTACCAGGCGCTGCGCAGCTTCACCGCCGCCCTGGGCAAGCCGACGGCGGCCCTGTGGGTCATGCTGGCGGCGATCGGGGTGCTGATCTATCGCAGCGCTCCCAAATAACCAACCGCCCGTCACGATCATTACATCGCCATATTGCGATGTTAGATTTATATCGTAATATTGCATTCTATTTAAGCCCATGGGACTCGTCAAATCCGACCTCTTCACCGCCGAGCAGAACCGGATCGCCTCCCTGGCGAAGGTGCTGGGCCATCCGGCGCGCATCGCCATCCTGCAGTACCTCGTGAAGCAGGGCACCTGCGTGAACGGCCTGCTCGTGGAAGAGCTGGGCCTTGCGCAAGCGACGATCAGCCAGCACTTGTGGGAGCTGAAGAACGCCGGGCTGATCAAGGGCACGGTGGAAGGCGTGAGCGTGTGCTACTGCATCGACCCCAAGGGCTGGAGCGCGCTTAAGAAGGACCTGAACAAACTGCTCACCAGCGTGAGCGACAACTGCTGCTAGACAATGTACGGGCGCGTCATGACGCGCCCCAATCACCAACCATCATGAACACCGCACAAGAGACCAAGGACCTCGTCCGCGCCAAGTACGCGGAGATCGCCAACCAGGACAAAGCCACCAACGCCAGCAGCTGTTGCGGCGCGGGTGGTTGCAGCACCGAGGTGTACAACATCATGAGCGACGACTACACCCAACTGGAAGGCTACAAC
>DAORNP010000189.1:3080-4962 GCA_035441065.1 Flavobacteriales bacterium | reverse complement strand
CCGATGGCCGCGTGATCGGTGTGGACTTCACCCCGGAGATGATCGCGAAGGCCAAGGCCAACGCCGTCAAGCTCGGCTACCAGAACGTGGAATTCCGGCAGGGCGACATCGAGGCGCTGCCCCTCAGCGCCTGCATGGTGGACGTGGTGGTGAGCAACTGCGTGCTAAACCTGGTGCCGAACAAACGCCAGGCGCTTTCCGAAGTGCTGCGCGTGCTGAAGCCGGGTGGTCACTTCAGCATCAGCGATGTGGTGCTGGTGGGCGAATTGCCGCCGGCCATCCAAGGAGCCGCCGAGATGTACGCCGGCTGCGTGAGCGGTGCGCTGCAGGAGCAGGAGTACCTCGGGATCATCCGCGACCTTGGCTTCCTGGACATCACCGTGCAGAAGCGCAAGCCCATCGTGGTGCCCGATGACATCCTCGCGAACTACCTCAATACGGAAGAGCTCGCCGCTTTCAAGGCCAGTGGTACGGGCATCTTCAGCGTGACCGTGTTCGCGAAGAAGTCCGCGGTGGACTGCTGCGCGCCGAACGCGAATGTGCCCCCGGATCAAGCCCGGAGTGACAAAGCGGCCAACCCCGAAGGCGTGCACGCCCTGCCCGGTTGCGACCTGGGCGCAGGCTGCTGCTGAGTCCGACCATCGCACCGCCATGTTCCTTCCCGCCCTCCTTCTGTCGCTCCTCTCCCCCAACATCCCCATGGAACGCACCCTGCATCCGGACCTGCAGCGCTACGTGAGCGAGCGCGTGCTGCCCGCCATGTCCAGCATTCCCGCTGAACGTAAGGAGAGCCTGGACCTGATTGCGGCATTCGTCAAGGAACGGAAGGCGGAAGACAAGACCGCCGACCTCACCTTCATCTGCACGCACAACAGCCGGCGCAGCCACCTGAGCCAGATCTGGGCCGCGACGGCAGCGTGGTTCTACGCGCTTGACCATGTGCGCACCTACAGCGGCGGCACCGAGGCCACGGCGTTCAACCCGCGGGCCGTGGCGGCCGTTGAGCGCGCTGGCTTCCACGTGGTGAAGCCGGAAGGAAAGAACCCGGTGTACGAGGTGAGCTTCACGCCGGACGCGCCGTCCGCGCGCTGCTGGAGCAAGAAATATGACGACCCCGCGAACCCCTCCAAGGACTTCTGCGCGGTGATGACCTGCTCAGAAGCCGACAAGAACTGCCCCATCGTGTTCGGTGCGCTCGACCGCATCAGCCTGCCTTACATCGATCCGAAAGAAGCGGACGGAACGGCCGAGGAAGCAGCGCGCTATGATGAGCGTTGCCTGCAGATCGCTGCGGAGCTGTTCTACGTGATGCAACAGGCGTCGCGATGAATGCTTCACCACAGAGGCACAGAGAAGGGTCGATCGTAGCCGCAACATGAGCGCTCTGTGTCCTCTGAGCCTCTGTGGTGAACAATGAGCAATGTCTCCATGAGCCCCTCCCCACCCACCATCGGCTTCTTCGAGAAATACCTCACCGCCTGGGTGCTGCTCTGCATTGCGGCGGGCATTGCACTAGGCAAAGTGGCTGGCAGCGGCATGCAGGTCATCGCCGACCTGGAGATCAATACGGTGAACATCCCGGTGGCCATACTCATTTGGCTGATGATCTACCCCATGATGGTGCAGGTGGACTTCGACAGCGTGCGGCGGATCGGCCCGCAGCTGAAGGGGCTTGGCCTCACGGTGGTGGTGAACTGGCTGATCAAGCCCTTCACCATGGCCTTCTTCGCCTGGATCTTCTTCACCAAGCTCTATGCGGCGTGGATCACGCCCGAGCTGGCCAACGAGTACATCGCCGGGGCCATCCTGCTCGGCGCAGCACCCTGCACGGCCATGGTCTTCGTGTGGAGCTACCTCAGCGGCGGCGACCCCAACTACACGC
>DAORNP010000189.1:0-2843 GCA_035441065.1 Flavobacteriales bacterium | reverse complement strand
CGCTGCTCCTCACGCTCATCCTGCTCTTCGCCTTCCAAGGGGAGAAGATCCTCGCCAACCCATTCGACATCCTGCTCATCGCCATCCCGCTGGCGCTGCAGACCTACTTCATCTTCTTTCTGAGCTGGAAGGGAGGCCGCTGGCTGGGGCTTCCCTACCGCACCTGCGCGCCGGCCAGCATGATCGGCGCCAGCAATTTCTTCGAACTGTCCGTGGCCGTGGCCATCGCGCTCTTCGGCTTGAACAGCGGTGCAGCGCTGGCCACCGTGGTGGGCGTGTTGATCGAGGTGCCCATCATGTTGCATCTGGTAAGGATCGCCAAACGTTGGCAATACGCCTGAGCCCATGAACACCACCCTCGGTCTCCGCCGGAACTGGAAACAGTTCACGCTGCTGGTGATCGTCAACGCCTTCGTGGGCGGCATGGTGGGCATCGAGCGCACGGTGCTGCCCGTGCTCGCAGAGTTGGAGTTCGGCATCGCCTCGCATGCGGCGGCGCTCAGCTTCGTCATGGCCTTCGGCGTGAGCAAGGCGCTGGCCAACTACTTCACCGGCAGGCTCGCCGGGCGCTATGGACGCAAAGCGCTGCTGGTGACCGGATGGCTGCTCGCGCTGCCCGTACCGTTCATGCTGATCTACGCCGATGCATGGGCCTGGATCGTGGCGGCCAACATCCTGCTCGGCATCCACCAGGGCTTCGCATGGAGCAGCACGGTGGTGATGAAGATGGACCTGGTGGGCGAAAAGGACCGAGGACTGGCTATGGGCCTCAACGAGTTCGCCGGCTACCTCGCTGTGGGCGGCATTGCCTTTCTCACTGGATACCTCGCCGCGCAGTACGGCCCGCGTCCCGTGCCGTTCCAAGTCGGTATCGCTATCGCGGTAGTAGGTCTGTTGCTCACGATGCTATGGGTGAAGGACACCGTGCATCATGTGGCGGCCGAAAGCGCGCAGAGCATCGTGCCCAAATTGAAGCGCGTGTTCCTCGAAACAAGTCTCACGCATCGCACGCTCGGCAGCGTCACGCAGGCCGGCTTGGTGAACAACCTGAACGACGGCATGCTCTGGGGGCTGCTCCCCGTGCTGCTTCTCAGCGAAGGCTTCGGACAGGGACAGATCGGCGCTATCGCGGCGGTGTACCCGGCGGTGTGGGGCATGGGACAACTCTTCACCGGCAAACTGGCGGACCATGTGAACCGCCGCTCATTGCTCATCCTCGGCATGGTGCTGCAAGGGATCGCCATCCTGGCACTTCCCTTCATGCATGCACAAGGCGCATACATCGCGCTCAGCGCCGCGCTCGGCCTGGGCACCGCGCTGGTGTATCCCACCTTCCTTGCGGTACTGGCGGCGCACACGCATCCGCAGCAGCGCAGCGAGGCCGTGGGCATCTTCCGCCTGTGGCGCGACCTGGGTTATGCCATCGGTGCGCTGATGACCGGTCTCATCGCCGACCGATTCGGCATCACGGCGTCCATCCTCGCCATTGGCGTTGTCACGGTGCTCAGCGGCGTGGTGGTGTGGTTGCGCATGCCCAGCGAACGCAAGTGCCTGGAGCCCGAGGACCTGAAGCCCTTGCTTGGCAAACCGCACGTTCGGGTTGTGGATGTGCGAAGCCCCGAGGAATTCGCGACCGGCCACTTGCCCGAAGCCGTAAACATCCCGATCATCGAACTGGTGGACCAGGCGCGAAGTTGGTCGCGCAAGCAACGCATCGTAACGGTGTGCGCGAAGGGTGGTGGACGAAGCGCGCAAGGCGCGCAGGTGCTGCGCGATCTGGGTTTCGGAAGGACATGGTGGCTGTGCGGGGGCACATTGGGGTGGAGTTAGCTGCACACCGTTGCTTCAGCCCTCAGTAGGTCACTGTCACACCCACGCCGAAGCCCATGTCGCTGTCGTAGTGTCCCCTCACCGCCCAGCTCTTGTCCAGCACATACCGCAGGCCGGCCATGTACTCGTAGTCGCTGTTGCCCATCAGGTCGAGGCGCAGCCGCGGGGTCAGCGGGATGTCATGGCGCGTCAGCTGCGCACGCAAGCGGCCGTCGGTGTCGATGCGTGCATCGAGCACCAGCAGCATGGGCAGGGTATACTGGAACCCGATGTGCGCCACGCTGCGGCTGTTCTTGGTGTTGCGCTGCTGGAACATGTTCTCCTCCGGGCTGTCCGTGTGCCCTTCTCGGGTGCGCCAGTCGATGCCGATGTTGGGGAACCACCACTGCATCTTGCCGAAGTAGCGCCCGAAGTGCGCCTCCACCTCCTGGCCGTGCATCGCGGTGTAGCCCAAACGCCATTCGGTCTGCAAGGCCCAGCGCTTGTTCATCAGCATGGCCTCCCCATCGATGCCGTTGGTGGCGAAGTCGCTCATGGCCATGAAGTGCCAGGCCTTGTCCTCGCGCAGGAAATGCTTCCACGCCTTGCGGACATCAGGCAGCACGGGGTTCGGCTCGGTGGTGGGATTCGTGAACACGCGGCCCATGCCGCTCATCATGTGGTAGAGGATGTGGCAGTGGAAGAACCAGTCGCCCTCCTCGGTGGCCGCGAACTCGATGGTGTCGGTCTCCATGGGCATGATGTCCAGCACGTTCTTCAGCGGAGAATGATCGCCCTGGCCGTTCACCACGCGGAAGAAATGGCCGTGCAGGTGCATGGGGTGGCGCATCATGCTGTTGTTGTGCAGGATGATGCGCACGTTCTCGCCCATGCGGATGAGGATGCGGTCCGTCTCTGAAACGGTCCTGTTGTCAATGGCCCAGAGGTAGCGGTTCATGTTGCCCGTGAGCGTGAACTTCAGCTCCTTCACTGGCCCCGGTGGCAGCACGGTGGGCGTGGGTGAGCGCAACATG
>DAORNP010000188.1:4141-6101 GCA_035441065.1 Flavobacteriales bacterium | reverse complement strand
CCAACGGCATGTACCTGGTGAGCATCACCGCCGGAGGCAGCACCTTCAACGAGAGACTGGTGATCCAGAAGTAGGGCGTGAACCTTTACGAAGAAGGCCCCTTCTCATCGGAAGGGGCCTTCTTCTTTAGAGCTTGAAATCCGGATAGAGCAGGTATTTGCTGCGCACACGGTTGAATGCTTCGAGCCCAGGCTGCCAAGAGGCGCGTATCGTCTCTTCGCTCTCGCCGCGCGCGATGCGCTCGCGCAAATCCTTGCCACCCGCCAGCTTATCAAAGAAGGAATTGAAGTAGGCCGCTTTGTTGGGCGCTTCTTGGTAGAGGCCAATGAGCCATTGCAGGTTGATGCGCCTCTCCATGCGTGACTGGAACTCGCCATACGCCTCAAGCTCAAGACCATTGCATTCGCGGCCGAGGTATGGCGGCTCTTTGGCGCCAGGCCGTGAACGTGGCGTGAAACGATGTGCCCCCACCGGATTGCCCGGATATCCGATGCACTGAAAAGGCTTCTCAGTACCTCGGCCCACGCTCACCACCGTGCCCTCAAAGAGGCACAACGACGGATAGAGATATACCGCAGCCATGTTTGGCAGATTGGGTGAGGGCGGCAGATCCAAACAGGTGAACTGCCCATGATCGTATCCTTCACAGGTGATTACGGTAAGGTCGCAGCGCATCCCGCCTTTGAGCCATCCTTCACCATTGATCATGCGCGCGAACTCGCCGATGGTCATGCCATGCACGATGGGCACCGGGTGCATGCCCACGAAGGAACGGTAAGCAGTATCGAGCACAGGCCCATCCACATAGAAGCCATTGGGGTTCGGGCGGTCGAGCACGATGAGCCTGCGCTGGTGCTCGAGCGCCGCCTCCATCACATAGTGCAAGGTGCCGATGTAGGTATAGAACCGCGCGCCCACGTCCTGCATGTCGAAGATCAGCACATCCACATCGCCGAGTTGCTGCGCCGTTGGTTTCTTGTTCTTGCCATAGAGCGAAACGATGGGCAGCCCCGTTCGGGCATCACGCTGGTCCTTCACATGCTCCCCCGCATCAGCATCGCCACGGAATCCATGCTCCGGCGCGAACACTTTCTTCAGATCCACATTCAGCGAGAGCAGCGAATCGACCAGATGCGAGCTGCCGATGCGTGCCGTGTGATTCGCGACCACAGCCACTCGCTGACCGCTGAGCAGGGGCAAGTATTTATCCAAGCGCGCAGAGCCAACGGTAATCTGAGGTTCGCCCTTGGCCACGAACACAGGCTGCTGCGCATGTGCTGCACCGCCGGGCAGCAGCACCAAGCCAACCAGCGCGAAGGCCAAGGTTATCTTGCCCCGCCCCCGACCGAGCATGTCATTCGCGCGCTTCATCGCCCAGCGCATCATTCGCAGCAGCGGTGCTGAGCCCAGCGGCTTCTCGCGCCCGATCGTGGTCATTGCGGTGCTGGGCATCGTAGTAGGCATGGCGGTCATGATCCTCACGGTGGGCATCACGCGCGGATTCCAGCGCGAGGTGCGGGCGAAAGTAACCGGGGCCGCCGCGCACTTGCAGATCACGGCCATCGGCCAGACCGATCCGAAAGAGACGCTGCGCATTCCCATTGACCAATCGTTCTATCCCTGGCTCGACACCGTGCCGGGCATCGCACATATCCAAGTGTATGCCACCCGTCCAGGAATCATTGAGACGGAAAGCGACATCGAGGGGGTGGTCCTCAAGGGCATTGGCAAGGATTACGATACGCGCTTCCTGAGCAAGCACCTGCTTGCCGGCACCCTGCCTGCCATCGGCGACAGCACTCGGCCCATCGACCTGCTGCTCTCGAAGCATCAAGCTGACCGCCTCCGCATCGGCGCTGGCGACACCATCACCACTTACTTGGTGCGGGGCCGCGACGACATCCGTCCGCGCAAGTTCCGTGTATGCGGTGTGTATCAAACCGGACTCGAGCAGATCGAC
>DAORNP010000188.1:0-4122 GCA_035441065.1 Flavobacteriales bacterium | reverse complement strand
CGTTGACATCGACCACCTGCAGCGCTTCGCGCAATGGGGCTTGAAGGCGGAGATCGACGTGAGCGGCTTGGAATACGGCCGATTCGTAGAGCTGCGAGGACTTGGATTCGGTGGCGACCGGCTCTACACCTATGAATGGCCAGGAACGGATTGGGTGGGGCCCGGTCCGCATCGTGCGCAGCTCTACGATCGCTACGTGCCCGACATGCCTTACACTCCCTATGGACGGGAACCGAGGGACACCTCGTTCATGCTCGTCCTGCATGATGCCGATCGCACGATACCTGATACCGCGATCGTGCGCATCATTCCCGATTCACTCTCCCGGACGATCTCGAGCCTAGGCACCGAAGTGCTCGTTGGCGCTGTGCGTGTGGAGCGTAGCGGGAGCGGGGGCAGCTACAACAGATATTGCGGCGGCTTCGAGGTGCTCTTGGACCGCTTCGAGGATGTGCAGCACTTCGACGACCTTGTTTACACGGAATTCCTGCCCACGCAACTGCGATCGCTCAGCGTGCGCGACCGCTTCCCGGAGATCTTCGCTTGGCTGGAACTGCTCGACAAGAACGTGGTGGTGATCATCGTGCTCATGGTCATCGTGGCCATCATCAACATGACCAGCGCGCTGCTCATCATCATCCTGGAACGTACCACCATGATCGGCACGCTAAAGGCCCTGGGCGCGAGCAACGGCATGGTTCGACGCATCTTCCTGGTGAACGCCTCCTACATCCTGATCCGCGGAATCTTGATCGGCGACGCGCTCGGCATCGCGCTCGCCTTCATCCAGCAGCGCTTCGGCATCGTGAAGCTTCCCGTTGAGACCTACTACATGGACCGCGTGGTGGTGGACATCGACCCCTTGGCCGTGCTGGCCCTGAATACGGGGACCTTGCTGGTGTGCATGCTCGCGCTCATCCTGCCCAGCATGCTGGTCACGCGCATCGCGCCGGCGAAGGCGATTCGATTCGCGTGAAGGCCGATTGTCGTCAGCCCCTAGGCGACCGGCCGGGCGATCCTACCTTCGCCGGGCCATGAAAATCCACGAGAACATCCTCACCACCATCGGTAACACGCCGCTGGTCAAGCTCAACCGCATCACCAAGGACGTACCCGGCACCGTGCTCGCCAAGGTGGAGACATTCAACCCCGGCAACAGCATCAAGGACCGCATGGCGTTGAAGATGGTTGAGGATGCTGAGAAAGCCGGCTTGCTGAAGCCCGGCGGCACCATCATCGAAGGCACCAGCGGCAATACGGGCATGGGCCTGGCCATCGCGGCCATCATCAAGGGCTACAAGTGCATCTTCACCACCACCGACAAGCAGAGCAAGGAGAAGGTTGACGCGCTGCGCGCCTTTGGCGCCGAGGTGATCGTGTGCCCCACCAATGTGGATCCAGAAGACCCCCGTTCCTACTACAGCGTGAGCAGCCGCTTGGTGAACGAGACCCCCAATAGCTGGAAGGCCAACCAGTACGACAATCCCAGCAACGCCCAAGCGCACTACGAGACCACCGGCCCCGAGATCTGGGAGCAGACCGATGGCAAGATCACGCACCTCGTGGTGGGCGTGGGTACCGGCGGTACCATCTGCGGAACCGGTCGCTACTTGAAGGAGAAGAATCCGAACATCAAGCTCTGGGGGATCGATACCTATGGGTCCGTGTTCAAGAAACTGAAGGAGACTGGAATCTTCGACAAGAATGAGATCTACCCGTACATCACCGAAGGCATCGGCGAGGATTTCGTGCCGCAGAACGTGGACATGGATCTCATCGATCTTTTCGAGAAGGTCACCGATCGCGATGCGGCCATCTACACGCGGAAGATCGTGAAGGACGAAGGCATCTTCGTTGGGAACAGCGCAGGCGCAGCTATGGCAGGCCTAATCCAACTGAAGGACAAGCTGAAGCCCACCGACGTAGTGGTGGTCATTTTCCATGACCACGGCACGCGCTACCTGGGCAAGATGTTCAACGACGACTGGATGCGTGAGCGCGGCTTCCTCGTGGAAGAAAAACCAACCGCTGGCGACCTGCTGAAAGGGAAGGACCTGCAGCTGCTGAGCGTGGAGGCCGACGAGCCCGTGCTCAATGCCATCGACAAGATGCGGAAGCACAACATCGACCAGATACCCGTGTTTGAGGGCGGCAAACCCGTGGGCACCATCACCGATGCCCGCCTGTTCGATGCGATCCTGGAGGATGCTGAGGTGCGCCACCAGAAAGCGCGCGTTGTGATGGGACCCTCGCTGCCCGTGATCGGCCTGGACGCCACCTTGGAGGAAGTGGCGAAGAAGCTCGGCAACGGCAGCCCGGCCGTGCTGGTGGAGCAGCCGAATGGTTATGGGATCATCACGAAGCAGGATATCATCGGGAAGCTGAAGTAGCGCATGCCGCAGCTGACCGATCAGATGCTCCGCACTGTTGAAGTGCCCGATCGCCCCCAGCGCATCATCTCCCTCGTCCCCTCGCAGACCGAGTTGCTGCATGACCTGGGCCTCGACGAACGCGTGGTCGGCATCACCAAGTTCTGTGTGCATCCTGAAACGTGGTTCAAGACCAAACACCGCGTGGGAGGCACCAAGAAGGTAGACCTGGAAAAGGTGCGGGCGTTGAAGCCTGACCTGATCATCGGCAACAAGGAAGAGAACGACCGCAAGGACATCCTAGCCCTGGAGCAGGAGTACCCGGTCTGGATGAGCGATGTGCGCACATTGAGCGATGCCATGGACATGATCACTTCCTTGGGCGCCATCACCGGCACCGAGGATAAGGCGGCGCGCATCATGAGCGGCATAGCACAGGGCTTCAGAGCGCTGCACCCGTTGGAAGAAACGCGCACGGTGGCCTATTTCATCTGGCGCGAACCCTTCATGGTAGCGGGACATGGCACCTTTGTGAACGACATGCTGCTGCGCTTGGGGCTGACCAACGTGTTCGATGAAGGCGATGCGCGCTACCCGGAGATCACGGCCCAGGAGCTTGCTGAGGCCGACCCGGACATCATCCTGCTCGCGTCGGAACCCTATCCGTTCGCGGAGAAGCACATCCTTGAGATCAACATGATCTGCCCCGGCACTCCTGTACGGCTGGTGGATGGCGAGATGTTCAGCTGGTATGGCAGCAGGTTGCTGAGAGCACCGGCCTACTTCCAGGGCTTGTTGGGCTCTATGCGCCCAGCGGTCTGAGGATCACACGAACGGCGAGTCCACGGAAAGGCCAGGACTACTTTTGCGCGTAGCGCGCCCATGCCTCGTTTGCTTGCCCTTCTGCTGTTCTTGAGCACCTCCTTCGCCCAAGCGCAACGCGTGGGGTTGGTGCTCAGTGGCGGTGGAGCAACGGCCATGGCGCACATCGGTGTGCTGAAAGCCTTGGAGGAGAACGAAGTTCCCATTCATTGCATCACGGGCAGCAGCATGGGGGCTCTGGTAGGCGCCATGTACGCCGCAGGCTACTCTCCTTGGGAGATCGATTCGCTTTTCCGCACGGACCTCTACCGCATCATGGCCGAGGGCGGTACCGAGGCGAGGCACAACTACTTCTTCAAGCAGGACCGCCCGGATGCCTCCCTGATCAATGTTCGATTCGACGTGGACACGCTGCTGCAGACCTCCTTGCCAACTAATTTGCGCAGCCCTGCGCTGCTCGACTTCGAGCAGATGCGCGGCTTCGCTCCGGCCAGCGCAGCAGCGGGCTACGTGTTCGATAGCCTGTTCGTGCCTTTCCGCTGCGTAGCCTCCGACATCACGGCGCAACGACCCGTTGTGTTCCGGGACGGCGACCTGGCCCTTGCCGTGCGCGCGAGCATGAGCTATCCCTTCTACTTCAAGCCCATCCGCGTGAATGACCACCTCATGATGGATGGCGGCCTCTACAACAACTTCCCCAGCGATGTGATGTACGCCGACTTCTTCCCGGACCTGATCATCGGGAGCAACGTGAGCAGCAACTCGCCGCCGCCCACCGAGGACGACCTGCTGAGCCAGCTCCGCGCCATGATGCAGGAGCCCACCAACTTCTCCGTGATCTGCGAGAACGGCATCATCATCGAGCCGCGAACCGATATCTCGCTGTTCGACTTCACCGATCCAGGACGCGCAATCGACGATGGATACCGCT
>DAORNP010000187.1:4702-6104 GCA_035441065.1 Flavobacteriales bacterium | reverse complement strand
CTTGCGCATCCAGCACCACCAAGCGCAATGTGCCGTTGGGTGTGAAGCCCGCAGGCGGCTCGAACACAATGCGCAGATCTTGCCCTTGCGCAACGGGGTTGGGCGAAATGCGCAGGTATTCGCTCAGCCCCAGCGCCACTTCCTCTATACCCACATTCTGGCAACCCGGCACCAAGCAGCCGTAGCTATCGAGCTTGATGAGCCAGTTGGAGGTCAGGTATGGTAACGGGTCATCCACGCCTTGGCGCGTCATGCCGCACATGACAAGCCCGCCATCACTGGTGCTACGCACGGAATAGGCAAAGCTCTCTGCATCATCACTGCCGTAGTACCAGTAACGACGCATCCACAAACTGTCCAGATTCTCTAGACCAGCTCAGTCCAAAGCCTGATTCCCGCGCACCGTTGCTCAATCAGGGGGTGATGAAGCGCCCAGCCGCCTATCTTCGCCCTTGTTGATAGAAATTCACTGGGCCAGCGCAATAACCACAAGTAGGCAACGTTTACCCTAGCGAAAGCGTCTATCAGCTGTTCACCCCAAGCCCTAACCGGGCGCCACCAACCAACCGCCTCCGCCGATAGCAAGACCTCTACCCTGAGTTTACTGATCCTCTCACGGACCAAAACGGGTAAGGCCATGCTTCAGCAGCGTTCCATCGCCAAGGCGGTTGTCACCATCGACGACCAGGTTCTCGTACAGCGTTACATCGACGGCGACGAAAGCGCCTTCGCAACGCTGCTGCACCGCCACAAGCGCAAGGTGTGGAGCCACATCTACCTGCTGGTGCGCGACCGCGAGCTCACCGAGGACCTCTTCCAGGAGACCTTCATCAAAGTGGTGAATACCCTGAAGGGTGGCAAATACAACGAGGAGGGTAAGTACCTGCCGTGGGTGATGCGCATCGCCCACAACCTGGTGATCGACCACTTCCGCCGCAACAAGAAGATGCCCTTGGTGCGCAGCAAGGACGACCACGATGTGTTCGCCGCCATGCCGCAGACCGGCAAGAACGCCGAGCAGAAGCTGGTGAACGTGCAGGTCGACGCCGATGTGCGCAAGCTGATCGACCACCTGCCCGAGGAGCAGCGCGAAGTGGTGATCATGCGTACCTACCTGAACATGAGCTTCAAGGAGATTGCAGACCACACGGATGTGAGCATCAATACGGCACTGGGCCGCATGCGCTATGCCCTGATCAACATGCGGAAGATGATTGACAAGCACGACATCGCCCTGGAGCGGGTCGGAGGCTCCCGGGAATGGTTCGGCGGCGGGTCCCGTGAGGCCCGCCGCTCTTTTTTCCGGGCGATGCAATAGACCGGGGCAGGGTACCGTTCAGGAAGCATCGAAACCACCTAAACGCCGTCGATGACGCACTCTACCCTCCGCCGTAAGAACCGC
>DAORNP010000187.1:0-4678 GCA_035441065.1 Flavobacteriales bacterium | reverse complement strand
CATGACCACCGCCCTCGGCCCGAAAGCCTCCACCATTCAAGCCATCTTGGGCTATTCCAAGGCGCTGCAAGTGGTGGATGCGCCACCGCTGGGGCAGGTGAGCCTGGTGCTGAACTGAAGCAGGAGGCCCCCTCACTATGGGGGCTTCTTCGTTACCGGCGTCTTCCTTGCCTCAATTCGCGCTTGGTGACCATGCGCTGCAAGGCGGGGTCCCATGCCGCCAGCCGGAAACAGGCCGCTACATCCCATGGCCACAAGCTGGTGACCTTGGCCTTCTCGCGCAGCTCCGGTATGGCCTTGAAGACCTCCGGGAGCCGATAGAAAGGAATGTGCGCGTTGAGGTGATGGATATGGTGATAGCCGATGTTGCCGGTGAACCAATGCATCACCCGGCTCATCTTCATGTAGCTGCTGCTGTCCAGCGCGGCCTTCACATAGCTCCAGCCATTCTTATCGGCGAACACGGTACCCGGGAAGTTGTGCTGCGCATAGAAGAGGTAGCTGCCCAGCGCGAAGGTGACCAGGTAGGGCAGGAAGAAGGCGAACACGAGATTCTCCCAGCCAAGGAAATACCAAGTGGCCCAGCCCAGCGCCGTATGGAAAACGAGCGTGATGAGGCTGTCCCAATGCCGCCCCTTATTGCTGATGAAGCTATTGAGGCACATGCCGATGATGAACACGAACACGTAGCCGAATCCAATAGCGAAAGGGCTGCGGATGAAGTTGTAGGCGAAGCGCTCGCCGCGTGACAGGGTCTTGTACTTCTCGACGGTGACCACCGGGAAGGAGCCCACGCTGGTGGTATAGAGCTTCGAGTTGTGCTTGTGGTGGTGGTCGTGGCTGCGCTTCCAGATGCTGGGCGGACTCAGCATCCACATGCCGAAGAACCAGAAGAAGACATCGGCAGGCTTGCTGCGGTTGAGGATGCTCTTGTGCTGATGGTCGTGGTAGAGGATGAAGAGCCGAACCAGCGAGAGACCGGTGAGCACACCAAAGGCGGCTTTGAGCCACAACGATTCAAAAAAGATGATGCCCAGGTAGGTTGCGGTGGTGAGCGCCACAGAGAGGGCCAGGTGCATCCAGCTCCTCCAGCGCACCTCATGCGCATAAGGCCGCGTCGCCAGGATCAGGTCCTTGCGCTCACCCGTATGCCTGACCGTTACCCGGCTGGCGGGCTTGGGGTCGGTCGTTTGTGCTTCCATCGGCGGTGCGTCCAGAGCCAGAGCTCCGGGTGCGCGCAAATATCGCGTTCCAAACGTCGGGTGTGTGTGACAGTTGTCTCCCCCTCGGCGGTAGCCTTTGGATTCTCCACTAAAGTTTCGGCCACCATGCGGTAGAATCCGCGCTTGGGGCGGGTGATGCTGATATAAACGACGGGGTAGCCGAGTTTCCTCGACAAGGCCTCCGTGCCCAGGAATACAGGGGTATCCTGATTGAGGAATGTCATCCAATAGGCACGTTCGGGAGCGGGGGTCTGATCGGCGATGAATGCCGTGGCGGTGAGCAGGTGCCGGTCGCGGAGCATGCTCCGGCTGGTTTCCTGCATGGTGTAGAGCTGCGTGCCATGGCGCGTGCGCATGTGGTGCACCAGCCGGTCGAAGTAGGTGTTCTGCAGCGGATGGTAGATCACGATCAACTGCGGGATGCCCTTCTCCTGGCTGTATCGCGCCCCGGCCAGCTCCCAATTGCCGAAATGGCCCAGCACCAGGATGATGCTCTGCTTCTTGCGGGCATAGTCCTCGAGCAATTCCACGTTCTCGAAGGCCACGCGCTCTTTCACCTGTTCCGGCGAGATGGTCAGGGTCTTCAGCGTTTCCAAGGTGAGGTCGCAGAACCAGCGGTAGAAGCGGCGGGCGATGTCCAGTATCTCCCCATCGCTCTTCTCCGGGAAACTGTTCCGCAGGTTGGTGAGCACCACTTCCTTGCGGTAGCCGAGCACACGGTAAAGGAGGAAGTACAGGCCGTCGCTTATGAGGTAGAGCAGCGGAAAGGGCAGCAGCGCGATGCCGTAGATGAAAGGCAATGCGAGGTAGTAGCCGATGGCGCCCATGCGTTGCGAAGGTCAGGAGAAGAGTTCCTTCCTCCCGATCACGCTGCAAATCGGGCACTTCCTCGGGTCGTGGCCCTTGGCCGGGCAATACTCCCGACCGAAGTAGATAATACGCAGGTGCAGGTCGGCCCATTCCTCTTCGGGGAAGAGTTTCTTCAGGTCGGCCTCGGTGTGCTCCACGCTTTTACCCGTGCTCAAGGTCCAGCGCCAGGCAAGGCGGTGGATGTGCGTATCCACGGGGAAGGCAGGAACGCCGAAGGCCTGCACCATCACCACGCTGGCGGTCTTGTGGCCCACGGAAGGAAGCGCTTCGAGTTCGGAGAGCGTGTCCGGCACTTGGCCACCGTGTTTTTCCAGGATGATCCTGCTCAGGCCGTGAATGCCCTTCGCTTTCGCTGGTGCCAATCCGCAAGGCCGGATGATGTCCTCGATCTGCTGCACGCTCAGCTTCACCATCTGCTGCGGGGTGCGTGCTTTCGCGAACAGCAGCGGCGTGATCTCGTTCACCTTCTTGTCGGTGCACTGCGCGCTGAGCACCACGGCCACCAGCAATGTGTAGGGGTCCTCGTGGTCGAGGGGGATGCGCAGGCGCGGGTAGAGCTCGGTGAGCTTGCGGGATACGAAGGCGGCTTTCTCGGGGCGGGTCATCTTTTGGATCAACTCGCCCTATGTCGATAGGTCACCTCTCCGATGAATGATCCATCGATGTCGAAGGTGACCTCACCGTTGAACTCATGATTTGTCCCATCTGGGTTCACAAACTCGACCAAGAAGTTGTCCGCGTCCCATACTTCCAGGACTACACCCTCCATACCCTTGACGATAGCAGGGTTCAGGTCTTTGGCAAGTAGAAAGCAATCGTATTGGTTGATGGTCGTTGCCATTTCACCAAGTGAACGTATGCCCCGCACTCCCCCTAACGAACGTATGCGACCTCGTCGGCACCTTCTCACCCTCCACGTGCACCAGGTTCTGCTGCTCGGCGAAGACCTCCTGCAAGAGCGTGTTCTGCACCAGCAAGCCGTTCGGTGAGGCGATGCCCTCCACCTGCAAGTAGCAATAGAGCGTTTCGCCGTCGAGTTCCTTGCCCACCCAATTCCATGTAAGCTGCTTCTCCTGGAAGAGCACGAGGTGCTGCCTGAAATAGGCGTTCAGGAGGCTGTCGGCCTGGGGGTGCTCTTTGGGCGAGCCCAGTTTCAGAGGGGCCACGTTCGCCAACGCATGCTCGATGTCGTGCGCGGTTATCCGCCAGGTGAGGTCGAGGGTCTTGGTCTCGGGCTTGTGACGTATGGTGAGAATGGAGACGAAGAAATCGTGGACGGCCAGCGCGCTGGAAAGACCAATAGCGAGGAGGACAGCCTTCATGGTTCCAAAGGTCGGGTTCGGGGACGGACCGATGGGAGCAAGCGCGCGCCTTCTACTTTCGCTGACATGCTTAAGAGGAATACAATTCTTGTGCTTGGCATTTCGGTCGCCAGCGCGGTTTCCGCCCAGGACAGTCCCCGCTACGGTCGGGATAAATTCCGCCAGCTCGACCAGGAGCTGCCCACGCCCAACGAGCAGCGCACAGCATCTGGCGCACCCGGCCACGCCTATTGGCAGATGAAGGCCGACTACGACATCCATGTGGAGATCACCGAGCCGAAAGCGAGTGAAGGCGTGCTGCCGAAGCTCACCGGCCGCGAGACCATCACCTACCACAACCAGAGCCCCGATAAGCTCGAGTACCTCTGGCTGCAGCTCGACCAGAACATTTTCGAGCCGAACAGCGACGCCAACGCCATCCGCACCGGCACGCTAGGCGATAGCGTGAGCCTCGGGCAGATCGAGAAGTGGGTGAAGCCCTTCGAAGGCGGCTACCGGATCACCAGCGTCACCGATGCCGGCGGAAGCAAGTTGAAGTACACCATCAACAAGACGATGATGCGCGTGGACCTGCCCAAGCCGCTCGCGCCCGGCGCTACGTTCGTCTTCAAGGTGCAGTGGTGGAATTGGTTGAACGACCGCATGAAATGGGGCGGCCGCGGCGGCTACGAGTACTTCCCCGAAGAGGACAACTACATCTATACCATCGCGCACTTCTACCCGCGCATGGCCGCGTACATGGATTACAGCGGTTGGATGCACAAGCAGTTCCTCGGCCAGGGCGAGTTCACCCTCGACTTCGGCGACTACACGCTGAACATCACCGCGCCGAGCTATCACATCGTGGCGGCCACCGGCGAATGGGCTAATGCGTCAGCGGTGCTCACCTCGGCGCAACAGAAGCGTCTCGCGCAAGCGCGCACCAGCTCCACCCCCGTGATGATCGTGACGCCACAGGAAGCGCTGGACAACGAGAAGGAGCGGAGCAACGGCACGAAGACCTGGGTGTTCAAGAGCAAGAACGTGCGCGATGTCGCCTTCGCCAGCAGCCGCAAGTTCATCTGGGACGCGATGAACCAGCCTGTGAAGACCAACAACGTGCTCTGCATGAGCTACTACCCCAAGGAGGGCAACCCGCTATGGGAGCAATACAGCACCAAGGTGGTGGCGCACACCATCAAGACCTACAGCAAGTTCACGGCGGACTACATCTACCCCGTGGCAATCAGCGTGCACACCGACCGCATCGGCATGGAGTATCCC
>DAORNP010000186.1:0-6126 GCA_035441065.1 Flavobacteriales bacterium | reverse complement strand
CCGCTGGGCAGTTCACGATCTCGGGGCATCCGCTGCGGAATACGCCACCATCCAAGTTGCAGCCGCCGACCGGATCGATCACGGTAACCTCCACATCGTCGGTCGCATTGAATGGGCCAAGCGGCGTTTGCGGGCCAGTGCCAAGTCCGGGCACCCCGATGGGCGAGCCGCCGTTCACCGTATAGCTCAGATCAACCGTGGGGCCGTTGCCCGTGCTGTTCACCTGAACACTGATGGAGAACTGGCTGTTCAAGCAATCCTGAATGCACGTCCAGGCTCTGGTTCAGGGTCAACGTCACGTTGCCGGTGGCCGTGCAGCCATTGGCGCCCGTTGCCAGCACGGAGTAGGGCGTTGTCGCGGTCGGGTTCTGCGCCACCGGGTTGGCGATGGCATCGTCGCTCAGGAAGGTGTTCGGTGTCCACAGGTAGGAACTCACCGCCACCGGGGTGAAGGAGATCACCTGGCCGTCGGTGAGGCTGGCGGTGTTGAAGCTGTATTGAATGAAGTTGCCAGCGGAGTTGGCCCATTGGATGCCCACGGTCGCACTGGCACCCGCATCGTTGGCTGCCTGCTCGCCTCCGAAGATCACATCCTGATAGACGAAGTAGACCGCACCGGTCACCTGATCCATCTGGATCTGGAAGGTGATCACTTCGCCTTCGGTCGCCGCGCTGAAATGGCCCCACTGGTGCCATTGGACGATGAACAGGCTGCCCACCTGCTGTGTGTAGACGTTCGAGGGGCTGAGGTTATCCAGGTCATCCCAGAAAGGAGCGAGGAAGACGGATCCAGCAGAGTTCGCTGCCGAAGGCAATGCCGCATTGCCATTGGTTATCTCACCGGTGGCCGCGCCGAAGACGAGGGCGCCATTCGCGCCCACCCTGGCGCTGGTGTAGTTGATGCCGTTGAAGGTGAAGCCTCCCGTGATGGTGATGTTCCCTTCTGTATCGTCCCCGACCACACCGGCCACCGGAGTACCCGTGCCGCTGATGTCGATGAAGGTCGCGCCAGCTGCGCCCATGGTGTAACCAGGCACGGATGCGAAGACATTCAACTGCGAATCATTGCCGGAGCATACCGGGTTCGGTGTAGCGGTCGTCGCCGAGATGACAGGTGAGATGTCGGCTACCACCACCACTGAGCTCGAAGCGCTGGTGCATGGCCCTGCGGTTGCAGTGAAGATGTAGGTGCCGCCGGAGGCCGCCACCACCGGGTTCACCGTGGGGTTCTGGCTGGTGCTGGCGAAGCTGTTGGGGCCGGTCCAGGTGAAGCTGGTGCCGATGTCCGTGGTGCCCGTGAGCTGCAGCGTGCCGCCGATGCAGGCCTGGCTTGCGCTTGCGCTGGCACTGGGCGTGGGGTTCTCCACCACCGTGATGCTCGCCGTGGCGGTGCCACCGCAGGCATCATCGATCTGCACACTCCACAGGCCCGCGATGTTCGCCGATTGAGTGGCCACATTCGTAGGCGTGCCCACGACCAGGTTCGGATCGGTCCACGTGAAGGTGTAAGGTCCGCCACCGCCCAAGGGCACAGCCGTGAGCGTCACGCTGCCACCGGTGCAGAAGGCTGCCGGATCAGGGATGATCTCAGCCTCCGATGGAAGAATCGCCGGGTTGGCCTCCACCAAGAGGTTCTGGCTGGAGCTGCAGCCACCGGCCGTCACGGTCATCGTGTAGGTGATGTCCGCTAGCACGTTCTGCGCCATCGGGTTCGCGATGTTGTCCGCGGTCAGATAGGTGTTCGGCGTCCAACTGTAGCTGGGCGTGTTCGGCGTGAAGGAGATCACCTGTCCATCCGTGAGGCTGGCGGTGTTGAAGCTGTATTGGATGGCGCTGCCCACGGCGTTGGCCCACTGGATCCCGACCGTGGCATTCAGGCCATTGTCATTGGCTGCTGCCTGCGTGCCACCGAAGATCACATCCTGGTACACGAAGAAGATCTGCCCTGTGACCTGGTTCAGTTGCACCTGGAAGGTGATCACTTGACCGGCCACCGCCGCTGAGCGCCCCCAATTGTTCCACTGGGCGATGAGCAGGTCGCCGCTCTGGCCGATGAAGATCTGGCCGCCGCCGGCATCATTGTCGATATCATCCCACCACGGCGCCAGGAATGCATTGCCCGCCGCCACCGTGCCCGTGGGGAGGGCTGCGTTGGTGAGGCTGATGTCTCCGGTGGTGGAACCGAAGACGATGACGCCGTTCGCGCCGATGCGCGCATCGGTATAGTTCACGCCATTGAAGGTGAAGCCACCCGGAATGGTGATGTTGTGCTCGGTGTCATCGCCCACTGCGGGGATTGCGGTGCCCGTGCCGCTGATGTCGATGAAGCTGGATCCCGTAGCGCCCATCACATAACCTGGCGCCGTCGCAATGCAACTGGGTGTCATCACCGATGCAGACCGGGTTCGGCGCAGCGGTCACAGAGGTGATGGCAGGCGGCGTCACCGTGTTCACCAGTACCGTGGCCGGCGTGCTGCTGCAACCAGCGGCAGTTGCCGTGAAGGAGTAAGTTCCGGCGGAGGCTGCCACCACAGGATTCACAGAGGGGTTCTGCGCCGTGCTGTTGAAGCTGTTCGGGCCGGACCAGGAGAAGCTGGTGCCGATGTCCGTGGTGCCCGTGAGTTGCAGCGTGCCACCGAGGCAAGCCGCGCCCGCGCTTGCGCTGGCCGTGGGAACAGCGTTCACGGTCAGGGCAAAGGGGGCTGTGGTGACGGTGGTGGGACCAGCGGAGCACGTGACGTCCGCCACCAGCTCGTAACTTCCGATTGGCAGCGCGCTCGTGTTCTGCGAAGAACCCGTTCCCAACGGGTTGGTGTACGGGCCGCCCGGCGCCCCGTACCACCACTGATAGGTGATGCCCAATCCGTTGGACGCCCCGGCAAGGGAAAGGATGTTGCTCTGGCCATCGCAGCCTGCGCCCGATCCGGCGATCGTGCCGGCAACAGGGGTGGTGCATTGCACGATGTTGTAAGCGCCGATATCCGCCTGGCGTGGCGCGCAGGCCAGATCCGTGGTCAGGTAGCCCGGAGCAGGCGAGAAGCCCGTGCCGTCCAAGCCCGCCTGCGAAGAGACGAAGCCCGCATCGAGGAGCGCGTTCAGCTGCAGGTTGCCGGTCGCTTGCGCCACGGCTGTCTGCCAAGCTGCTACTCCGTTGCGGTTGCCCGCCGGAGCAGCGCCGCTGAGCGCGGTGAAGCCGCTCACGCCAAGGTCATTCGCGATGAATACATCGTTGTTGCTCACCACCGATCCGGTATTGCCGAAGACCGTCGCGCTGGGCGTGTGGACCACTCCATAGTGGCGGGCAGTGGCACCTTGGGCGATGGTGTTGTTCTGGAAGATGTTGTTGCGCACCGACCATGTGGTACCCGTGGTCGGGTTGGTGTGCTCGAAGCAGGCATTGGAGAGGAGCGGGTTGGCCGATCCGTCAATGACCACCGTGTTGTTCCAGACCTCGATGACCGGGGTATTCACAGCGGAGGTGCTCAGGAAGTAGAGGCCGCGCGGGCCGCGTGTGGCAGTGGCAGTCCCTGTGTAGGGACGGTGGATCTCGCTGATCACGTTATTGTAGACGCGCAGGGTCGGCTGCGGCACACCCGTAGTCGTGCTATGCGTGGCCCGCATCCCCGCCATGGCCACTGTTGTGGTGCCTGTTCCGGTGATGCCGCGGATGATGTTGTTGCTCACCGAGCACTGGCCGGCGAAGAGCGTGATGTTGATGCCATCGAGCTGGCTGGTGGTGTTGCTCACATTGCGGATCTCGCAGTTCTGCACCGCGAAGTTCACCTGGTTGGTCATCTGCACGCCGTAAGCCTGCAGTGCGTTCGTGGAACTGCCGATGTCGGCGAACACGTTGGGGTCTCCGATGCTGTTGTAGATGCCGCAGGCGGTGGTGGTGATCACGTTGCCTTCATCGTAGAACGCATTGCTGCCACCGTTGATCCAGATGCCGCTGAAGCAGTTGCGGATCGTGAGGTTGCGGTAGGTGTTGGCGCTGTTGGTGCCGCCGAAGTCAGTGGGTGTGGCCCCGTCTCCGGTGGTCGTGGAGGTCTGCAGGATGCCGCGGCTGGTGGTATTCGTCCGGTTCAGACGGATGGTGCAGTTCTCGATGATGTTGAAGGTGGCGCCGTCGGTCGCGCTCCGGTTCCGGATCAAGTAGCCGTATTCAACTGCGGCCACTGCGCTGGCGTCGATGTCGATGCCGTTGAACACGATGTGGTCGCCACCGGAAATGGTGATGCCTGCATCGGCTGTGCCTGCGGTGCCAGTCGGCGTGATCACCGGGTTGGCGCCAACGCCGCTGCGCTGGAAGGTGATGGTATTGCCAGGCGAGCCTGAGGCAGTCAGCACCGGCGTGTTCTCGTTGAAGACCTGGCCGGCTGCCACGTTGAATGTGTATGTGCCGGTGAAGGGTCCGCAAACGGAAAGCAGGTTCAGGTAGTTGATCGCGTCGGTGAAGTCGTTGAAGTTGCTGCCTGCGGTGGGCAAGGAATTATCAATTGTGAAGGTGCCGCCTGCGCCCGCTCCCTGCACCGGCAATTGGAACTCGGCGGTTTGGTCGGAGAGCGATGAGTTGGTGCAAGTGACCACGCAGACGTAGTACGTCGTGCTTGTCACTGGACCGGTTGAAACCGAGGTGCCAGTACCAACTAAAGTCGTATAGGGCCCGCCGGACGTGGGGCTGCTATACCATACGCGAGTGATGCCGGTGCCAAGTGTGCTCCCATTCACATTCAGAGTGGCTGATCCGCCACTGCAAACGAAGGGCGGTCCCGAGATGCTGCCAGCAGCAGGCTGGCCAGCACAGGCAGCAGCCGGAATGAAGGTGAGTGAGCCGGTGAAGTACCTAGGGTTATTCCCGGTATTCGAGAACAAGCCGCCGTACCCTACATTCTGTCCGGGAACCATCTGGTAATCGCCGCACCGCAAGCTGATGCCGCCAACAGTGAAAGAATTTGGTGAGATTGCTCCCGTTCCGCTGTAGCGGATGGCGTTATCGGATTCTAGCAGGAAGCGGACGCTCGCGCCATTGGGGATGAGGTAGGTCATGCCCGTGATGGTCGGCTGGATGCCTTCCGCAGGAACCGCCAGATTGGTGCCTGTGCCCACAACGGTCCAGTCAGGTGCATTGAAGGGGAAATAGACGCCGCCCAGCGAGATCGTGGAGGCCCATAAGGTGGTATTCGCACCGGTGGAAGCTGTTTGCCAATAGGAGGACAAGTCCGTGAGCAGTATGTCTGCGCCAGAGTTGTTCTCAACCCCGAAGGTGACGACACCGTTTCCACTAACGCCATTCCCACCATTGTAAGGCGGGTTAGCCCCTGCTGTGGTGATGGTCTGCGCGGAGAGGGGTGAAGCCCAGCCCAGTATCGCAACCATCAACGCAAGAATGGAGGCGAGCCTCATCCACCAGTTGACGCGTGTCGGGTAAGTTGTCGTGCTCATGGGTCTTGGTTTTTCGTCAGGTGTCGGCTATTGAGAGTGCGCCGGTTTCAATCCGGCGCGATGCGTTTCAAAGTCGCTGGGCATGGTGAAGCCGCTCACGCATGAAGCCCCTTGCGCGCTGTGGAAGGGGCAGTCGCGGCGTTTGCCATCGGCTGTGGGGAGTTCCAGCATCACGGCGAAGCCACGGCAGTCGAAGATCGGCATGCTGAGAAGCAAGCGGATTAATGCATGAGCTGGAATAGGCAGGAGCAAAGTGAGGATCGGTTCAGCCCGTCAATAGTAGGATATCTGACACGGGAATCATCTGATAAAATTCTTTTCAACCGGAGGCAACCCATAAGTGCGAACGCAACAGCCCCCGCTCCAGAAGGGAGCGGGGGCTGTGATCAAGTCGTGCGGGCGCTAGCCCGGTTGGTTACTTCTGGATCACCAAGCGCTCGTTGAAGGTGGTGGTTCCGGCGGTGATGCTGACCATGTACAAGCCGTTGGCCAGCTCACCATTCAGGGCGATCGCAGTGCTCACATAGCCGTCCTGCACCCCGATGGTGCGCTGGGCCACGCGCTTGCCGAAGGCATCGTAGAAGTCCATGTTGATGGATTCAACGCCCTCCTCCAATCGGCTCATGCTCACGAAGAGCTGGTCGCCGTGGTTGGGGTTGGGGTACAGTCCCACGCTACGCTCGG
>DAORNP010000185.1:0-6166 GCA_035441065.1 Flavobacteriales bacterium | reverse complement strand
GGTAGCTGCGGCAGGGGCGCACGTTGGCGAAGAGGCCCAGGGTCTTGCGGATGGTGACGTTGAGGCTCTTGTAGCCCGAGCCTTGCGGGGTGGTGATGGGCCCCTTGAGGAACACGGGGTTCTTCCGCAGCGTGGCCCAAGCCTCGGTGGGGATGCCACTGCTGTTGCCGCTGAGATACACTTTCTCGCCCACCTCGATGTGCTCGTAGGTGAGGCCGCATTGCGCAGCATCGAGGATGCGCAACACAGCGTCCGTGATCTCGGGACCGATGCCGTCGCCCTTGGCGACGGTGATGGTGTGACTCATTTCTGTTTAGGGCGTTGAACGTGAGTGATGCATTTGAAGGTGTTGCGCAGCAGATGCCGGAACACCCGATTGAGGTCCTCCCGGTTGCGGAGCTCGGTGAGCGAAGACCAACGGCGAGCCGGGAATGCACCCGTTTCGTGGCTTCCTGATCGTGGGATGAAGGGCCAGGGTGGTCTGCAGATGCACGTGCACGGCGCTCGATTCGGGGCGCAAATATAGTATTACTTTACTTTTCAAATAGTTTCACTTACTTCGCGGCCTCGACGCCTTCATGGACGACTTCTTAGCGGACCACCGCCTTCAATTGATCGAATCGGCCCTGGCGCTTGCTGGGTTCATCGTCGTCATGGCCGCTTCACGATGGCTCGTGCACGGCGCAGTCGTCAAGCTGGCATACAAAGCCAAGGAAGAGCGGGAGGTGATGCGGCTGATCAGGCTCCTGTTCATACTGCTCCTCTCCCTGGCACTCACGGCCATCTGGGGAGTGAAGCAGAATGAGATTCTCCTGTTCGCGGCTTCCGTGGTCACGGTGCTCGGCGTTGCCTTCTTCGCTGAAATGTCGGTGCTCTCGAATATCACCGCATTCCTTGTCTTGTTCTTCCAGCACCCCGTGAAAATCGGAGACTGCATCCGGCTCAGGGACGGGGAGCACGAAGTGGAGGGCGAATTAGTGGACATCACCTACTTCTTCACCTTCATCCGGAAGGCTGACGGAGGCATGGTCACGGTGCCGAATGCGGCTCTGCTGAAAAGCTCCTTCTCCATCGAATCGCCCAAACTCCTCTAACGCTCACGCATGGACCTCTCCCTCCTCCTCTCCAACCTCACCAACCCTACGCTGCTCTTCTTCGTGCTCGGCATCGTGGCCTTCCTGGTGAAGAGCGACCTGGAGATCCCGCCGACGACGATCAAATTCATTTCGCTGTACCTGCTCTTCGCCATTGGGTTCCGGGGCGGGCAGGAACTCGCGCACGAGCACCTCACGGTGCAGTTCATGAGCGAGCTGGTCTTCGGCATGGCCATCGCCAGCGCGATACCGTTCTATGCCTTCTTCCTATTGAAGCGGAAGCTCGGGGTGCAGAACGCAGGTGCCATCGCAGCGGCATACGGATCAGTGAGCGCGGTGACCTTCGTTGCTGCAAGCGGCTTCCTGGAGGTGAAGGAGCTGCCGTTCAGCGGGCACATGGTGGCCATCATGGCGCTGATGGAGAGTCCGGCCATCATTGTGGGCATGGTGCTGCTGATGCGCTACGACAAGCAAGGTGAGCGCCCTTCGCTGAGCCATATGCTCAGGCACAGCTTCACCAACGGCAGCGTGCTCATGCTCATCGGCAGCCTCATCATCGGCATGGTGGCCGATACCAAGCAGGCCGAAGGGATCAAGCCGTTCACTACCGATATCTTCAAGGGCTTCCTCGCGGTCTTCCTCTTGGAGATGGGCATGGTCACCGCCGCCCGCTTCGGTGCCTTTCGCCGCTATGGCTGGTACGTATCGCTGGTAGCCGTGCTGATCCCCTTGGTCAACGGATGCGCGGTGGCCTGGCTCAGCGGATTCATCACACCGGGCGTGGGCGAACGCTTCATGTTCGCCACCCTGGCGGCCAGCGCCAGTTACATCGCGGTGCCTGCGGCCATGCGCCTCGCGGCGCCCAAGGCCGACCCTGGGCTCTACATCCCCATGGCACTGGGGGTCACCTTCCCCTTGAACATCACGCTGGGCATGCCCTTGTACTACTCCGTGGTGAACGCTTTCCCGACCTAGCCGCGCAGGTGCGGATAGCGGCTTCGGGTGCTGCGGGTATCTTCGCCTGCGATGAGCTTCACCATCCCCACCCCCCAGAACGAGCCCGTCCTCTCCTACGCCCCCAACACCCCTGAGCGCGCTGCGCTGCAGGCCGAGATGGACCGCCGCCTGCGTTCCCGCGTCGATGCCCCCATGTGGATCATGGGCCATGCCATCGAGACCAAGGACCTGCGGAAGATGAGCCCGCCCCACAAGCATGCGCATCATCTGGGCAACGCGCATTCCGGCGAGGCCAAGCACGTGCGCGCTGCCATCGACGCCGCCTTGAAGGCCAAGCGCGATTGGGAGAACATGCCTTTCGCGGAGCGCGCCGCCATCATGCTGAAGGCCGCCGACCTCATTGCCGGCCCCTACCGTGCGAGCATCAATGCGGCCACCATGCTGGGACAGGGCAAGAACGCCTTCCAGGCGGAGATCGACAGCGCATGCGAGCTCATCGACTTCCTGCGCTTCAATGTGGCCTATGCGCAGCAGATCTACCGCGACCAGCCTGTATCTTCCCCGGGCGTGTGGAACCGGCTGGAGTACCGCGCGCTCGAGGGCTTCGTCTTCGCCCTCACGCCCTTCAACTTCACGGCCATCGCCGGCAACCTGCCCACCAGCTGCGCCCTCATGGGCAACACGGTGGTGTGGAAGTGCGCCGATACGCAAGCCTACAGCGCGCAGGTGCTCATGGAGGTCTTCATGGCCGCTGGCCTGCCGCCGGGCGTGATCAACCTGGTGCATGTGAGCGGCCCCGTGGCGGGCGAGCAGATCTTCGCGCACAAGGACTTCGCGGGCATCCATTTCACCGGAAGCACCGGCGTGTTCCGCCGCATCTGGCAGACCATCGGCAACAACCTGCCCAAGTACCGCAGCTACCCCCGCATCGTGGGCGAGACCGGCGGCAAGGACTTCGTGATCGCGCATCCCAGCGCTGACCCGAAGGTGGTGGCCACAGCCCTTTCGCGCGGCGCATTCGAGTTCCAAGGACAGAAGTGCAGCGCCGCCAGCCGCGCCTACATACCCGCCAACCTCTGGCCCGACGTGAAGAAGGAGCTGCTCGCCGACCTGGCCGACATGAAGATGGGCGACCCGCGCGATTTCTCGAATTTCATCGGCGCGGTGATCGACGAGAAGGCATTCGACAAGATCACCGGCTACATCGCGGGCCTGAAGCAGGACAAGAAGAACATCCAGATCATCGCGGGCGGGAAGGGCGACAAGAGAACAGGCTACTTCATCGAGCCCACGGTGGCCGTGACCAAGGATCCGAAGAGCACCACCATGTGCGAGGAGATCTTCGGGCCGGTCCTGACCGTTTACGTTTATCCGGAAGGCAAGTGGAGCGAGACGCTCAAGCTCGTGGATTCCACCGGCGAATACGCGCTCACCGGCGCCGTGATCAGCAACGACCGCAAGAGCATCATCGAGGCGCAAGAGGTGCTGCGCCATGCGGCGGGCAACTTCTACATCAACGACAAGCCCACGGGCGCGGTGGTTGGCCAGCAGCCCTTTGGCGGAGCGCGCGGCAGCGGAACCAACGACAAGGCAGGCAGCTACCTCAACCTCATCCGCTGGGTGAGCCCGCGCACCATCAAGGAGACCTTCGTGCCACCCACGGATCACCGGTACCCGTTCTTGGGGTGAACGAGACCACTGACCCCCATCACCCTCAGCGGGCAATCGCAACACGACGCACCTCCTGCCGCGCCTCGCTTGCGACCGTGATGGAGTAAAGGCCGACTGGCAGCGCAGATGCATCGAGGACGAGCGTTCGTGCCGCGTCCAGAGAGAGCACCACGCGGCCACTTGCATCGCGCATGACGAGGGTGGCACGCGAGGGCAGGTCGATCAACAGCTGGTCATCGGCTGGGTTGGGGCCGATGCGCAGACTCGATGCTTGGCGCGCCTGCAGATGCTGTGGCCCGCAAGGCTCCGAAGCGCAATACGTCACCGATCCCGCCACTGTCCCCGTGTTCACGTCGATGAAAGGCGGCGAGCCCACCGTGGGCGTGAGGTCACAGAAATCAATCAGTCCGTGGATGGTGCCGGTGTTCTCCGAGAAGCCGCTCACGCAGATGCGCCCTTCACCCTCGATGGTGTCGTAGTTGCCGATGTCGTCGGTGGTAAGAAGGGCATCGGGGCCGCCCATCACGAGCAGGCCATCGTTGTGGATCACGCCAGCGATGCGGATGGTGCCGTTGTTGAAGAGCGCCCAGTCCACATCGAAATCGGCCACGAGGTCCATGAGTCCGTCGTTGATCACCGTGTCCATGATCACCACGGAGAAATACTCATCCATGACGAGGCTGCCCACCGCGGTGATATGCACGTTCTGCATAAGGAAAGTATTGGTGGCGATGCGCACCTGGTGCATCACCACCGCGTTCACCACCTCGGGCACGCAGTTGCAATCCCACGTGGAGGGATCGCCCCAATCGCCATCCTGAACGGACGTGGTGATGCCCTGCGCGGAAGCGCCGAGCACAAGCAGTACGGCGCAAGCAAGGGACGGTATCCTCATGGCAGCAAGACGCTTGGAAATCGAAAGTAGGCGTCCGCTGCGAGTGTAGGCTCAAAGCTCCTCCGCCACCACCTCCCTCACACCCGGCACCTCGTGCTTCAGCAGGTTCTCGATGCCCTGCTTCAAGGTGACCATGCTGCTGGGACATCCGCTGCACGATCCGCGCAACGACACCGTGACAATGCCATCGGTGAAATCGCGGAATGCGATGTGGCCACCGTCCCCTTCCACCGCTGGGCGGATATACTCCTCCAGCACACGGATGATCTTCTCATCGTCGGGGCCCTTCGCTTCGGCATGCGAGCTGGCCCGCTCGTTGGCATCGGCCAAGGCTTGCGCAGGGGCATCGTCGTACACCACGCGGCCATCTGTATTGAGGTATTCCTGGATGTACTCGCGCAACTCCAATTGCACCAGGTCCCAATCGACCGAGCTGTTCTTGGTGACGCTGATGAAGTTGCTGCTCAGGAGCACACCCGTGACGAAAGGAAGGTTGAAGACCTTCTCCGCGAGCGGTGAGACCCCCTTCGGTTCGTCGTGATGCCTGAACTCGAGGATGCGCCCATCTGGCACGAGCAGGCGGCTGCTCACGAACCGCATGGTGGCAGGGTTCGGGGTCGACTCCGCGTACACGGTAACCGGCGGGCGCTTACCGGCGATCATTGGCTCAGTGGCTTCCATGGCGAGCGCGAAAGTAGGTCGGTGGCCTCCCAAGGCCCCGTAAGGATTGTTGGCAGTCGCGCTCCAGATGCCACCCTATTTTCGCGGCCGATGCGCAAGCTGAAGAAGAACCGTTGGGTGATGGCGGCACTGGCCTCGCTGCTGCTGCTGGCCACCAGTGGGCTCACGGTATCGCGCATGAGCTGCCTCATGAGCGGGCACAGCGTGCTGAGCTTGGGCCTTGCCGATGATTGCTGCCCCGAAGAAGAGCGCGGCGAAGGGACGACGATCGGAGCCACCTGCTGTGAACTCCTCCAGGCCAGTGCCGAGCGCGTGGATCTGTTGCCCGCGAACTCCATTGACCTGATTGCCTTGCCATCGATCGAGGCGGCTCCAGTATGGTCTGCGCTTGAACTGGAACCCCATGTTTTGCGTTGGCTCGACAGCCGTCCGCCACCCCTTCTCGGGAAGGACAGGCTGGCGCTGATGCGTCGTTTCCTGATTTGATCGAAGCGTGGCGCGCATGCGCCGGGGCAAGCACCCCTGTTCGTTTTCGTTCAAACCTCAGGAAATCAGAATGCGGTTCAATAAAGAATTCGGCCTCTTCAAACTTGGTTCTGCTTGGGCATCCTTGGACACGGATGGACCCACCGCTCGCATCCGTTGGAATCCCTTTGGAATGCGCAGCTTGTGCAGGATCGCCAGTGTGCTGCTGCTTGCTGCATCCGGCCGGTTGTCAGCTCAGCAGATCATTGGACGCGTGCTTGATCACGAGAGCAATGAGGTGCTACCTGCCGCGAATGTGTTCTGGCTGGGCACCACTGTGGGCACCACGGCGGATTTCAATGGAGCCTTCACCATCGATGCACCTGCCCGATGGCCAGCGAGC
>DAORNP010000184.1:453-6169 GCA_035441065.1 Flavobacteriales bacterium | reverse complement strand
CCCAGCTCGGCGACGATGTTCAGAAGGCCGCCAACGAGAAGTTCAAGAAGGTGCAAGAGGCCTACGAGGCCATCCAGAAGGAGCGGGGGATGAAGTAGCGAGGAGGAACGCGTCAGCGCCCTCACTCATCACCCGGCTCTCCTTGCAGCGGGTTCTCTTCAACGGGCTCCACGTAGGGCACCTCCTTCCGCTCGGGCAGGTTGGTGGCGAAGAATTCGGGCTTCAGGTTGGTGTTGAGCGCAATGCTCTTCACCGTGAGCCGCACATCGCCGTTGGGGCCGCCGCTCTGCACGATGGTGCGCGGGAATTGCACGCCGCCCGTGGCCTGGTGGTCGCTGTAGTCGGTGGTGATGGTGAAGCTCCGATCATCCATCTGCTTCTGCTCCACGCGCCGCAGCTTCAGCCACGTGGCCTCGTCGTAGTAGTCGCCCACGCTGCCGCCATCGGGCATCATCACCACCAGCTTCAGCACGGGCTTGCCATCGATCCTGGTGCGGCCGGCGAGGACCACGCGTTCGGCTGTGCGCGCATAATGCAGTTCGGGAACGGGATATCCGTTGAATTGCATCTCGCCCAGATCGCGGTCCTCGAGTTCCTGTTCGCCCATGGCGCTGCGGCGCACGGCGCGCTCGCCATCGAAGGCCTCTTCCTGCAAGGTGGCGCCGTTGCTCTTCGCCACGGAGCGGAACAGGCCGTCGCGGCCGTACCACTGCGTGATCTCCACCGGGATGCCCATCATCTCGGCGTTGATGTCCATGCGCATGTCGATGATGCGGCCGATGGCCTCGCGGCCGCCGATCGCGGTGAGGTGCCGCTCGATCACATCCTGCGACTGCATGTTGCTCACGCGCTCGAACTCCTCGATGTAGCGCTCGGCATTGTGGTCCAGTTCGATCACCTTCGGATTGTTCGCCCAGCTCAGTGCTTCGAGCTTCGCGAAGAGCTTGCGCTTATCGCCCACCACCATGATCACCGCATTGTCGGGGTATAGAAAGGCCTCGGCAGCGGCCTGCACGTCCTCGGCCGTAATGGCTTCCAAGCGCTTGAGGTAGGTGGCGTAGTGGTCCTTGGGCAATTCGTTCAGGTAGGTGTTCAGCGCGAAGCGCGCCACGGTGCGCGGGTCCTCCAAGCTGCGCGCGAAGCTGCCGGCCATGTACTTCTTGGCCAGGTCGAGCTCTTCGGCGGTGACACGGCCCATGCGCATGCGCTCGATCTCCTTCAGCGTTTCGGCGATGGCGCTGTCGGTGACATCGGTGCGCACGTTGGCCGTGGTGTGGAAATGGCCGTTGAAGCGATCGCTCTCCAAGGTGCTGTAGCTGCCGTAGGTCCAGCCCTTGTCCTCGCGCAGGTTCTGCATGAGGCGCGCATTGAACACGCCGCCGCCGAGGATGGTGTTCATCACCTGCGCGGCCATGTGGCGCACATCCTTGGGCTGCAGGTTGAGCGGGAAGCTCACGCGGATCACCGATTGCGCAGCGTTGGGCCGGTCAACAAGCACCACACGGCGCGCGCCACTGGCTGTTTTCGGCGTGGTGAGGAAATGCGCAGGGCCGTAACCGGGGATGTCCTCGATGCCGTTGTCGTCCACCAGGTTGTACTTCTTCGCGGGCTTCCATTTGCCGAAACGCTCCTTGGCGATGGCCTGCGCCTCCTTCTCGTTGATGTCGCCCACGAAGACGAGGTAGCCGTTCTCCGGGCGGAAGAACTTGGCGTGGTAGGCCATGAGCTGCTCGCGATTCACCTTGCGCAAGCTGGCTTCGGTGGTCACTTCGCCATAGGGGTGCGAACGGCCGAAGGTCATGGCGCGGCCCACCGTTTCGCTGATGGCGGCGGGATCGTCCTTGCGCTGCTGCACGCCGCTGATCATGCGCGTGCGGGCCTTCTCCAATTCATCGGCGGGGAAAGCGGGCGAGGTGACCACTTCGGCGATCAGTTCCATCATGGGGCCCATGTGCTTCTTCAGCATGCCGGCATAGAGCCCTTCCGGACTGGTATGCAGGGTGGCGCCGTGATTATCGACCAACTCATCGATCTGGGCCTTGCTGCGCTTGGTGGTGCCCGCTTCGAGCAGTTCACCGAAGAGGTCGATCACGCCGGCCTTGTCGCCCTGGCTCAGCGGGGCATGGTCGAAGCGCATCTGCACATCCACCTTGGGGAGCTTGCGGTTCTCCACCACGATCACGCGCAAGCCGTTGGACAGCGTGAAGGTTGAGTGGGCAGCCACCTGCACCTGGGGCGGTGCGGCAGGGGCAGGCGGTTTGGTGCGGTCGAGCTGTGCGTGCATGAACAGGGGAAGGGCGATGGTAAGGCTCACCAGGCCGCTTCGCAGGGCTTGGCGATCACCGAAAATGGAGAAGGAGCTGTGCTTCATGGCGCGCATGGTCATTGTTGCTTCTGGCCTGCGGGCAGGTAATGCAGCACCACGCGCGCTTGCGGGGTGAAGTAGTTCTGTGCCGCGCGCTTCAGATCGTCGGGGGTGAGCGCGAGGTAGCGGTCAATCTCGGTGTTCACCAATTTGGTGTCGCCCAGGAGCATGTGGCAGCGCGCCAGGTCGCTGGCAATGCCGGCAATGCGGCTGCGGTCGTTCACCAATTCCGTTTCGAGCTGCGCCATCAGCTTGTCGAATTCGGCCTTGGGCACGCCATCCTGCTGGATGCGGCGCACCTCGTTGGTCATGGCCTCTTCGAGCGCCTGCGCTTCAACCCCCATGTTGGCAATGGCATACAGGATGGCCAGGCCGCCTTGCTCAAAGGGCAGGCTGAAGGCACCCGTGCCCACGGCTTTCTGCTGCTCGTCCTTCAGCGACTTGTTCAGGCGGCTGCTGTTGCCGTTGCTCAGCAGGCGGTTCACCAGGTCAACGGCATAGTAGTCGGGCGCACCGGTTGCCGGTATGCGGTAGCCGAGCACCACGGCGGGCAGTTGAATGCGGTCGTGGATCACTGCGCGCACCTCCGATGTGAGGCCGGGGTCCTTCACATCGGGCTGCACCACTTGCGCGCCGCGCGGGATCTCGGCGAAGTATTTCCGCACCAAGGCCTTCGCGTTCTCCGGGTCGATGTCGCCGGCCACCACCAGCACGGCGTTGTTGGGCACGTAGAATTTCTTGTAGAAGGCCTGGTAGTCGGCCTCGCTGGCGGCATTCAGGTCTTCCATGAAGCCGATGGTGGGCCACTTGTAGGGGTGCTTGTCGTAGGCCCGGTCCAGTACTTCGAGCAGGATGGTGCCGTAGGGCTGGTTCTCGTAGCGCTGGCGGCGCTCCTCCTTCACCACCTCGCGCTGGGTGTCAACGCCCTTCTGGTCCACCTTGGCGTGCAGCATGCGCTCGCTCTCGAGCCAGAGGCCCAGCTCCAGTTGGTTGCTGGGCAGCACCTCATAGTAGTAGGTGCGGTCGGCGGTGGTGTTGGCGTTGAGCACGCCGCCGGCCTTCTCCACGTGCTTGCTGAATTCGCCACGGCCGATGTTGGCGCTGCCCTCGAAGAGCAGGTGCTCGAAGAAGTGGGCGAAGCCGCGGCGCGTGGGGTCCTCGTTCTTGCTGCCCACGTGGTACATCACGCTCACGCACACGATGGGCGTGCTGCGGTCCTGGTGCAGGATCACGTGCAGGCCGTTGTCGAGGGTGAATTCGGTGTAGGCGATGGCGTTCCGTTGGTCGTTGGAACGCTGCGCGGTGGCGGTGGCAGCGAGCATGAAGGCGATGGGAATGCTGAGGGTGCGCATGAGTGGGACTGAAGGCGGGGCGCCGAAGGTAAAAGGGGAGGGGGAGCGGGGAATGGCCCTGGTTCGGTTGGAGTGGCGAAAGCGCCTCCACCTTTTCCTTGATGCAGGGTGGGGCATGAACAACCATGCCGGACACGACCCCTTGGTGGTCATTCAGCGCACGCGGCACCATCCACCCGTTCCAGCGCACTGCACGCGCTTGCCGATGAACGAGGGCCTCGTGCCCGCACAACCGGCCTTCCGTAGCCATCCGCGCGCAGAGGCGGTCAACTCCTTTCCATGGCCCGTTTCCGACAGGCTCGGCCTGCTTTGGGTTTCCAACTTCGCCGTCGGCGATACGTGCTTTTTCACAGGGTGCACCCTGTGAAAATTCACCTACCAGAAGCCCTTGCTGCCGGGTTCCTTGGCCGGGTGCAGCTGAACCGGCCCCATGGAGCGGATGCGCTGGCGCGGCCCACCGCGCGCGAGCGCGAGTACCTGCTGCTGCTGTGCCGCTGCCCCGAGCCCACCCTGGACGAGATCGCCGAGCACATGGGCCTGAGCGCGAAGACCGCCGAGAAGCACCGCTACAAGCTCATGCGCAAGCTGGGGGCGCACACCACGCTCGAGCTCTTCATGCAGGCGGTGCGGCTGGGCCTGGTGCGGTGCTGTTGCCAGCGGCACGCCCAGGCCACCGCTAGGGGCAACGACCTTACATCTCCGCCTCAATCAGATTGAAGCGGTACGACCACTGGTGCTGCGGCTGCCAGGGCACCAAGCGGTTGATGTGGCCCACCTTCTCGGCCCGCCAAGGCACGGCCCGGCGCCAGTGCCACAGCCACTCGCCGCCGAAGTAGATCTTGTGGTCGTCTTCGGTGCGGGTGTACATGGCCAAGAGCAGGTTGTCGAAGAGGATGCGCTCAATGGCCTCCAGTTCCAGGCCATCGTGGCGCTTGATGAAGAGGCGGGCATAGCCCGAGCGGCTCACGTGCTCGGGGGCCTCGAGCACTTCGCACAATTCGCGCAAGCGGCCCAGGGTGCAGGCCCATTCGCGTTGCACGGTATCGTAGGTCAGTGGGCCGGTGGCCGCCAGAGGCGGAAAGGCCAGGGGTTCAATGGCGTTCATGGCGTTGACGGATATTATGGCAAGTGGCCGACGGTAAATTAGGAAACGAATGGAATGGTGTGAGCGTGGGGCGGAGTGAATATTTCCACGCAAGGGTAGATGGCCACGGTGCGTGCTCTTGATCCGGCATGGGCGGCACAATGGCTCAGGAGCCACCGATGGAAGGAGGCGGTTGCCTAGCAGGTGGCACGCTCCATCGGGCTTGCTTGTACCGTGTTTTGGCACTAGCGCAGCCCAGCGGGCATTGTCGACCTGGTTGCTCCTGCGGCGCTGGGTGATATTGCTCCCCAACCGCACGCACCCCGCCGGCTGACCTTTGCCGCCCGCATGCCCGCCTACCGCACCAAGCTCCCCGGCATCCTGCTCGCCGTCCTCCTCGGCTTGGCCGGCTACTTCGGCGCCGCTTACACACCTGGCTGGCTCAACGCAATTCTGCTCGCACTGCTGCTGGGCATGCTGGTGGGCAACCTGCTGCGCGTGCCCACCAGCTTCCAGCCCGGCATCGGCTTCACCAGCAGCAAGCTCCTGGAACTCGCCGTGCTCTTCCTCGCCTTCAGCATCAACTACACCCACATCACCGCGCTGGGCATGGGCTCGTTCAGCATCGTTGCGGTCCTGCTGGTGGCCATGGTGCTCATCACCTTCTTCCTGGCCCGCGTGGTGAAGTGCCCCGGATCCACCGGCTGGCTCGTGGGCTTCGGCACGGCCATCTGCGGTTCATCGGCCATAGCTGCATTGGCCCCCCGGGTGGCGAAGAACAGCGAGGATGTCGGCATCGCCATGGCGGTGGTCAACCTCTTCGGCAGTGTGGGCATGGTGCTGCTGCCGCTGGTGCTGGTCAGCTTCGATCTGGATGCCCGGCAACTGGGCCTGCTCATCGGGGGCACCCTCCAC
>DAORNP010000184.1:0-332 GCA_035441065.1 Flavobacteriales bacterium | reverse complement strand
CCAGGGGCTGGCGCGAACACATCCGCCTGCCCTGGTACCTCTGGGGCTTCATCGCCATCACCGTGCTCACCTCGCTCGTGCAGCTCCCACCGGCCCTGCTCGCCGCGATGGACACGGCCGGCAAACTGGCCCTCACCATTGCCCTGGCCGCCATCGGCCTCAAGGTGAGCTTCCGCGAACTCTACTTCAGCGGCCGCAAGGGCCTGGTCTTCGGGCTGCTGGTCTTCGTTATCCAGCTGGGGCTGGTGGCGAGGCTGATGGGGTTGGTGGGGTAGGTGCCTCGGGTGCCGGGGCCGATGAAGGCGGTGCTCGCATGCATGGGCACACCCCCG
>DAORNP010000183.1:5377-6290 GCA_035441065.1 Flavobacteriales bacterium | reverse complement strand
ATCTATTCGCCCATCGGCGAAAAGCAAGCAATCGTGGAAAACTGGCGATTCAAGGACGCACAGTGTTTCCACCGGTAAACTTGCATGCATGCGCACCCTCCTTCTCCCCTCTTTGCTGCTGGCTTGCACAGGCTTCGCACAGCCTGCGATCAACGGCCCCATGCTCGGTCATGTGGATATGCTGGCCGCCACCGTGTGGATGCAATGCCATGGCCCTTGCGCGGCACGCATGGAATACTGGAAGGCGAGCAGCCCCGATAGCGTGATGCGCACACCGGTGCAGGACGGCGATGCTTCGCAAGCGCATTGCTTCGATTTCGACCTCGACGGCTTGGTACCCGGCACGGAATACCGCTACCGCCCCATCGTGAATGGCAAGGCCGCGCTGGCTGGGCCGCTCACCTTCCGCACGCAAACCCTCTGGAAGCATCGCACCGATCCACCGGCATTCACCGTGGCCCTTGGGAGCTGCACGTACGTGAACGAGCCTGCCTATGATCGTCCGGGAACGCCTTATGGCGGCGGCTACGGCATCTTCGACGCCATCGCCGCGAAGCAGCCCGATGCCATGTTGTGGTTAGGCGATAACATCTACTTGCGCGAACCCGATTGGGGAACGCGCAGCGGCTACCTCCACCGCTACACGCACACGCGCTCGTTGCCCGAGATGCAGCGGCTGCTGCGCACCGGCGCGCATTACGCCATCTGGGACGATCACGATTACGGCCCCAACGATGCCGATGGCAGCTGGATCCATGGTGACATGGCCTTGGCGTTCTTCGACCTGTTCTGGCCCAATCCCACGTGCGGCGCGCCCGGCGTGAAGGGCGCCATCACCGCCTTCTCCCACGCCGACGTGGATTTCTTCCTGCTCGACAATCGCAGCCACCGTGTGCCAGGCAACGTGAGCACC
>DAORNP010000183.1:3784-5349 GCA_035441065.1 Flavobacteriales bacterium | reverse complement strand
GCGCAGGTCGATTGGCTCATCCGCGCGCTCAAATACAGCGATGCCGCATTCAAGGTGGTGGCCGTGGGCAGCCAGGTGCTCAACAGCGCGGCCATATATGAGACTTACGCCACCATGGGCGCCGAGCGTGAGCGCCTGCTGAAGCGCATCGAGGACGAGGGCTTGCGCAACGTGGTCTTCCTCACCGGCGATCGCCATTTCACGGAGTTGAGCAGCGTGCAGCTGAAGGACGGCCGCACATTGTACGACCTCACCTGCTCGCCGCTCACTTCGGGCGTTCACAAACCGAAAGAGGTGAATGCCAACCGCGTCGATGGCACCTTGGTGGAGCAACGAAACTTCGCCACGCTCAGCTTCAGCGGCGTTCGCAAAGAGCGCGTGATGACGATGCGGGTCTTCGATGCCGAGGGGCAACTCCTGTGGGAACGCGCCATCCAGGAAGAGCGCAAGCCGAAATAACGATCAGCCACGCCAGCCGTCGAGGATGCGATTGATGGTGCGGGCATCATCGTCGCTGAGCACCTCGAAGAGCCTGCTGTAGTCGCGCTCGTTCTCCTTGTCGATGCGCGCCAGCAGCTCCTGACCCTTGGGCGTGATGCGCACATAGATCACGCGGCGGTCCTCATCACAGCGCTCGCGGTTCACCAGTCCCTTGGCGATAAGCTTATCGGTGAGGCGCGTGGCGTTGGGCGCACGGTCGATCATGCGCTCCTTCACGCTCTGGGCCTTCATGCGGTCCTTGGCGCCGCGCAGGATCCGCAGGATGTTGTACTGCTGCGGGCTGATGCCGTAAGGCTTGAAGCGCGAGGTCTGGCGCGCCTTGATCCAATTGGCCGTGAACAGCAGGTTGAGCATGGCCTTCTGCTGCTCACTGGTGAAGCTGCTCTGGAGTTCCTGGTCGATGCCGGGCATGGCGCGGGCGAATGTAGAAGGTCCGGTTGAGGCGGGGAGTCCCCCTAATTTCGGCGCCCCTACAAAGGCACAACATGCGAACGATACGCACCCTCCTTCCCGCTCTGCTCCTGTTGGCCGCCTGCAATGGCGATGCCCCCCAACCGGCACCCGACGCCACGGCCAACGCGCCATCTGCCGCAGGCCAGGCAACGGAGCGTGATGCTTGGCAGAAGCCCGAAGCGGTGATCGGCCTGATGGGCAACATCGGCCACCTCACCGTGGCCGACCTCTTCGCCGACGATGGCTACTGGACCTTCAAGTTCATTGCCGCTGGAGCAAATGTGATCGCCGTGGTGAACGATGCGGAGAAAGCAGCAGCCCTGGAAGAGCGCAAGAGGAAAATGGGGCTGGGCGACGACCGCCTGAAGATCCGCGCGGTTCCCGTGGGCGACCCTGGCATCACGAATGAAGAAGCGCAAATGGCCTTCATCGGGCACCATTTCGTGGGCATCAAGGACAAGACCGACTACCTGAAGCGCATGCGGGCAGGCCTGAAGTACCCGCGCTACCTGGTGATGGTGGAATGGCAGAACCGGCAAACCGCCATGGGGCCGCCGATGAGTGAGCGCCTGCCGGCCGACCGCATCATGGACCTGATCGGCGAGCATTCC
>DAORNP010000183.1:0-3770 GCA_035441065.1 Flavobacteriales bacterium | reverse complement strand
GGGGCGCACTCCGATAAAGTGCCGGATCAAGTGGTGTTCCTGATCAACGACTACATGAACCCCGGCGATGGAGGTGCGCAATCCATCGACGCCACCATGATGATGGAAGGCGGCGAAGAGACCATCGAGGTCATCCGGGAATAGGGGTCATTCCGGGAGGGCAGCAGCCCGGCGCTCCGCATAGCGCCGCTCCTCCTCGGTGCGCTCAACGCCCTTGTAGCGCATGAAGAGATTGGCCCACATGGTTTTCGAGATGGCGTAGAGCCAGGGTGCCAGTACCAGCAAACCAAGCACCACCATGATTGCCTTCGCGGCGACCGGGGCCGATGGCCAGAGCACGAGCGTGGCCACGAAGATGCTGGTGCCCGTTGCCACCGCGAGGCCATAGGCCACGTACATGCCGCCGTAATAGAATCCCGGCTCAGGCGTGTAGGCCCGTTCGCACACCGGACAACGCTCGAGGAGGTCGCCAGCGGTGCTCAGGTGGTACGGATTGCGGTCCACGAAGAACTCTCCCTCATGGCAATGCGGGCATTTGAACCGGAAGATGCTGTATGCTGCACTGTGCTTGGCCATATCCATGCGCCGGGATCATCTAACCGGGCAGGCGCGAAGGTCGCTCGCTTCAGCGCCTCATGCCGTGACAAGGCTCACCGTTTCTCTTTGAGCTTGTCGGCGAAGACCTTTCGGAACTTCTCCAGTTTGGGGCGGATCACCATTTGGCAGTAGCCCTGCGAGCCGTTGAGGGCGTAGTAGTCCTGATGGTAATCCTCGGCCTTGTAGAAGTCGCTGGCCGCCGTGATCTCTGTAACAATGGGCGCACGAAAGGCTCCGCTGGCATCGAGCTGCTTCTTCAGGTCCTCGGCAAGCACGCGCTGGTCGTTGTCATGGAAGAAGATGGCCGAACGGTATTGTGTACCCACGTCGGCGCCTTGGCGATTGAGCGTGGTGGGGTCATGCGTTTGCCAGAACACCTCGAGGATCTCAGTCAACGAAACCTGCGCGGGATCGAAGACCAATTGCGCCACCTCGGCATGTCCGGTGGTTCCGTTGCACACCTCCTTGTAGCTTGGGTTCTTCACATGGCCGCCCATATAGCCGCTGGTTACGGAAAGCACGCCCTTCAATTCGCTGAAGACCGCCTCCACGCACCAGAAGCATCCAGCGCCGAGGGTGATGATATCGGTTGCTGTGCCTGCTGCAGGCTGAAGATCGGGGTGGCTCATGGGATCGGGTGCGGGCGTACCACAGGCAGCTTGAAGGTTCAGGGCAACGGCGATGGGCAGCAGCCGGAGGAAACGGCGATTCATGCGCGTGCGTTCATTTCATTTTCCTGAGGAATGTCGTCAGAACACCGGCGAACAGACAGTGTTCGCGGACCCATTCCCTCGCCCATCCATGAAAAGACCCCGGCGGCTTGTTCCAGGGCCTTGAGCGGGAAACGGGATTCGAACCCGCGACCCTCAGCTTGGGAAGCTGATGCTCTACCAACTGAGCTACTCCCGCTTGTGGCTGCGAATGTAGCAAGCGGTGCATGGCCGCTGCTCCTGATCGACCGAAGGCCTTAACCTACATTTGATCGCGGCTTAACACGGTTGCCGCTGGTGCCGGGCACCTTTGCCGCCGAAAGACCGAAACATGTCCGGAGCGATGAACCCCAAAGTGCTGCTGGTGGATGACGAGCCCGATATCATCGAGCTCCTGAAGTACAACCTGGAGCGCGAAGGCTTCACGGTTTCATCCGCTCAGAACGGCCGCGATGCCATCAAGGTGGCCAAGGCCGAGCGCCCGGACCTGATTGTGCTCGACATCATGATGCCTGGCATGGATGGCGTGGAAGTGTGCAACCAATTGCGCCAGCTGCCCGAGTTCAAGCGCACGCTCATCACCTTCCTCACCGCACGCGGCGAGGATTACACGCAGATCGCGGGCTTCGAGGCAGGCGCCGACGATTTCATTACCAAACCCGTGCGCCCCAAGGTGTTCGTGAGCAAGGTGAAGGCCCTACTGAAGCGATCGGGCGCCGATCGCCCTGAGGGACAATTCCTCGAAGCCAATGGCGTGCGCGTTGACCTGGAGAAGGTGATGGTGAAGGTGGGCGAGCAAGAGATGCACCTCCCGAAGAAGGAATTCGAGTTGCTTGTGCTCCTAATGAGCAAGCCGGGCAAAGTCTTCAAGCGCGACGACATCTACAATCAGGTTTGGGGCAGCGAGCTCTTCGTGGGCGACCGCACCATCGATGTGCACATCCGCAAACTGCGCGAGAAGGTCGGCGACGACCGCATCCGCACGGTGAAGGGAATCGGGTACACGTTCGAAGCCTGAGCTGCTTAGGGATGCTCTAAGAGCATCCGTCTATATTTGCCGCCCTCACCAGTTCGGGGTGTAGCGCAGCCCGGTTAGCGCGCGTCGTTCGGGACGACGAGGCCGGAGGTTCGAATCCTCTCACCCCGACCAGAGCAAGCCCTGATGACGAAGTCATCGGGGCTTTTTCATCCACAAACGAGCCGAGCTGCGCTCGAGCGAGTTTGTGGATGAAAAAGCCCCACGAGTGGAGCGAGCAGGGCATGCTCTGAAGCCCACCCTCTGGAGGATAGCCCGCCTCGGGCAATCCGATCACGCGTGAAGAAGCCCCGCGAGCGGAGCGAGCAGGGCATGCTCTGAAGCCCACTCTCTGGAGGATATCCGCCTCGGGCAGTCCGCTATCTCATCCATTCGAATCGGCCGTTCCTGCGCCTTTGGCCACCGCTGCTCGAATAACACCGGCTCTTCACCATCCAACAGGCATCCCACCCCTGCATTCGCCCGTCTTACCCTCAGCACCATGTCACGCACCTACAAAATAGCGCTCATCCTCAAGAGCAAGAGCAGCCTGCCGGTGTACAGGGATCTGGCGAAGCTCAGCGACCGCGAGCTCGACGAGCAGGTGCATGCCCTCATCAGCCGCATGCGCGCCAACGAGAGCTCTGTGATCGCACGCATGGTGCTGCGCCAGCCCACCTTCAGCCTCAACTGAAGAGGCCAAGCGGAGCCGATCGAGCTTCTCGGGCGATTTTATATTTGACCCCGACCCGCAACCGATCGGGCCCATGCCATGAGCGACCACCACTTCGAAGGACATTTTCCCGAGGAAGCCGAACAGAACGAGATTGGCGGCCCTGTGCTCTTCGCCCTGATGATCCTGGGCATGATCGTGCTCCTGATCTGGGCGGCCAGCTAAAACCTGGCCCTTGCCTCAGGCTTCGCGGCGCGCAGTGTCACCCGCGCGCTCCAGGTATTCGTCGCGCCGCACGAGCATGAACCAGTTCTCGCCCAGTTCCAAGAAGCCCTGCTCGAAGCAGAACACGTAGGTGTTCCCTGCCTTGGTGCGGTGCGTGTTGGTGTGATAGGTGAAGGTGTATCCCTTCTCGATGAGCTTATCGCGATGCACCTTGGTCTTGCCCTCTTGTCCTGTATTCAGCTCTGAGAGTATCCGGCGGTTGCGCTTGAGTGCGTTCACCACATTGCGCACGTAGTTGATGGGCGCATTATTGGTGTGGTAGTGGTAGAGGTTGCGGCAAGCATCACTGCAGAAACGCTTGTCGGTACGGCCAGCGATTTTCTCGCCGCACTCCAGGCATACACGATCTACGGCAGGCATGGTCCGAAAGTAATCGCCGGGACCAATCCAGCGCCTTTCGGCCATCTTTGGCCACCATCCGCCGGGCATGCTGTTCAACTCGCTCGACTTCGCTGCATTCCTGCCCATCGCCTTCCTGCTGTATTGGCTC
>DAORNP010000182.1:5140-6370 GCA_035441065.1 Flavobacteriales bacterium | reverse complement strand
CCACGTGGAAGACGGGATCATCCATACCGACGATCGGATCATCCACGTGGAAGACGGGATCATCCATACCGACGATCGGATCATCCACGTGGAAGACGGGATCATCCATACCGACGATCGGATCATCCACGTGGAAGACAGGATCATCCATACCGACGATCGGATCATCCACGATGAAGACGGGATCATCCACACCGACGATCGGATCATCCACGATGAAGACGGGATCATCCATGCCGACGATCGGATCATCCACGTGGAAGACGGGATCATCCATGCCGACGATCGGATCATCCATGATGAAGACGGCATGATCCTCACCGACGATCAGATCATCCGCATCAACCACCAGCGCATCCACGGGTACGGCGGTTTCATCCGCATCTACGATCGGCACCTGCCCGGCGTGGTGCCGATGCCGCCAGAGCCAACGGCCCGCTACAGCTTCACCACCCCGAAGCGCAGGAAGCACTTGAGCAGGGCCAAGCGGGTATTGCACCCGGTCTTCTCCATCAGGCTGCGGCGGTAGCTCTCGGCGGTGTGCACGCTGATTTCCATGGTCTTCGCAACGTCAAGGCGGCTGGGGCACTTGTCGTCCACATAGTGCGTGCCGAACTCCAGCTCCCGTGGTGAGAGCGCCTGCACCAGCTTCTTGCGCAGTGCCAGCGGGCTGTTGGAGTCGGGCACGTGTTTGAGCTGCCGCATCATCAGCTCGTTGGCAAAGTGGCCCGTGGTGCGCAGGGCCTCCAGCGCTGCGAAAAACTCCGACGGGATCAGGTTCTTGCCGATCACGCCATGCGCACCGGCCTGCAGCGCGCGGTGCACCAGGTCATCGCTCGGTTCGAAGGTGATGGCCAGCAGGCGCACCTCGGGCTGGTGCTCGCGGATCCAGGCGATGGTCTCGAAGCCGTCGCGATTAGGCATCAGCAGGTCAACAATGGCCAGGTCGATGGCGCCCGCACCGGCCAGCCGCTCCTCGTAGTCGAGGCCGTCCTCCGCCTCCAGCGCCAACTCGCCCTGCGGCCATTCGGCCACCAGGTTGGCCAGCATCTTCCGGGACATCCAGTGATCCTCCACTACGGCAATGCGGAGGCGGGCAGGCGCAGCATGCATGGGTGACAATGGGTTGCGATGGATAGTGATGAGCCGATACCTACTGAAGGTCCATCCCGCAAGGCCCCGCGCCGCGCAATTCGAAGATGCGCCGCGCCGCCCACAAGGAGCGCGTTC
>DAORNP010000182.1:2941-5126 GCA_035441065.1 Flavobacteriales bacterium | reverse complement strand
CCGCCATTTTTTTTTCCACCGGGCGGTGAATAACCGCCAGTTGGTGAGGCGAAGCAGCTTTGGCTGTGGTGGCCGGTGGGCTGGATGCTCGGGTTACCAGGTGGTATTGGCTGTTTGGCTTTAAGCCTATAGGCCAAGTGGCTTCGATGGTGGCTGGGACGCAGGGTCTCGAAGCGAAGGCCGCCGGGGGTATAGTTACCTCATGTCCGGGCGAGGACAGACTCATACATCGCCATCACGAATGGCCATCCAATACCACAATCGCCATGTTCGACAGCCCCAAAAACAAAGCCCCGGAGGAACCGGGGCTAAGGTCAAAAGACCTGTAGAATAGTCTTTATCGTGGTAAGCTCTCGGTACAAAAATATTTCAAATCTTGTCATTTCCAAACCGACACAGAATATGGCAACGACGCTAGGACTAGATATCGGCACCAACAGTATCGGCTGGTGCCTTGTTGAAGATGGCAAGAAGATTATCGGCATGGGCTCGCGGATCTTCCCTGTAGGCGTGAAGGAAGACAGCTACGCCAAGAGCGGAACCGAGGAAAGCAGGAACGCGGCGCGGCGAACTGCGCGAGGAATAAGGCGCGGATACGACCGCTACAAGCAGCGACGAGCGAAGTTGGAAGCACTGCTTACCGAGCATGGGATGATGTTCGACAAGAAGGTCAGCCTGCCGACCAAGAAGCTCTATGGACTGCGCAAGGAGGCCTTGGACCGCAAGCTCGAACTGGAGGAGCTCGGTCGCATCTTCTTCTTGATGAACCAGCGGCGCGGCTTCAAGAGTAACCGCAAGGAGGCCGCCAAGGAAGGTGACGACGAGAAGAAGCTAACTGCCTACAAGCAGGCCATGAGCGATTTCGAGGCGAAGCTGAAGGCAAGCGGCTTGCGCACGGTGGGCGAGTACCTAGCCTCATTGTTCGACAACCAACCCGCGAATTGGCACAACGAGAACGAGCCGCGCGAACGTATCCGGGAGCACCAGCGCATCAAGCGCGAACTCTACCAACAGGAGTTCGACATGATCTGGGCGAAGCAGAGCAGCTATTACCCTACCGTGCTCACTGCGGAACTGAAGGAAGACCTACGCGACAAGGTGATATTCTTCCAGCGCAAGCTGAAAAGCGCCAAGCACCTGGTGAGCAAGTGCCGCTTTGAGCCTAACAAACGTGTCATGGCCAAGAGCGATCCGCTCTTCCAAGAGTTCAGGATGTGGCAGCGCTTGCGCGATATCCGCGTGACCTATGGCGACCGAGTGAACGAGTTCTTGACCAACGAGGAGCGCGGAACCCTTGCTGCCGACCTCGGGGGCAAAGCCAGTTTGAGCAAGACAGAGATCAAAGACCTGCTCGGCTTCAAACGCAGCGCCACCTTCAACGACATAGGTGAAAAGGTCCTGGGGAACATTACCGTTGCACGCATCAAGGATGCTGTGGGTGAGGATTGGTATTGGAAGCAAGAGCCGGAAAAGCGGCTGAAGCTCTGGCACACCCTCTACTTCGCTGAGGACGAGGGCTGGATAGAGGCTTACGCACAGAAGAGCCTTGGCATGAGCGACGAGCAGGCCAAGCGATATGCGGAAGTGAACTTGGAACTGGACTATGGCAGCATCAGCCACAAGGCGGCGCGGAAAATCCTGCCCTTTCTGATCGATGGCTTCGACTTCGCCACAGCATGCGCCGAGGCTGGATACCACCACTCGCAGCGTGATCTGGATAAAGCGGACCGCACGCTGGACGCCAAGTTGGACACCAGCAAGATGGACCCCATCCGCAACCCGCTGGTGCAGATGACCGTGAACGAAACGGGGCGTTTGGTGAACGCCGTGATCGAAGAGCATGGTAAACCCGATCTGGTGCGGGTGGAATTGCTCCGCGACCTGAAGAAGCCGAAGGCCATGCGCGAGAAGATGCGCAACAGCATGCGCGACAAGGAGAAATTGCGCGACGAGTACCGTGCCTTCTTGCAGGCACGGAAGGTGCTGCCGGAGATTCGCATGAGCGACATCAAGAAGTTCGAGCTCTGGTTGGAACTTGAATACTCTGAAAGCGACCTGGGCAAATTGGCCCCGGCCATGGACCTCAAAGCGTTCAAGAAGTTCGCCGAGGCCGTAAGCCCCAAGGACCGGGAGAAGTTCCATCTATGGCTGGAGTGCGAACGCATCTCGCCTTACACGGGCAACC
>DAORNP010000182.1:588-2931 GCA_035441065.1 Flavobacteriales bacterium | reverse complement strand
ATCGCGCTGAACAAGCTTTTCACGGAAGCCATCCATGTAGAGCACATCCTCCCCTACAGTCGGAGCATCGACGACAGCTTCGTGAACAAGACGCTCTGCGAGGACCATGTGAACGATGCCAAGGGCAACCTCACACCGCTGGAGTACTTCGAGCAGAAACGCACACCGGCAGAATTGAAAGCCTTCAAGCAGCGGGTGAAGAACTTCAGCCAAGGCAAGTTGGACAAGTTCCTGGCGACGGAGGTGAAGGACGATTTCCTGAACAGCCAGTTCACGAACAGCGCATACATCGGCACCGAAGTACGCGACCTGCTGCGCACCACCTGCAAGGATGTACGCGTCACCAATGGCCAATTGACCGGTTTGCTGCGCAACCGCTGGAGCCTGAACCGCCTATTGAACAACGAGGCCGACCAGAAGAACCGGGACGACCACCGGCACCACGCGGTAGATGCGCTCGTGATCGCATGCACCACCCAGAGCCTTGTCCAGAAGATCAGCAGCGAAAGCAAATTCGACCACACGGGCTGGCAGAAACTGCCGGATATCGGTTTACCGTGGACCAACTTCCGGACGGATGCCGGCGAGAAGTTGAGCGGCATGCTCGTGAGCTACAAAGGCGGTAAGCGCCTGCTGAGCAGCAAACTGAACAAGTACCGGCACAGCAAGGCCCATGAGGGCAAGCCGGAGAATTACCAGAAGACGGTAGCGGTGCGTGGCCGCTTGCATGAAGACTTCCTCTACGGGGAGATCAACAACCCGTGGACTGGCGAACCGACGTATGTGATAAGGAAACCCCTCAATTCACTCGAAACGTTCGAGCAGGTGCAGAAGATCATCGACCCCGCCATCAAGAAGATGCTTGTCACGCAGCTTGAACCTGCGATCCGGGCGGCTGATGAAGCAGACCTCAAAGACAAAGCACGAAAAGCAGCATTGGCCAAGGCGGTGAAGGCACTCGTTGCTGTGCCGCAGTTCATGCCGACCAAGGCTGGAAAGGAATCGCTCCGTGTGCCTGTGAAAAGTGTTCGGATGGAGGTGAACACGGAGGAGATGATCGAACTACGACCCCGAACGTTTGTAGAACCCGGGAGTAACTATTGCATCGCAATCTATGAGAGTCCGGACGGTGAACGCACATACCTGACGGTCAACTTTCTAACAGCGACCAAGCGCGCCTTGGCCAAGCGTAAAGACCCTCTCGACAGTAGTGGTCTATTTCCTGCGGAGCATGAGGGGAAACCCCTATTGATGTGCCTCCAGCAAAGAGACCTGATCGTACTGTACGACAAGCATCCGGAAGAGATCCAATGGGACAGTTCCAATTGGATGGCACAACATCTCTACATGGTCCGGAAGTTCGATCGAAATGGAAACCTAGGTCTTGTCCTGCACAAAGCCTCCAACGTGGTTCTCACCAAACCAAAGGACTATCCGAAAGGAACAATGTACCTGAAGACTTTCAACACGATCAAAGGCATTCCCGTGTCTGTAAATCGCCTTGGCGTGATTCAAAAACGCTCATGATCAAGCGCACGCTCTACTTCGGCAACCCGGCATGGCTGAACGTTGACCATGGTCAGTTGGTGATCCGTGATCCGCTGTTGAAGGGAACTACGCTGAACGACGAGAAAGCGCGGGTGCCGATAGAGGATGTCGGGCTGGTGGTGTTGGACCACCAGCAGATCACGGTAACGCACACCGTGTTGCACCAACTGCTGGCGAACAACGTGGCCGTGGTGGTATGCGATGAGCGACGCCATCCCTGCGGGATGCTCCTGAACCTGGAGGGCAACCGGGTGCAAGCCGAACTCTTCAAGTACCAGATCGAAAGCAGTGAGCCTATGCGCAAGCAGCTATGGAAACAAACCGTGGAGGCCAAGATCCAGAACCAAGCGGCGGTGCTGGCCAGTGCAAAGGGCGATGGTGCCTTCCTGCTCGAACTGGCGGCGAAGGTTCAGAGCGGTGACACCGGCAACCGCGAAGCACAAGCCGCTGCGTGGTATTGGCCGCGCCTCTTCCAAACCATGCCGGACTTCCGCCGCTTCCGCGAAGGCCCACCACCTAACAACCTGCTGAACTACGGGTACGCCATCCTCAGGGCCATGGTCGCTCGCAGCTTGGTGGGCAGTGGGCTGTTGCCCACCCTGGGGATCTTCCACCGCAACCGCTACAACGCCTACGCATTGGCCGACGACATCATGGAGCCCTACCGCCCCTTCGTGGACACTTTGGTATTGGACATCGTACACAAGACCGGCCCACCGGAAGACCTCACCTTGGAGCACAAAGGCCAATTGCTCAAGCTGCCCGTGGCTGATGTGATCCTGGACGGCAAGGCAA
>DAORNP010000182.1:0-557 GCA_035441065.1 Flavobacteriales bacterium | reverse complement strand
TGGCACAGTGTTTCGCCGGCGAGCAGCGCAAATTGCTCTACCCGGCCCTGCCGTGAACAACCACCACTTCAATGCCTACCGCATCATGTGGGTACTGGTCTTCTTCGATCTGCCCACCGATACGGCCAAGGAGCGTAAGGCTGCAGCCCGCTTCCGCAAAGACCTGCTGGCCGATGGATTCACCATGTTCCAGTTCAGCATTTACCTGCGCCATTGCAGCAGCCGGGACAACATGGAAGTACACCAGAAGCGGGTGATCGCTTGCCTGCCTGAACTGGGGCATGTGGGCATGCTCACTGTGACCGATGCGCAGTTCGAACGCATGAAGATCTGGCACAATACCGAGGAAGAAGAGGTCAAAGAAGTGCCCCAGCAACTGGAACTGTTCTGAACAGAACGCGGAAAGTACGTGCCCGGCGATGCACCATGCACCACCGGGCTCAGTTTTCCGATCCTACTTTCCGCTTCAAAGGCCCACGCAGCAAGGCTTTCAGCCAAGTCTGTTGGATCGTGTCCTTGTCAAAGATCGCGTTGAGAGCAAACCACGACTGCGATAG
>DAORNP010000181.1:4449-6412 GCA_035441065.1 Flavobacteriales bacterium | reverse complement strand
CGTGTGGACCTTCGACGAGTCGAAGCAGATCTCGAGGCCCGCCATGTTGGAGTCGCGGTGCTCCTGTGCGTGTTTGAACGTGACGAGCGTGCGCTCGCCGAGCTTCTTCGCATAGGCGGCGCACTCGTACATGCTCACCCCGCTGATGGGCACCAAGGGGCACACGTCGGTAGCCCCGAAGCGCGGGTGCTCCCCGCTGTGCGTGCGCATGTCAATCAGCTCCTGCGCCTTCTTCACCAGCCGGAAGGCCGCTTCGCACACGGCTTCGGGCTCGCCCACGAAGGTGATCACCGTGCGGTTGGTGGCCTTACCGGGGTCCACATCGAGGAGGCGAACGCCTTCCACGGTCTCCACCACGGCGGCGATGGCATCGATCTTCGCACGGTCGCGGCCCTCGCTGATATTGGGCACGCATTCGATCAGTCGGCGTTGCATGTTCTCTGGATTGAGGGCGCAAAGATGGGAGCGCGCCGGAGCGCAGGAAGCGGATCGATCAAAGGCGCATCTTTACCGCCATGCGACCGGTGTACAAGCTGGTGTTCCTGAAGCTGCTGGGCTGGGAGCTGCGCGATGAGCGCCCGACCGGGCTCGACCGCTTCATCATCGTGGTGGCGCCGCACACGAGCAACTGGGATTTCGTGGTGGGCCTTGCCGTTCGCAGCATCGCGCGACTGACTGATGTGAAGTTCCTTGCCAAGGACTCGCTTTTCGGCCCGCTCACCGGCTGGTTCTTCCGCGCGCTCGGCGGCTTCCCGGTGAACCGCAGCACCCACAACAACATGGTTGATGCCGTGGTGGACCTCTTCAAGCGCGGCGCGATCAAGAAGATTGCCATCACCCCCGAGGGCACGCGCAAGTACCAGCCCGTTTGGAAGACCGGCTGCCACCGCATCGCCACCGGCGCCGGTGTGCCCATCATCCTGTGCACCTTCGATTTCAAGGAGAAGCTCGTGATCATCACCGCGCCTTTCCCGCTCACCAGCGATCCGGAGGCTGACATCGCCCGCATGAAGGACTGGTTCAGGCCGCACAAGGGAAAGAACCCGGAGGATGGCGTGCGTTGACGGCACGATGATGGCCTAGCGATGCGCATGAGACCACTCACCTTCCTTTTCGCTGCCGCTCTCGCACAGGCAGCATTCACGCAGGATCGATTCCCCGCCATGCAAGGCGAACGCGCCGATGGAAGCTCCGTCGATTTGCCCGGCCGTCCCAGCACGCCCTTCATCGTGATCGGCCTGGCATGCAGCCAGAAGGCGCAACCTGCGCTAGAGGCCTGGTACGAGCCGGCTTACTTGCGCTTTGTGGCCAAGCATGGCCTATTCGCCAGCGCTTACAGCACGGAGGTGTACTTCGTGCCGCTATTCACCGGCGCGAACAAGGCCGCCTATGCCCCCAGCCTGAAGAAGTTCCGCAAGAGCGCCGAGCCCGAAGTGGCCGACCGCGTGGTGTTCGTGAAGGAGGATGCCGATGAGATCCGCCAAGCACTCGGCCTCAAGAACAAGGACATACCATACTTCTTCGTGGTGGACCGCGAAGGCCGTATCGTGCATCGCGCGCAAGGCGATTTCAGCGATGAGAAATTGGAGGCAATCGAGGAGGTGCTGCTGCGGTAGCGCTCAGGACTTCCCCGCAAGCGAATCCACCCTCGCGTCCTTCTTCTTTCCAGCTCCCCAACGCTCGCTGCCATCGTCGTACCAGCGAACCATGGCGTTCACGCCATCGGCCATGGTGAAGGGGGCTTCGCCTACGGCGGCGATGGTGCGGTCCATGGGCGTGATGTAATCGCTGGTCATGCTCCGGTACCGGCCGCTGGTGATGGGGAAGGGGAGGCGCAGGGCCTTGAACAGGTCACCGGCGAGGGCAAGTGTACGCACGAGGGCACTGGGGATGTATCGCACGGGTTTGCCCACCAGTTGCTTCGAGACCTCTTCCACCCACAGCTTCAGGTCGAAGGGCTGAT
>DAORNP010000181.1:0-4435 GCA_035441065.1 Flavobacteriales bacterium | reverse complement strand
CATGCACGCGTTCGGATGGGGCTTCGAGCATGCGCATGATTTGCCACACCACATTGCCCACGTAGCCGTAAGAGCGCACCACGCGCTGGCGGCCGGGGTGGAAGTAGAGTCCTTTGCGCATCACCTTGAAGAGCACATCGCGGTAGCGCAGGCTCCACGGGCCCCAGATAGTGGTGGGTCGGATGATGGTCCACTCGCAGCGCAGGCCCGCCTCGCGGGTGGCCATCTCGGTGAGCCGTTTCGATTCGCCATAGACGGTGAACGGCTTGAAATCGAGGTCATGCTTCGGCTGGTAGCCCGCTTCGCACACGAACTGCGTGCTGGTGACGATGATGCGCTGCACGCTGAGGCATCGCTTCACCGCTTCGAGCAAGATGCGGGTACCCTCGTGGTTCTGGCGGTAGGCATCCACATCCACGTGTTCCTCGGTATCGGTGCGGGCCGCCAGGTGCACCACGTGCGTGGGCCTGAAGTTGTCCAAGGACTTGGCCATGGCGGCGGCGTCGAGGATGTCGGCTTCACGCCAATGGTCCCTGTGCGCAGGGTTCAAGGGCGGGTTCCAATCGAGGTTGATGAGCGAGATGCCTTGGGCCAGGCAGTGCTCCACGAGGTTGGTGCCGATGAAGCCGGATCCTCCGGTGATGAGAAGTCGCATGCCGCTGTTCAAGGTCTGAGGTCTATTGGATCGAGGCGTGCCGTTGGTAAAATGGCGTTCAACGGGAGAAGTGGCGCGAAGATGCGTTCGGGTTATGCGAAAGGTGCTAATTGGAACGGTCAATGGCCATCCATGGGGAATTGCCGCGCGGTCGAATGCACCCCGCCTGCTCGTTGCGACGCTCCCGGTTTTCGGCGGTTAGGGGAGGGGCTTTCGTCGGAGGAAACGCCCGTTCGTCGGGAGCGACCTTCTCCCGGTCGAGTTTCACGAACGTTGGCGTGGGCTCCCCGGTTGAACGGCCCAAGTTCACCGACCCATGCAGATCCTCAACACCCGCGCACTGCTCTTCATCGCCACGGCCCTCACGGCCTTCGCGGTGCGCAGCGCCACCTATTACATCTCGCCTTCGGGCAACGACAGCAACAACGGCACGAGCCAGGCCACGGCGTGGCGCACCATCGACCGCGCCAACCAGCTCACGAGCAGCTTCCAGCCGGGCGACCGCATCTTGTTCCAGCGCGGCGGCGAGTATCGCGGCAAGCTGAGCATCATGAGCAGCGGCAATGCGAGCAATCCCATCCAGATCGGGGCGTATGGCAGCGGAGCGCAGCCCATCATCAGCGGCAGCGTGGCTGTGACCGGCTGGGTGCAGCACAGCGGGAACATCTGGCGGGCCCCGATCACGACCGCGATGAAGTACGTGTACGTGAACGGCGCGCTTCAGGAGTTGGCGCGCTTCCCCAACACCGGCTGGCTGCGCGTGGATCAAGGCACCAGCACCAGCCTCACCGACAGCGAGCTCACCCAGGCCAACGGCTACTGGACGGGCGCGACCGCTGTGATCCGCACCACCAACTGGAGCTACGACACCGCTTATGTATCGGCCTTCAGCAACAGCACCCTTACGCACACCGCAACGGGCAACAACCTTGGCACGTGGCAGTGGGGCTACTACCTGCGCAACAAGCTGGAGCTGCTCGATGCGCCGGGAGAGTGGTTCCACGATCGCGCCGCGGGCATGCTCTACATCTGGTGCCCCAACAACGCCAACCCGAACAATGTCACGGTGGAGGCCGCAGTGCTTGACAACGGCGTGTATGTGGGCTGGCAGCGCCACCACATCAAGGTCGATGGCCTGCACATGCGCCACCATACAGCGGCCAGTCTCCGCCTCTCCGGCACGTATGAGCTGGAAGCGATGAACTGCACGTTCTCCGATACGCGCCAGGCGATCTACAGCACCGGCAACAATCAGCATTTCCACCACCTTGATGTTCAGCGCACCTATGCCACCGGCATCTCGCTGCTCGACAACAACACCATCCTCGAGCACTGCAATCTGCTGAACATCGCCATGGTGAAGGGCCTTGGCGAGCAGAACATGGGCTACCTCGGCATCGGCACCAATGGCCAGGACATGATCGTGCGCGACAACAGGTTGGAGAACGTGGGCTACTGCGGCATCGCCGTGAACCACAATGCCCGAGTGGAGCGCAACCTGGTGATCAACAGCATGGCCATCCTGAACGATGGCGCGGGCATCACCTTCGACAGCACCGACGGCGCCATCATCCGCGACAACGTGGTGCGCGACCTCAATGGCGATGTGGAGAGCAGCGCCATCGGCTGGATCCATTCCGTTCCCATCTGCATGGGCATCTACTTCGGCAACGTGTACAACAAGAACATCCTCGTGAAGGGCAATACGGTGATGAACTGCAAGGGCTCCGGCATGTACGTGGACCATACCATGGAATTCACCGGGAACCGCATTGAGGACAATGTGCTCTTCAACAACCAGATCCAGCTCTTCATCTCCGACTACAGCAACTACAACGGTCCCGGCGCCACCGCGCCATACCACGTTCCGGCGTATAACACGGTGTACAGCGGCAACAAGCTGTACAGCCTCAACAAGGACCAGCTCCTCATCCAGCAGTACCATGTTTACAGCGCCAACTGGGTGGACTTCGGCACCTTCACCGGCAACTACTACTTCAACCCGTACAACGACCGCAGCATCTACATGCGCAACTCCATTACCGGCGCGCACAATTACTACACGCTCGAGCGCTGGCAGGCCGATCACAATGAGGACCCCACGGGTACCCGGAGCCCGCTCCGCCTCCCCAGCATGAACGTGACGCAGGTGCTCGAGACCGTCACGGTGCCAAATAGCAACTTCGCCAGCAACGTGAACGGATGGACAGGATGGCCCAGTCAAGGGCAGATCACCCACAACACCGCCCGCCTCGACAACGGTTGCCTCAAGAACAGCTTCACCAGCAACGCCACCTACGGAACGCACAACCTCAGGCACAGCACCACGGTGGGCATACAGAACGGTGCGTGGTACCGCATGAAGTTCAGCGTGGTGAGCGACATCATGGGCGAGTTCACCGTGGGCTTCAAGGCCAACAGCCAAGCCGATAACCCCTGGCGCGTGGGAGAGCGCATCTACTCATACGATACCCAGCGCCGTGATGTGGAGCACATATTCCAGAGCGACCGCACGGATCAGGGCTCGTTGATGTTCACCTGCCACTACACCGATGGCATCTATTACCTCGACAATGTGGTGCTGGAGCGCGTGCAGGCCCTGCCTGTGAATCCCCTCGAGCGCCAGATCATCGTGGTGAACGAGCAGGCGGGTGTGCAGGATTTCGACCTGGTCGGTTGCTGGAGCGACGTGGATGGTAACCTCTACCACGGCTCCGTGACCGTTCAGCCCTACAAGTCGATCATCCTAATCAAGGAGAACGACGACCAGTGCCTGAGCACCACCGTTGAGGAGGAAGCGGCGGTAGCCGCAGCCGATGGCTTCCTGGTATTCCCGAACCCAGCGGAGCGCGGCTCGGTGATCACGGTGGCGGTCGGCGGCAACGCCCCGGCCTTGGTGCAGCTCGTCGGTCTTCAGGGCCAGTTGATCTGGAGCGGTCGCGTGGCCGCAGGCCAGTCGAGTTTCAGCCTGCCCGAAGAGATGAGCGCCGGCACCTACGTGGTGGTGATGGATCAGGAAGGCCAGCGAAGCCAGCAGCGCATCAGCGTGCTGTGATACAAGAATCTGTTTCGGAGGAGCCCGCCGCTGGCGGGCTTCCTCATTTCAGGAGGTTCGCCTGTCCGGCTGCTCCGCGAACGCATAGCGGCGCGAGCATGCTAAACAGGATCACATGGCCCAGGTCGGTGCCGTAGCAGAAGATGTCGATCTGCCAGATGAAGAGCAGGTAGCACAGCCCGGCGAAGAGGGGGGCCTGCGTGGCGCCAGCGAGGTATCCGATGCGATAGTGCTTGAAGCCCTTCCAGAACAACACGTAGAGCAGCAGCACGCCCAGGACGCCTTGCGACACGAGCACCTCTGCGAAGGTGCTGTGCGAATGGATGTTGTAGCTGTGATCCGTGCCCCAGAGAACGGCCACTTGGTCATAGAGCCGGAGCGCGTAATGCCCCTTGTACCCATTGCCGAACAACAGGCCGGTGCGGTCGGTGGCCAGCCAATCGCCGATGGCCTCCCAGATGTAGCTCCGGCCGTTGAAGGAGGTGACATCCTCCTTCGAAACACGGCCGAGGATCGCGGCGAAGAAGGGCATGCTCACGACTTGGTACACCAGCAGCGAGAAGCTCAACAGCAGCGGAAGGGTGAAGAGCGAGATGGTGTAAAGGCCGCGCGCAACTCTGATGGCCTTGGTCACAAAGAGCACCGAGAGCAGCAGGAAGATTAGGATGGAGAGGCGGCTGTTGATCTTCAGCACCGCCTCTTCCATATCCTGGCCGACATCGAAT
>DAORNP010000180.1:2526-6506 GCA_035441065.1 Flavobacteriales bacterium | reverse complement strand
ACCTCATCGGCCACATCCTCCAGCTTCGGCGCCATGGCCACATCGAGGTCGGTGATGCCATGCACGGCGGTGGCTTCAGCAGGAATAGGCATGCCGGGGTTCACCAATTGTTGCCAACTCGTGCGCTTGCCGCCGGGAGCGAGTTTCACGATGCCGATCTGCACGATGCGGTCCTTCCCGATGCGGGTGCCGGTGGTCTCCAGGTCGAAGAAGGCGAGGGGGCGTTCGAGGGCGAGCTTCATTGTTGCGAAGGTCAACAAAGAAGAGCCCCGGCTTGCGGCCGGGGCTCTTGAAGTTCTTCACAGGAAGTGCGATCACCGGGCCTTCAGCTTCACGAACTGGAACTTGCCGTACTTCTCGGTGTTCTGGTAGTCGCCGGTGTATCTGGGTCCTTGCACCAAGTGGTTCACCGCTTCGAGCATGAGCTTGTTGGGGTCGCTGCCACGGGCCTGCACGGCCTCCACCAGGCGCTTGCGGGCGTCCTCCATGCGCTGTTTGCTCAGGTTCTCGTTGGTGCCGAAGGTCTTGGTGGGCACCTTCGAGGCGCTGCCATCGATCACGATGCGCGCCTCGCCCTTTTCAGCGATCAGCTTCACCACCACGTCGATGAACTGCTTCCAGCGCGCGTCGCTCTGGTCAATGTCCTTCACGTTGTAAGCGTAGTACTTGGCGAACTCATCCGCATAGCTGGCATCGGGCGCCACGTACTTGCCGGTCTTGTCCTTTTCCTTCTCGGCATCGGTCTTCGGCCGCTCCTTGCCCGTTACCGGATCCTTGATCATCTCGGTGCCATCCACGATGCCATCCTTCACCTTGTCCTTCGGCTTCACGGGCTGGCCCTTCTCCTTTTTGCCCGGCGGCGATCCCTTCGGCAGGTCCACGATGCTGGCAGGGCCCCCTAGCGATACAGGCGCCAGGTAGATCTCTTTGTTGATCTCCTGATAGGAGCTCTCGCATTCGACGAAGATGTCCTCGGTGTGAACGGTCTTGTCGTTCACGCGGTAGTCGAGGTTGTACTCGCGGCAGGGAGGAAGGATGGCCACATACACGCCGTCGCGCTGACGGGGCTTGTAGGTCTTCACCTCGCCGGTGGTCTTGTCAGTGACATACAGGATGGTGCTGGGCGGAAGGCTCTCGCCGGGGGCAGGAATGATGAAGCCCTTGAGCACGGCCAATCCTTCGGCCTCCATCTCGCTCGGCAGGTCCACGAAGTAGATGTCCTTTTCGCCGAAGCCACCGATCTGGTCGCTGCTGAAGTAGCCGCGGCGGCCATCGGCTGTGGTAATGAAGAAGACATCGTCATCGACCGTGTTCAGCGGATAGCCCAGGTTCACCGGTGGCGTCCACGTGCCATCATCCTGCTGCTCGGTCTGGAAGATGTCGAAGCCGCCCATGCTGTTGTGGCCCACCGAACTGAAGTACATGGTACGGCCGTTGGGGTGGATGAAGACGCCGTCCTCATCGTAAGGCGTGTTCACCACGTTGCCCAGGTTCTGCGATTTGCTCCATTGCCCATTGGGCAGACGGACCACACGGTAGATGTCGCGGCCACCCTGTCCGCCGGGGCGATTGCTGATGAAGTAGAAGGTGTTGCCATCGGCGGAGAGGGCGCCATGGGTCTCCCAAGAGCGTGTGTTGATGTCGCTGCTCATCAACACGGGGTCGGTCCAGACCTCACCCACCAGCTTGCTCTCGTAGATGTTGCCATCGCCCCCGTCATCGCGGTAGATGAAGAGCGTCTGGCCATCGGCGGCCACGTTCACCGAGGCCAGGTGGCCGGCACCACTCGGGTTGATGTTGAGCAGTTCGGGAGTTTGCCAGTTGCCTTCGCGGTCCTTGTAGCTCACGTAGATGTTCTCGAACGGCATACCGGCGATCGGGTCCAGTACGTTCTTATTCGAGCTGTCCGGGCGGACCCGGCGCGAAGTGTAGAAAAGTGCATTCCCGTCAACAGAGAGCACGGGGCTGAAGTCGGGGTGGTCGTTGTTGATCACAGGGCCCACGTTGCTGACCTGATAGCCCAGTGGGTTCTTGCGCAGCTCGCGCGCGTTCGCCGTTTGCTCCTTTCCGCGCGCGGCCAATGGGCGCATGGCGTGACGTGCGTCAACGCCGTCGAGGAACTTCTGGTAAAAGACATCGGCCTTATCGAACTGCTCATTGAGGTGATAGGCGCGGCCCAGGTAGTAGTCCACCTCCACCGGCGCATTGGTCTCACGCGGATCGAAGGGGTCGTAGCCGGTGGTGTTGAAGCCACCGTATCCCTTGCTCTTGCGCAGCATCGAAGCCTTCTCGAGGTAGGGTAGCGCCTTCGCCTTCTGGTTGTAAGAGCTGAAATAGCTCAGACCAAGGCGGTAGTTCAGGTTGGCGTTCTCCGGTTGCTCGGTTACGAGCTCCTTCCAGATTTCGGCCGCTTGATTGAACAGCTTCTCTTCCATCAGCTTCGAGGCCTCCTCGAACTTCCAGTTGAAAGAGGTATTGCCTCCTTGGGCCATTGAGGCTGCGGTGAGCAATACGCAGATGGCTGAGAGAAGACTGCGGTAGCGAAGGGTCATCGGCTTGGCGCGTTCGGTTCTGAAGAGCAGGGGCTAAAGTAGAATTTTCCTTCAGGCGGCTATGATCACCACGGCTGGTCCACGGACCATGCCTCGAGGATGTCGGCCACGCGACGCACGAAACGCCCGCCCAATGCACCATCCACCACGCGGTGGTCGTAGCTATGGCTCAGGAACATCTGGTGGCGGATGCCGATCATGTCGCCGGCTGGGGTCTCGATCACCGCAGGCTTCTTGCGAATGGCGCCCGTAGCCATGATCGCCACTTGGGGCTGATTGATCACCGGGGTGCCCAGCACGTTGCCGAAGGTGCCCACGTTGGTCACGGTGTAGGTGCCGCCGGCCACCTCGTCAGGAAGCAGCTTGCCGGTGCGCGCCCGGTTCGCCAGGTCGTTCACACGTTTGGCCAAGCCCACGAGATTCAATTGGTCGGCGTTCTTGATCACCGGCACGATCAGGTTCCCGTTGGGCATCGCGGCGGCCATGCCAATGTTGATGTCGCGCTTGCGGATGATGCTGTACCCCTCGACCTGCACGTTCACCATGGGCATCTCCTTGATGGCCTGAACGATGGCCATGATGAAGACCGGGGTGAAGGTGAGCTTCTCGCCCTCGCGCTGTTCGAAGGCCTTCTTCACCTTGTCGCGCCAGAGCACCAGGTTGGTCACGTCGGCCTCCACGAAGCTGGTCACGTGCGGACTGGTGCGCTTGCTCATCACCATGTGATCGGCGATCAAGCGGCGCATGCGGTCCATCTCGATGATCTCATCGCCTGCGGCGGGCACCAGGGCCGGGGCTGAAACGGGAGCCGGGGCAGCCGTGGGTGCTGGGGCAGCCGTGGGTGCGGGAGCAGCGACAGGAGCCGGAGCGGAAGGCGCTGGAGCAGGTGCGGTAGCCGAACCACGATTCGGCAGGTAGCCGAGGACGTCCTTCTTCGTTACGCGTCCGCCTTCGCCTGTGCCGGCAATGGATTCCAGTTCGGCCATGCTGATGCCCTCGCTCTCGGCGATGTTGCGCACCAAGGGGCTATAGAATTTGCCGCTGGGACCCGTGCGGCTCACAGGGCCGGACGACTCAGCGACGGCTGAATGCCCATTGCTCGCTGAAACGGTAGCAGGGGCCGCTGCGGCTTTCACCGGTGCGGGCGCAGGTGCTGCGGCAGGTGCGGCTGCCGGAGCCGAGCCACCGTCGGCCGCCGATCCGATGCGCGCGATAGGCTGTCCCACCTTCACCACATCGCCTTCCTTCACCAGTTGCTCGCTCAGGATGCCGGCCTCGGGTGCAGGCACCTCGCTATCCACCTTGTCCGTGGCGATCTCCACGATGGGCTCATCGGCGGCAACCGCATCGCCGGGTTTCTTCAGCCATTTGGTGATGGTGGCTTCGGCAACGCTCTCGCCCATTTTGGGCAGCAGGATCTCGATCTGG